>NZ_JBEXHU010000017.1:6661-186711 GCF_040608175.1 Micromonospora sp. NPDC005206
GGGGGGGGGGCGGCGGCTCCCGGGTTGTTTTTTTGTTGGATTTTCACTCTGTTTTGGGTGTGGTGGGGGGGGGGGGGGGGGGGGCGCCGCCACCACGAAGGGTCAGCCGCAGGCGAGCGCGCCGAACGGCGCCTCGAACGCCGCCGTCACCGGCTGGCCGTCCACGCTGCCGGTGGCCTTCACCGTCGCGACCCCGGCCGGCACCGACTCGGCGCGGGTGGTGAACGCCTGGTAGGCGGACTTGCCGGGGGCGACGCCGGACACCGTGCGCGAGCCGTACGGCGTGATCAGCTCGATGGTGAGCGGCACGTCCTCGGCGTTGCGCGCGTTGACCGAGACGTAGGCGCGGGTGCCGATGCACTGGGTGCGCGCCTGCACCTCGACGTCCCACGTCGGGGTCTCCGGGGGGTCGCCCACGGTGAGGGTCAGCGTGGTCCGCGTGGCGCCGGCCTGGCTGACGTAGTCGGGCAGGATCAGGTTGCCGATGATGGTGTAGCGGCCGGGGGTGTCGACGATGTCCTCGTCGAACTCCCAGTCGACGCCGATGGCCTGGTTGTCGCGGGAGCCGTCGTTGTAGGAGACCTCCACCTTGTCCGGCAGGTGGGGCAGCTCGCCCACGTCGACGGAGCGCTCGAACGTCTCCGCGCCCTGGATCGAGATGCCGCCCGGGGCTGTCTCGGGACGCACGTACACGCGGGCCTCGGCGATCAGGCCGTACGCGTCGTTCGTGCCGTAGACCACGAACGGTTCGACGTTGGTCTCCGCGACCATCGCCGGCGTTATCTCCTGCCAGTTGAAGGCGACGGTGCCGCGCGCACCGCTGGCGTAGACCGCGTCGAGCGTGCTCGGCAGGGTGGGCACAGCGCCCACGGTGGTCCGGATGAGCACCGGAGAGCGCACCGAGTCGACGGTCTCGCCGTTGGCACGCCACCGCAGCACGCCGGTGCCGGCGCCGCTGCCCATGAGGCCCCAGATGCGGATGCGCAGATAGCTGGTCGTGACCGGTTGGAAGTCGAAGTGGTTGTAGGTGTTGGTGGCGAGCCCGTCGGCGTACGTCGAGTCCCCGGTGAGGGTGACCGGCGTCCAGGTGGTGCCGTCCGCGGAGCTCTCGATGGCGTACGTCGTGCCCGTGGGCCGGCGGGTGCCACCGTTGTCGTCGTACCAGTAGATGTCGGTCGACGACAGCCGCACCGGTGCGGTCCACCGGTACTGGATCCACGCCTCCCGCTCCGGGCTGGTGCCGTTCTGTGTCTGGCCCCAGTTGCCCCAGCCGTTCCCGGCACCCGGGTTCGAGCTGTTCGGGGTGGTGCTCTCCTTGACCCGCTGGTGGTTCTCCCACGACGCGGTGCCGCTGGTGCTGACCGTCGCCGAGGAGCCGAACTCGGCGACCACCTCCCGCTTGGCGAGGGTCACCGCCACGGTCGCCTCCGACCGCTTCTCGCCGTCGCTGGCGAAGAGGCGGAACACGTAGTCACCCTCGACCGTGCCGGTCACCCGGGTCGTCAGTGCCTTCGGGTCGGAGAAGATGACGCCCGCTCCGGGCGGGGCCGAGACGGTCTCCCAGCCGAAGGTGAGCTCGCTGTCGTAGGGGATGCCGTCGTCGGACGCCGTGCCGACCAGCCTGGTGGACAGGTTGCCGTCCGCCGAGCCGTCGCGCGCGGCGGTGACCACGGGGGCCTGGTTGGAGACCTCCGGTACGTCGCGTCCCGAGTCGAAGACCTGGACCTCGGAGATCGCCGTGTAGAACGTCGGGTTGTTGGTGAAGGCGATGCGCAGTTTGCTCGACGTCACGGTGTCGAACAACGCCTCGTTGAACTTCGCCGACGGGACGGTCGGGTTCTTGAACTGGCCCGGTACCTCCTTCCAGCCGCCGTCGCCGTCGGGCACCTGCACCCACCAGCGCGCGGGCTCGCGGTAGCCCCCGGCCTGGCGGTCGCTGACGGCGTACACCTTGACGTTGTCGAAGGATTTCGCCGACCCGAGGTCCAGCTCGATGTAGCCGTTCTTGTCGGTCGTGCCGTAGTTGCCCCAGTACGGCTCGTTGGCGGTGACGCCGTCGGTCACGGCCGCGAGCGACACGGGCCGCTCGGTCTCCTTGATGGCGCCGGGTGTGTAGTTCATCGAGGTGGTGCTCCAGCCGGGCGTGTGGAACTGCCGCCACGGCGTCGGCCGCACGCCCTGCTGGGTGTACGACGAGCTGAGGTTGGCGCCCGCGGCCAGGTTCGGCGCGTCCTCGGTGAGGTCGATGCCGGCCGTCTTCAGGTACTCGACGACGCGGGTGTCCTCGATCGGGGTGTCGACCGCGCTCGGGACGTCGGCCCCGGTCGTCGCGGTGAACGTGACGGTCAGGCCGGCCTCGGCCTGGACCTGGTTGGTGCGCGGGTCGTAGGTGAGCTTGCCGATCTTGTCGGTGCTGACCTTCTTCTCGCCGTTGAGGAACAGGCTGTAGCCGGCGCCCAGGCCATACTTGCTGCCGTCGGGGTCCCAGACGATGGTGACGTCCTGCCCGTGGTAGCGCAGGTTGTTGGCCATGAAGTGGTCGTAGCCGAATTTGATCGGCGATAGCTCGATCTTGTCGTCGGAGCGCGGCTGGAGGCCGGCCATGTCCTCGACGAAGATGTAGTTCATGTTGCCGAGCATCACGTGGTTCGGGTTGTTGCGGTTGTAGGTCTTCGCGGTCGGGTTCCAGTTGGAGTAGTACTCCGCCTGGTTCGGGGCGCGCAGGTCCGCGTTGGGGTAGATGCTCCAGGCCATCCAGTCCAGCAGCCGCTTGGCGTACGCCGGGGTGATGTACTTCTGCTCCGGGTCGTAGTGGCGCAGCGCCGAGCGGACTCCGCGGTACTGCACGGTGAAGTTGATGTTGGAGAAGTTGTTGGAGCCGCCGATCCCGTAGGCCGTCCGGTCGTACTGGTTGGCGGTGTAGAACGGGAAGATCGGGAAGTTGTCGCCGTAGGTCAGGAAGCGGTACCCGTCGACGTAGTTCTGCCACTGGTCGTACGGGATGAGGTTCTCGGCGTAGACGTCGTAGAGGTTCGACTCCCGGGCCGGGATCAGGTCGCGGGACGTCGCGGGCAGCGGGTTGGGCCGGCCGTTGGCGCTCGCCGCGCTGGTGGCGCCGTGGGAGGTGCCGGCGAGGAACATCCGCATGTCGGGGCTCCACAGCCGGTCGAGGATCGCCGCGCGGATCGCGTCGGCGCCGCCGGCCATCTCGTCGACCTTGCCCTGGTCGGCGCCGGCGAGCTGGTAGAGCTGGCGGGCGGCGTCCAACGCGCCCCACACGTACGCCGACTCGGGGCGCTCGATGGTGCGCGCCCCGGGTGCGCCGGCGTTGCTCTTCGGGTAGCCGAAGGTGATCGCGTCGGCGTCGTTGCCCGGCATGTAGTTGGTGTCGTAGGCGATGAGCTTGTCGTCGTTGCCGTCGTAGTGCTCGAGCTGACCGACGCCGTCGCCCTCGAAGTAGCGGGCGAACTTCCGGGCGATCTCCTTGCCGCCGCCGTGCACGTTGTAGGCCTCGAGCCCGGCGGTGCCGATGTACTGCGAGTAGTGGTTGTTCCAGCTCGTGTGCCCCGGGCTGTCGAGGAAGGCCGACGAGCCGGACAGCTCGCCGATGTTGAGGACCTGGCCGTACGGCAGGTAGGGCGTGCGCAGCCACTTGGTGTCCTGCAGGTGCATCGGCTGGGTCAGCGCCACGGCGTTCTGGTAGAGGTTCACCCCCTCGATCGTCGTGGGGTACTGGTAGACGTGGCCGGGCGCGTTGGCGTCGAGGGTGTTGTACCGCTCGCCCCACCAGCGGTAGACGATGGCCTTCTCCAGCGCGGGATCGGGCACGTTGATGTAGGGCACGTCCTGCGCCCAGCGGCGGTTGAAGGCGGTGATGCCGGTGCGCACGGCCGTGGCCGGCGACATCTCGGCGTACTCCTGGTAGCTCTGCACGGCCCTGGTCAGGCTGGCCGAGGAGACGGCGCCGACCACGGACAGCGACACCGAGCCGCCGGCCGGCACGGTGATCTCGCGGTCCAGGTTCGCTCCGGTACGACTGAAGCCGGCACCGGTGACGTCGACTCTGATCGAATCCCACGCCGTGTCGACGAGCCCGTTGTTGGCGCCACTGGTGATGGTGCGCGTGCCGGTCAGCGCGGCGGCGCCCGGTCCGGCCTGGGTGGCCAGCGGGGACGCGGCGCGGACGGTGAAGGTGGCCGACGCGTCGCCGGGGTTGTCGAAGTCGAGGGCGGTGACGGCGACGTTGTCCTCGGTGATGAACTTGGTCTGGTTGGCGGTGACTCCGGTGGTCCCGATCGTGTACCGGCTCTTCGCGTGGCTCGGCGCGTTGAACCGGTTGGCGTTGACCTCGGCGACGGTCTGCCCGGGCACCGTGACGGTGTACAGGTTGCCGAGGTTGTTCGGGCCACCGACGTACGCGCTGCCGGCGAAGCCCATGACGGTGAAGTTGTTGTTGCTCGCGCCGCGCATGTAGAGAGAACGGCCCCGGCTCATCAGCACCGCCGACCCGATCGTTCCGGGGACGCCCAGCACGCGGTCGAGGTAGTAGTCCGTGCCGCCGGCGGCCAGGTCCTTCTCGAAGATCGACTGGTGCATGTTCCCCGCGGTGAACGGCACGCCGGGCTTGAGCTGGTTGGCGACGTCACCGACGTTGCTGTAGGTCGGGTCGCCGATCTCCATGGCATGGTTCTGCCCGTTGGTGTAGACCCCGACGTCACCCTCGTTGCCCGGCAGGACCGGGCTGGCGGCGTGGGCCGGAGACGGTACGCCGACCGCCCCTCCCAGCACCAGCGCGCCCAGGGCGGCCCAGAGGGGCACCCTCCTCACTCTTCTATGGATCATGTCGTTTCCTCCCTGTCGTCGGTGCGGCTGAACGGGCGAGGCGCGTACGGGCGTTAGCGCTAACATCAGGGAGCCGGTCGGCCCCTGACATCTCGTCAATGCTCTGTCGGGAGCCAGACGCGCATGGTCGAGGGCCCTCGGTTGGCCCAGTCGTGGTACTCCACCAGCGCCACCTCGTCGACGCCCTCGTCGACCACCGGCGCCGACTCGGCCGCGTCGGTCCGGTACGGCCAGTCGTGCTCGCGTGGATGGACGCGCCGGCATTGCACGGTGACGCGGCCGTCGACGAGGCGGGGCGGTTGGCTGGTGTCGACGCGGAGCTCGTCGACCGTCTCGACGTCGGGCACGTCCACCGACTCCAGGGCGAGCACGAGGGGGCCGTGCTCCACCGCGACGCAGCCACGGACCGCGTCGATGCGGGCGTCCGGGTAGGTGAACCGGGGCGCCATCGGCAGGGACAGAACGACCTCGTCGTCCCGTCGCCACGTCCGGTTCTCCGTGACGAGGCCGGGACCGACCGCACGGGTTTCTCCGTCGACGGTCAGCGTCGCACCCTGGCCCGCCCAGCCGGGCACCCGCAACGACAGCGACCAGGGGCGGTCGTCGTCGCTCTCGATCCGCACCCGGACCTGCCCGCTGTGCGGGTAGTCGGTCGCGATGCGCACGCACAGGTCGCGCCCGTCGGCGAGGCGGTGCTCGACGGTGCCCGGCAGGTACTGGTGCAGTTGCAGACCCTCGTCGTCGGACGTCGCGACGTAGGCCGCCAGGCTGGCCAGGGTGCGGGCGACGTTGGTCGGGCAGCAGGAGACCTCGAACCAGGGCGCCCGCA
The DNA here is from genome assembly GCF_040608175.1 of Micromonospora sp. NPDC005206. Classification (NCBI taxonomy): domain Bacteria; kingdom Bacillati; phylum Actinomycetota; class Actinomycetes; order Micromonosporales; family Micromonosporaceae; genus Micromonospora; species Micromonospora sp. NPDC005206. Next base: position 12,333 of record NZ_JBEXHU010000017.1, read on the forward strand.
GCGAAGCCGCCGCGCGCAGGCTGGGCCGGTCGGCGTCGGGAAGGCTGCCGAGCTCGCGGCGGTGCAGCGTGTTGGTGTAGAAGAAGCTCCGTCCGTCGGCCGACGGCGAGGTCGACACCACGTTGAACAGCGTCCGCTCGATGACGTCGGCGTACCGGGGGTCGCCGTCGGCGAGCAGCAGCCGCCACGCGAGCATCACCGAGCCGACGCCGGCGCAGGTCTCGGAGTAGGCACGGTCGGGAGGCAGCACCCAGTCCTCGCCGAACGCCTCGTCCTGATGCCGGGAGCCCTGCCCGCCGGTGACGTACGTGCGCCGGGCCAACCCGTTGCTCCACTGGGTGCGCACCGCGTCCAGCAGGCTGGCGTCCTTCAGTTCGACGGCGACGTCGGCGGCGCCGGCCGCGAGGTAGTTCGCCCGTACCGCGTGCCCTCGCAGGACCGTCGCCTCCCGGACGGGCCGTTCGTCCTGGAAGTACTCCCGCCCGAACTCCACATCGCTGAGCCGGCCGTGACCCCGCCGGTCGACGAAGAGCGCGGCCTGGGTCAGGTAGCGGTCGTCACCGGTGACCCGGGCGAACTCCACCAGCGCGGTCTCGATCACCGGGTGCCCGCAGATGCCGTCGACGCCGTCCGGCCCGAAGGTCTCGCAGACGTTGTCGGCGGCACGGCGGGCGACCTCGAACAGCCCGTCGTCCGCACCCGGACGCGTTCGGGCGCGGGCGACCGCGGCCTGCAGGAGATGACCGACGCAGTAGAGCTCATGACCCCATTCGAGGTCGGACCACCGGGGCGCCTGCCCCGGGCGACCGAACCTGGTGTTGAGGTAACCGTCGGCCTCCTGCGCCGCGGCCACCCGTCGCACGAAGGCGCGAAACCGCGACTCGAGCCCCGCATCGCCGGTCCGGCCGATCTCCCACGCCGCCGCCTCCAGGAACTTGTAGATCTCCGAGTCGGAGAACTCGCGTCCACGGCGATCGCGTGACAGGTCGCCCCGCACGGCACGGTCGAAGTTGCCGATCCAGCCCGCACGCTCGAGCCAGTGCGCGATGTGCGGCAGAGTCGCGGCGGCGTTGATCGACTGACGCTCGGCCCAGAATCCCCCCGTGATCCGGACCTGGTCCAGCCCGAGCGGCCGGAGCCGGCCACGGATCGGCAGGACAGGGGCGGCCGTAGGTGCGGTGCCGCTCATGGTCATCCTTTCATCGCGCCGGACATGAAGCCGCGCACGTAGTGTCGTTGGAGCAGCAGGAACAGGACGATGCACGGAAGGGCGAGAACGACGACGCCCGCTTCGGTCGCCCCGTAGTCGACGACACCCTGGACCTGGCCCCGCAGGTTGGACACAGCGAGCGGAAGGGTCATGCGCTCGCTGTCGTTGATGAGGATCAGCGGTGCCATGAAGTCGTTCCACGCGGTGAGGAACGCGAACAGCCCGACGGTGATCAGGCCCGGCTTCACCGCGGGCAACAGCACCCGCCACAGAGCGCTGAACGTCGAGCACCCGTCGACCATCGCGGCCTCGTCCAGTTCACGTGGCACCGCCTCGAAGGAGATACGCATCAGGAAGGTGGAGAACGGCAGCTGGAACATCGTGAGCACGAGGGCCACGCCGACGAGGGAGTTCTCCAGCCCCACCTGGTTGAGCAGCACGTAGAGCGGGATCAGCAACGTCGCGTACGGGACCATCAGGATGGCGAGCGTGACCAGGAACAGGATGTTCTTGCCGGGGAAGCGGAACCGGGCGAACGCGTAACCACCGAAGAGCGAGATCAGCAGCGTCAGGGCGACCGCGAGCAGGGCGACGAAGGCCGTGTTCGCGAGGTAGCGCCAGATGCCGGCCTGATAGTTCGCCAGCGTCTCGTAGTTGCCGAAGCCCCAGCCGTCCACCTGGTTGGTGCCGGCCCGCGGGCCCACCGAGGCGACCGCCGTCCAGAGCAGCGGAGCCAGGAAGATGAGGCCGACCGCGCCGGAGAACACCCAGTACGGCGTGCGCAGCGCGATGCCGGCGATGGTGACGCCCCTGGGTCCGCCGCGGCGACCGGGCGCCGCGGCGGGTGGCGGAGCTCCGCCGGGATCGACGCGGGAACGGGATACGGCGATCATCGGGGTCAGCTCTCCTCGGATCGGAAGGCGCGCAGTTGCAGCGCGTTGATGAGGACCAGGGCCAGCAGCACGATGAGGGAGAGGGCGGCCGCCACACCGAGGTCGTTCTGACCCTGGAACGCCACCATGTAGATGAGCTGGACGACGGTGATCGTGCTGTTGTCCGGACCGCCCTTGGTCAGGATGTAGAACTGCTCGAAGGCGAGCAGGGAACCGGTCACGCACAACACGGTCGTCAGCGCCAGGGTCGGACGCAGCAGGGGCAGGGTGATCTTCCGAAAGGTCTGCCAGCGGGTGGCACCGTCCGCGCGGGCGGCCTCGTACACGTCCGCCGGGATGCCCTGGAGGCCGACCAGCATGAGCACCATGTAGAAGCCCGCGTAGCGCCACACGATGAGGAAGGTCGTCGAGATGAGCGCCGCGGTCGGTGAACCGAGGAAGGTGACGCCGAGACGGTCCATCACCGGCGCCAGCGGGCTCGCGTACGGCGAGTAGAGCACGTAGAACAACAGGGACGCCGACGCCAGCCCGAGCGCGCTGGGAATCAGGAACGACGCACGGAGCAGGTTGTTCCACCGGCTCGACTCCTGCACGAGCAGGGCCAGCCCCAGGCCGAGGGCCAGGAGCAGCACGGTGGCGAGCACGGTGTACTTGACGGTGAACACCACCGAGTCGGTGAAGAACCGGTGGTTGACCGCCTTCACGAAGTTGTCGGGAGCGTTGATCCCCTGGTCGCCGGTCAGCAGCGGCCATCTCGACACCGACATCCTGATGACGAGCAGCAGCGGTACGGCGAACAGCGCCACGACGAACACCGCGGTCGGTGTCGCGTAGAGCCAGCCCAGCAGGGCCTGCCGGCCGCGTGGGCGGGCACGGCCCCGCGTCGCCGCACTGGGCGGGCGAGACGGTGCGGTGACTCTCATGGGAACCTCTCGGTCGGTCGACGGCGGGCGGTCGTGGACACGCGGGGACGTGTCCCGCCGCGGGCGTGTGCCGGCCCGGGAAAGCCGTTGGTCGGCACACGCCCGCGATGGGCAGCTACTGCTTGAGCACGGCGGTGATCTCGCCGTTGTCCTTCTGCAGGTCGCCGCTGCCGTTCAGCACCTGATTGCGGACGAGGGTCAGCCATGGGCTGTTCGGCGCGTTGAACGCCTGCTGGAAGTTCAGCGCGACGGGGGTGTCGCCCTTGCCGGCCGCCTCGTTGATGGTGACCAGTCGCGGGTCCTCGGCGGCGTACTTGTTGGCCGCGAGGTCGGCGCGGGACACCACGTCCTTGTTCTTCGCCAGCACCTCGACCTGGGCGTCCTCGGACATCATCCAGCCGAGGAAGTTCCAGGCCTGAGCCGCCTTCTTCGAGTCCTTCGACACGCCGATGCCGTCCCCGCCCACGAAGGTGGAGCCACCACCGCTGGGGCCGGGGATCGGGGCCACGCCGACGTCGAACGGGGTCGAGGAGAGCAGCGTCGCCGGGTAGAGCATCAGACCGACCTTGCCCTCGGTGAACGGGGCGGTCCAGGTCGGACCCGTCTCACCGGCCGAGGCGGGCAGCACGGCTCCGGACTTCCACAGGTCGTTCCACGTGCGGTAGACCTTCTGGGCGGTGTCGTCGGCGAGCTTGGACTCGGTGCCATCCTCGCTCAGCACCTCACCGCCGCCGGCCCAGACCGACGGGAACCAGGTGAAGACGAGGCAGCCTCCGCAGTTCAGGCCGGTCGCCGTGCCGTAGACGCCGTTCTTCTTGGTCGCCTGGACCGCCTTGGCGGCAGCGGCGTACTCCTCGAGCGTCGCCGGGGCCTTCTCCGGGTCCAGCCCGGCGTCCTTGAACAGCTGCTTGTTCCAGAACAGCATCGACAGGTCCAGCACGAAGGGCAGGACGTGCTTCTTGCCGTCCACCGTTCCGGCCGAGAGGTGCCCCTTGTTGATGGAGTCCTTGAAGCTCAGGCCGTCGATGTTGGCGCTGAGGTCCTGGAAGAGGCCCTGATTCACCCAGTTCGGCACGTAGACGATGTCCGCGGCGAAGAGGTCCGGAAGGCCGTCCGAGCCTGCGGCCGCGCCGACCTTCGCGACGTAGTCGTCGTTGGGAACCACGGTCAGCTTGACCGTGTTCTGGTGGCCGGCGTTGTACGCGTCGACGAGGAGCTTCGCCTGCTTCTCCAGCGGCGCGCGGGTCCACAGGGTGAGCTCACTGCCGTCGTCGACGCCGTTGGGGCCGGCCTCTGCCGCGCTCGTGCCGCCGTCGTCGCTGCTGCACGCGGCCGTGGCCACGGTCAGCGCGGCCACGAGGACTCCTGCCAGTGAACGCAGAGCGGTGCGCCTGCCCAAGGTTCTAATCATGGTTCCTCTCCTAGGGGTTCATCGTTCGGAGAAAGCCGCTACGCGGGTCCCGCGAGCGAGGATCAGTCCGGTTCCTTGGTTCGTTCGTGTCGTCGGGGCGGGCCGCAGCCGCTACACCAGAGCGATGACATCGGCCACCGCGGTCGATCACGGTGGCCGCCGGGCGGGTCCCGCGGATCGGGTCGGCAGCAGTGCGGACCGGTCCACTACGGACCATCCGGCACGTCGCGAGATCGCTGGTCCTCATCGCGCCCCCCGCCTCCCGCCGGATCCGGCGCGGCTCGTGCAGCACGTCGTTACCGCCGCGACCGGGGTGGTGGATGTCACGTTCCGCCGCTAGCGTCGCGCACGAAAACGGTTTCGGCAAGATGTCAGGCGGGTAAAACCTGAACCGCTTTCGCTGGCGTCCTTACCGTCCTACGTGGGCAGACTGGGCACCTGGCCTGCCAGGGGTCGGAGTCCGCGAGTGACTGTCGGGTTCCCTGAAAAGCTTGCGAAAAGGTTTCGGTAGACCGGCAGGCAGGTCGACCAGGTGTCCGCGGATCCACACGGCTCCGCGTCCCACGCCGTCGGTTCTCACCGACCGCCAGCGGCCAGCTCGGCGAGCATCCCCTCACAGCTGCGGACGACGACCTGCGCGCCGCGCCGCTGGGCCAGTGGGAGCAGCGGGTCCTCGGCCCGGTCCCGCCACCGCCACTGCGCATCGGCGGCGACCTCCCAGAGCCGCTGCACCGTCGCCTCGTGCTCGACGCCGAGGCGGGCCGCCAGCCCGACGCCGTCGCCACCGATCAGCCGCTGCGCCTCGGCGACCAGCTCGGCGTCGAACCCGAGCCGGCTGTTGCGTAACGCCACCAGCAGACGAAGCTCCCGAAACTCGTGCGCACCGGCGAGGATCTGCTCAATCGTGCCGACCAGCTCGTCGGCGCCCCGGACGGGCTCGGCGCGCACCAGCGCCTCCACAGCGGCCAACGCCGACCGGGCCTTCAGCGTGTCGCGGCGATCGATGAAGCAGCGGGTCATCGACTCGCGCAGCTCGGTGAGCCCGCTACGCCGGATGAGTTCGGCGGACAGCTTCACCCGACTGTCGAACCCGCTACGGACCAGGACGGCCGCCAACCGGATCCCGAAGAGCCCGAACCGATCCAGCAGTGCCGCGCGCACCTCGGGGTCCAGCCGTACCGGCAGCTCGCCACCGAGGAAACGGTCGGCGGAGAGCAGGTGCGGCTCCAGCTCCGCTCGGGGCACCCGGGCCAGCGTCGCGAGCGCCACGAAGTCCGACTCGCTGAGCATCCGACCCGCCAGACCGATCGCCCCGCTGCACGCCACCACGTTCACACAGAGCGCGCCGACCCGCGGATCCCGGTGGTGGCGGCGGGCGAGCTGGCGGGCCGTGAGCAGCCCGTCGATCCGGCCACCACCGGTCTCGTCGGCCCGGGACAGCACCATGATCACATTCACCGGCGCGGCCTGCCCGACCGCACTGTCCCGGCCGGACTCCAGCACCCGCAGATCACTGTCGCGACCATCGCGGGTCAGGTACAACACCGCGTCCGCGTCCCGCAGCACCCGGTCCATCACCGGCACGCGACCCTGCTCCCCGGTGCCGGCGACCGCCGGAGTGTCGATCAGGGTCACCTGGCGCAGTGCCCGGGTCGGCCACCGCACCACGATGTCCCGCACCTCCCCCGCGCCCCAGCCGAGGTCCACCCGCATCCCGGTCGCGGATTTGACCACCGTCAACTCCTGCGGAGGCTGGCCGGCCGGGTAGGCGGTGGCGCGCGGTTCGACGCCGTCCTCGTACCAGGTGAAGACGCCGTCGGCTCCCTCGACCGGCGCGACCTCCTCCCCCATCAGCGCGTTCAGCACCGTCGACTTGCCGGAACGCCAGGGACCCGCGACCGCGATCCGCAACGGTTGCTCCAACCGGGCCACCTGATGCCGCAACTGCCCGACGACCCGGGGATTGTCCTGGTAGAGGTCGATGGCCTGGTGCAGCAACCCCCACGCGGCCTCGTCCAACCGCAGCCCGACGGTCACGCCCGAGGCTCCAGCAGCACCGGGGCCGCGCGGGTGCCGCTCAGCTGCTGAGCCTGCTCGTAGAGCGTGGCCAACCGGGTCATCTTCAGCCGGATCTCGCGCTGCCGCTGGTCACGCAGGGCGGCATCGGTGTCCGCCTCCTGCTTTGCGCTGCGGAACGACTGGACGATGGCCTCCTGCAGCTCCTCGGTCAGCCCCGTGAAGTGGTCCCGCAGCATCCGCTGCACCTGCCGGGCGGCGTCCCGGCAGTCCCTGATCATCCGGACGAAGAAGTCGTCGACATGCCGCTGGATCGCCGTCTTGACGGTCGCCTGCCGGCGACGCAGCAACTGCTTGCTCTCGTCGCGGATGCTCTTGCCGCCGAAGAGCGCCCCGATGCCGACCGAGACCGGATTGATCATCGGCATCCCGGCCAACGTCGTCGCCAGACCGAACATCAGCATGCCGCCGTACGAGCCCTTCATGCCGGTGAACAGCTTCTGACCCGTGGTGAACCGGTCGATCTTCGGCCGTTCCAGCTCCGGCAGCCGGCCACCGATGTCCTCCGGCATCGTCATCGACCAGGGCGGCAACACGTCGTAGCCGTACCGGGCGAAGTTGGCGGCCACCCGCCGGGCTATCCAGTCACAGCGCTGGATCAGCCACTCGTGATTCGCCTCCGCCGCCTCCACCAGGCTGCGCTCCAGCCAGTCCTGGAAGGTGTCCCAGGCGACCAGCGGATCGGCCGTGTCGAACGCCTCGTCCACCGTGCGCAGGATCTGCCGGGTCCGGTCGCGCAGGTCGTACTCGATGTCCGAGAGCAGGTCGGCCATCTCGTCGGTGAGGGTGTTCTGCCACCGGGTGGAGCAGCGGCGCAGCTCGTCGACCTCACGCTGTGCCGCGTGCAGCCGGGAGATCGGCCCGGACTGCTCCGCGGCCTCCTGGGTCGCCAGCTCGGCGCGCAGCGGCGCGGCCAGCTGCTCCACCACCGTCCGGGCCACCCCCTGCACCGAGGCCCGGGCCAGCTGATCGGCCTTGCCGGACAGGTCCCGCTGCAACCGGGCGATCAGCGCGGGAAAGCCGGACTCGGCGTTGAGGCCGCGGTCGTCCGCCGCGGCCGCGCGCAGCCGCAGGGCCGCCGAGACCGGGATCACCGGCGCGGGGACACCGGCGTCGGCCAGGTGCTGGCGGTTGCGCTCGGCGATCGCGCGCCAGTCCGCCACGAGATCGGTCTTGCTCTGCACCACGACCACGTTCGGATGCGAACGCATCACGTGCAGCAGCATGTTCAACTCGGTGACCGAGAGCTCCCGCGTGGAGTCGGAGACCAGCAGCACGGTGTCCGCGCGGGTGGGAGCGGCGACCGCAGCGTTGCCGCCCAGCGCGGCGATCTCGTCGGCGCCGGGAGTGTCCACCAGCACCAGTCCGGCACCGAGCAGGGCGCGGGGCAGCCCGATCTCGACGTACGCCGGGCCACCACCGGGCCGACGCCCGACCGCGCCGGCCACCCCCGCCGCGACCTGGTCGAGCGCCACCGGCGATCGCTCGAGGATCGCCGCGGGCGCGGCGCCGGCGGGCCGGCCCGGAGCCGGTGGCGGCGCCTGGATCACGGCCGCGGACGGAACGTCGGCGTGCTGCACCACGGTCGGCAGGACGGTGGTGCGGCCGTCGCCGACCGGGCACGCCGGCGCGTTGATGATCGCGTTGATCAGCTGACTCTTGCCCTGGTTCGGCTCGCCGATGACCAGGACGCGGAGCTTCGGATCCAGCAGTTGGGCGCGCTTCTGCCGCACCGTCTGGAGCAGGTCACCTCGGCCGTGTGCGTTGCACGTGCGGGCGATCTCGTCCAGCACGTCCAACCAGATCCCCGCCATCACCGCACCAAGTGTGCGGATTTCGGCTCAATTATCAAGAGGGACCGGATGTGGAACCGGAGAGGGCCGGACCGCCCAGGGCGATCCGGCCTCCCGCTCCTACCGGGAATCCCCGTCAGAGCAGACCGCCGGTGATGCCCAGCAGTCCGTTGTCCGACGCGGCGTGCCCGCCGTCGTGCGAGTCGCCCAGCACGCCATCGGTGAGGCCGCCGGTCACGTCGCCGACCGTGCCGGTGACACCGGGCACAAGCCCGTCCACCTGGTGCGTAACGCCGCCCACCACGGACGGCACGTCGAGCGGCGGGACCACGCCGCCGACACCGTCACCGTGACCCAGGCCCAGCCCGCCCAGGGTGTCGTCGACACCGAGGGAGCCGACGACGCCGTCGAGCTGACCGCCGGTGCCGGAGAGGAGCCCACCGGTCAGGTCGCCACCGTGCAGGCCCGAGTCGGCGGTGCCGACCAGGCCGGTCGGGTTGCCCACCGTGCTGGTGACGTCACCGAGCACCGGGTCCACGATGCCGTCCACCGGCGCGACCACGTCGGCGTCGAGGGTGTGCGCCACGTCGTTCACACCCGTCAGGTCGGTGTCGAGCCCGTTCGGGCCGACGCCGAGGCCGATCCCGGGCAGCACGGTGACCCCGGCGGCGACCGTTGCCGGATCGACCGCGATGGCGCCCAGCACGCCGGCCTTGACGTCCAGGCCGGTGGGAGCACTGGTGATGCTGATCTGCTGCGCCACGCTCTGGAGCTGGCCGACCACATCGGTGGCGTCGGTCACCAGCGGGTCGAACCCGAGCTGCCCGACCGGGGACAGCGGCGCCAGGCCCTGCCCCGGGGCGTAGTCGACCACCAGCGGAACCACGTCCTGCACGTCGGCCGCGGTGATGTCGGTGAGGCCCGCGGCGTTCAGCGCGCCCTCCGGGTCGAGGTCGAAGGCCGACCGCGCGTCGGGGTTCGTCAGCAGGTCGAGCACGAAGTCGTGGAGGGTCTGGTTCGAGTCCATGTGCCGGTTTCTCCTCGGATGTGGCGTCAGCGACCGTCGTTCGTCGACAGTGACGTTATTGCGCGGAGCCACCCCGGACATCGGGGCTCGGCCCGCATCCCGTCCCGCTGCATTAGGGTCTCCGCAGCCTCGTACGTTAGGGGGACTGGGGGAAACCGTCCCGGTCAGATTAGGGTCCCGACCAGGGAGCGATCTCTGGTACGAACGTAGGAGCCCGCGGGGGTTCGCCGGGGGTGGGTCGCCGGGCAGCGCCGAAGCGGTCGCCACCGGCCGGCCAACTCACGGGGAGAGATGAGACGGATGCCGTACGTCCTGGGGATAGACATCGGAAACACCAACACCGCCGCCGCCGTGGCGCGGCGACACGGTACGACCTGGACGCGTCCCGAGGCGGTCCCCCTGCACGCCGGCTCGGCCCTCGTACCGTCGGTGCTGCACCTGTCGGAGGACGGCTCGCTGCACGTCGGAGAGCCCGTGACCGACGACGGCAGCCGCACCACCAGGGACTTCGTCCGCCGGATCGGCGATGATGTCCCGCTGCTGCTCGGCGGCGAAGCGTGTGCGCCGCAGACGCTGACCGCCGAGTTGGCGACGTGGGTGGTGGAACGGGTGTACGCCTTCGAGGGCGGCCCGGCCGACGCGATCGTGCTCAGCCACCCGGCGGGCTGGCGCCCGTACCGGCGGGAGTTGCTGCACCGGGCGCTGTTCGACCTCGGTCTGCGCAACGTGACGCTGCTGCCCCACACGGTCACGGTGGCCGAGAGCCACGCGGCGCGCGGGTTCGCGGGCACCACGGCCGCCGTCTACGCGCTGGGTGGCAACAGCTTCGAGGCGGCCCTGGTGCGCCGCACCCCGCGCGGCACGTACGAGAGCTTCGGCGTCCCGCAGGGTCTCGATCCGATCGGCGGGACCGACTTCGACGAGGCGCTGGCCGGGCACGTACGGACCGTGCTGGCCCGGGAGCTGGCCGGCACCGCACGCCGGGGCGCCCAGGCCGCCCTGCGCGGGCTCCTCGCCGAGTGCGACCGGGTCAAGCGGGAGCTGACCGTCGACCTCGCAGCCGATGTGGTGCTGGCCCTGCCGACCGGCCCGGCGCGGGTCCCGGTGACCCGGGCGCAGTTCGAGGCCATGATCCGCCCGACGGTGCAGGCCACCGTGGACCTCCTGCTCCGGACCGTGCAGGGCGCCGGCCTGGCGCCGGCGCAGCTCGACGGCGTCCTGCTCGCCGGCGGTTCCGCCCGCATCCCGCTCGTCACCGAGCTGATCACCGCGGCCCTCCCGGTCCCCGTCGAGGTGGAGCCGGACGCACAACTCACCGCTGCCACCGGGGCGGCGATGGCCGCCTGCCAGGTGGTGTCGCCGCGCCCCCGCCCGCCGGAGCCGGTACGCGAAGCAGCGCCGACCTCCGGCGCCGGCCGGGCCACCATCCCGGCGACGCGCCGCCCTCACCACGACACCATCGTCCCGGGCGATCCGCCACCCCGACCCCCGGTCCGGATCCTCCCACTGGAACTGCCGAAGGCGTCCCGCCTGGCGCTGGCCCGAAGCCGGGGACGCGAAGGATGACCTTAATGATCATGAATGACGTCGCCGGGTCCCGGCTGGTCCTGGGCAAGGGGCCGACAGCCCTGCTGGAGATGGTCGCCGAGGACCCGACCGGCCCGCTCACCGTCGGCCTGGCCGGGCCGGGCGGCCATGGCAAGACGGCGCTGCTCGCCGAGCTGGCGCGGGTCCACCAGCAGGCCGGCATCGCGGTGCGGATGGGCGTCCCGGAGCCGAGCGAACCGGTCGACCCCGACGCATTGGTGCTGGTCGACGACGCGCACCTGCTCGACGACGCGCGGCTCGGGGCGCTGCTGCGTCTGGTGGCCACCCGCCGGCACCGGCTGGTGGTCGCTTACCGCCCGTGGCCCCGGTCGGCGGCCCTCATGGAGCTGGCCGACGCCCTGCGTCGCGACGGGCGGGCCCTGCTGCTCACCGCGTTCACCCGGGAGCAGACCGCGGCCCACCTCGCCGCCGTGCCCGAGCTGGGCCGGCGGAGTGACCTGGTCGACTTCGTGCACGCACAGACCGCCGGCGTGCCCCGGGACGTCGAGCGGCTGGCCCGCGGACTGCGCGGGCCGGAGAACGGCGCCGGCGTACCGGTCGAACCACCCCGGTCCGTCGTCCTGGAGTTCGGGCCGGACCTGGAGGTCCTGCCGGCCGATGTCCGTCGACTGCTGCTCGCCGTCGCGGCGGGCGTGCCACTGCCGGTGAGCATGCTCGGCGCGCTCCTCGGCCGGGAGCCCGAGGCGGTGGACGAGTTGATCGCGACGACCAGGGCGGCCGGGCTGCTCGGCGCCGATGGCCGGCTCGCACCGATCGTCCGGCGGGCCGTCACCGCGCTCAGCCCGGCGACGGACCGCACCGCCGTCTGGCGCCGGCACACCGAGTTGCAGCTCGCGCGGGGCGGCGCGGTGCTGCCCCTGGTCCGGTCACTGCTCGCCGTCGGCGTGCTCGGTGACTGCCCGGCCCCGACGTTGGCAGCCGCCGCGGAGGAGGCACTGGCCGATGAGCCGGCCTTCGCCGCCGAGTTGTTCGCGGCCGCCACGGCGGCCGGGTGGCCAGCCAGCGCCCGGCAGGCGCTCGCCGCCGCGCTCGCCGGCAACCTCGACGGCGCCCTGCGGCTGGCGGACCGCCTCCTGGCCGCAGCCGCTCCCGCCGACCGCACCGAGGCCGCCATCGTGGCCGCGACCGCCCTGGCGCACCGCGGTCACGCCGACCGCAGCGTGGAGCTGTACCGGTGGGCGGGCACCTCCTCGTCGATCGCGTTCGCCACCGTTGGGGGGCTCGCCACCGGCGACCTGGCCGCCGCCACCGAGCCGCCGGCGGGCGACCCGGCCGGCGAACCACCCACGCTGCACGCCAGCGCCGCCCGCCTGATGGCCGACGGGGTACGGGAGAGCGTCGCCGGCACGCCCACCGGGGCGCTCTCCGCGCTCGTGCAGGCCGCCGCGCTGCTGGAACCGGACGGGCGGGCCGCGCTCCTGCCGGACAGTCCGGCCGCGCTGGCCGCCCTGACCGCCGTGCACTGCGGTGAGCTGGAGATCGCCGAACGGGTGCTGCACCGGGCCCTCGCGGCCGGTGTCGGCGGCCCGCTGATGGCGCGCCGTCACCGGCTGTTGCAGGCGTGGATCTTGATGGTCCGGGGTCAGACGCTCGCCGCGGCCGAACACCTCGCCACGGTCGCGCTCGACGGGCGACCGCTGGAGTCACGCGACCAACTCTTCGCCGCCGCGCTCCAGATGGGCATCGGCCGGCGCAACAGCGACCTCGGCGCGCTCAAGCGCGGCTGGGGGCAGGCGCTGGAGGCGGTCGTTCGGCACCCCGTCGACCTGTTCGCGCTGCTGCCGCTGGGCGAGCTGACCATCGCGGGCGCCCGGCTGGGTGACCTGGCCCGCCTGGAGCCGTACCTGCGGGAGGGCCGAACGCTGCTCGGCCGGCTCGGGGAGCCGGCACTGTGGAGCGTCCCGCTGCACTGGAGCGGGCTGCACGCCGCGATCCTGACCGACGAGCCGGCGACCGCCGACGAACACGTCGCCGCCCTGCTCGCCGCCGCCGGCCACAGCCGGTACGCGGCCGTGGTCGCCGCGGCCGCCGAGAGCTGGGTGGAGGTGCTGCGGGGTGTGGTCGACCCGGTCCGGGTGGAGGCCGCCGCCCGGGGGCTGCACGACACCGGGCTGTGCTGGGACGGCGCTCGCCTCGCCGGGCAGGCCGCGATCCGCACCTCGGACCGGCGCGCGATGACCAGCCTGCTGGAGTGCGCCCGAGTCCTGCAGGGCCGCCCGGCCGGCGCCAACGGCGGGCAGCGGCCCGCCACCGGCGAGGGCGCCACCCAGGTCGCCGACGCCACCACCGGCCCCACCCAGCAGGGGCTCAGCGACCGCGAGTACGAGGTGGCCGAGCTGGTGCTGGCCGGGCTGACCTATCGGGAGATCGGCGACCGGCTCTTCATCTCGGCCAAGACCGTGGAGCACCACGTGGCCCGGATGCGCAACCGGCTCAACTGCGCCAACCGCGCCGAGCTGCTGACTCTGCTTCGCGCGATGGTCGCCGACCGCGCCAGCAACGCGGCCGGCCAGCCGTGGCCGCAACGGACGGCCCGATGAGGCGGCGACAGGGTCCACGCCGGCCGGCCGAGCGGAGCGGAACGTGACGGGGCCCGAGGACCGGCGGACGCGGACCCGGCTCGTCGCGCTGGCGGCGATGCTGGTCACGCTCTGGTCGTACGCGGCCTACCTGAGCGTCCAGGACGCGGCTGACCTGCTGCGGGTTCGGGCCCTGGCGGACACGCTGGGCCAGCCCATCGACCGGCTGATCCTGAACCTGCAGACCGAGCGTCGGCTGACCGCCGAGACGATCGCCGGCGCTGAGGGGCCGGGGACCGCGCTGGCCGGGGCACGTGCGGGCACCGACCGGGCGGCCGCCGAGGTCCGCGCGTTCATCGAGGGCCGTGACCTCCGGCTGCTCACCGCCGGCGCGGTCCGCGACCGGGCCGACGAGCTCGGTCGACGGCTGAACGGCCTGAGCGCCGTCCGGTCCCGGGTGGACGCCGAGCGGCTCGACCGCGCCGAGGCGGTCGACGGGTACGACCAGCTCGTCGACGCGGCCTTCGCCGTGTACGGCCCGGAGTGGGGCGCGTACGAGAGTGCGCTCGCCGCCGACACCCGCGCGGTGATCGGCCTGGCCCGCGCCCGGGAGCTGCTGGCCCGGGAGGACACCCTGGTCAGCGCCGCCCTGGCCGGCGACCGGATCTCACCCGACGAGCGGCGCCGCCTGGCCGAACTGGTCGGCAACCAGCGGTACGCGGGCGCCGAGGCGACCGTCGGGCTGCCGGCCGACGGCCCGGGAGACCATCAGCGACTCACGCAGGGCCCGCGGTTCGCGAACCTGCTCGCCCTGGAGGACGTGCTGCTGCGAACGGGCAGCGCGAACCCCCTGAGCGGAATCACCGGGCCGGCCTGGCGGGCGGCCGCGGACGCCGCCCTCGGCGCGCTGCACGAGCTGGTGACGACGACCGCCCGCAGCAGTGTCGAGCGGGCCACGCCGGGTGCCGCCGTGATCGTCGCGCGTACCGGCGCCGTGGTGGGGCTCGGCCTCATCGCGGTGATCGTGGTCCTGCTGGGCTGGGCCGCCGCCGTCCGCCGGCTGACCGACCAGCTGGCCCGTTCGGGCATCGACCGCCGCTGGCCGGAGCCACCGGCCGGCGCGGCGCTCGCCGGCCCCGACCCTTCAGCGGGCGTCGAGACCTCGGCCCGGCCCCGGGGTGCCACGGCGACCGAGCACGCCACCCGGGACCTGTTCCTGCGGCTCACCCGACGCAACCAGGTCCTGCTACGTGATCAGCTCGGTCTGCTGGACGGTATGCAGCGGCGGGAGCGGGCCGCCGAGGAGGCCGACGAGCTGTTCCGGCTCGACCACCTCACCACCCGTGTCCGGCGCAACGTGGAGAAGCTGATCGCCCTGGCCGGCGCGGCGCCGGCCCGCCGGTGGCGGCATCCGGTGCCCCTGCTCGACGTCGCGCGCGGTGCGGTCGCCGAGGTGCCGGACTACCACCGGGTCCTGATCGCGCCGCACTGGCCCTGGTCGCTCGCCGGCCCCGCCGTCACGGACGTCATCCACCTGCTGGCCGAGCTGATCGAGAACGCCCTCGCCTTCTCGACGACGGAGACCACCGTCCGGGTCGCCGGCGAGCACCGGCCGCAGGGCTGCGCCATCCTGGTCGTCGACGACGGCCCAGGCCTCGACGCGACCGCGCTGGCCGGGGCCAACCGGTTGCTCGGCAACCCGCCCCCGGGCGGCCCGCCCGCCGGCCAGGCCGGGCTGTACACCGTCGCCGTGCTCGCCGCCCGCTGCGGCGCACGGGTCTTCCTGCGTCACAGCCAGCGCGGTGGGACGACCGCGGTCGTGCTCCTTCCGGCCAGGCTGGTCACGGTCACCGGAGCCGTCGGCGGACCGGCCGCGCCGCCCCCCGACCCCGCGCACCGACCGGCCCGGGCCGGAGCCGACGGGCCGGGCCCGGGCGACCACGGCGAGCTGCCGGTGCGGACCCGCCAACCCGGTCCGACCGGGCCCGAACCCGGCACCCCCGGCCCCGAGACCGTCGAGTTGCCGGTCGCGAGAGCAGCAAGGAGACATCGATGACGCATGCAGTGGTCACCGGAGACAGCCTGACCGGCGCCCTGGACCGCCTGGTCGCCCGGGTGCGTGGCGCGGAGTTCGCCGTGGTGCTCTCTCCGGACGGGCTGCCGTTGGGCGGGTCCCGGCATGTCGAGGCGAAGCTGGCCGAGCAGATCTCCGGCGTGGTGGCCGGCCTACTGGCGCTGGGTTTGGCCGCCACCCGGACCTGCGACGCGGGCGGCCTGCGCCAGATCGTGGTGCAGATGTCGCGGGCGTTCCTGTTCGTCGCCACCATCCGCAACGGGACCATCCTCACCGTTCGGATCGCCGGAGACGAGGCCGAGATCGGGGACATGGCGTACGAGGTGGCGCTGTTCGTGGGGCAGGCCGAGCGGCACCTGCCCGTCACCCTGGAACCAGCCTCCGCGGCGAGGAGCGGGGACACAGGTGCACACCTCCGACACCGCTGACGAGGCCTGGTACGACGACGACGCCGGCCCGGTGGCGCGTCCCTACACGATGACCGGCGGGCGCACCGCATCCGATCGCGGGCGATTCGACCTGATCTCACTGGTCGTCGCCCGGCGGGGCGTCACACCCGATGCGCCGCTCTTCCCCGAACAGGCGCGGATCGTCGAACTGTGCCACCATCCGATGTCGGTGGCTGAGGTCGGCGCCGAGTTGGACCTGCCCCTGGGGACCGTCCGGGTTCTCCTCGGTGACCTGCTCGCGGCCGGGCTGATCGAGACGCACGAACCGCCGGCGCTGTCGGAGCTGCCGACCGCGGACCTGCTTGAGGCGATACTCGTCGGGCTTCGCGCGCTGTGAACTGGACGGTTGGCCCCCGACCGGGGGGCGCAGGCGCGTGTCCGGTGACGAATTGAACGGGAGACCTGTAGTGCCGGCAACACCGCCCCAGCCACGGCGAACTGTGGTGATCGTTCTGCTGGACCGGATCGTGGCCGTCGCCGCGTCCGTACGGCTGGTGCTCACCGGCCGGGGCGACGTTTCCCGGGCCACCTGGGTGGCCGTCATCGCGGCCCTCGGGGTGCTGATCGCCACGGCGGTCTCCGTCATCGGGGTGCTGCGCACGCCGGAAGGGCTGACACCGGTGGCCCTCGACCCGCCGCCATCCGCCGACCAGGTGGGCACTATGCCGACCGACACGCCCAGGGCGGGGCAGGCGAGACCGGCGGCCACCAGCCCGACGAGGCCGGTGCCCCCGCAGGCCACGGCAGCCCCGCCGACCCCTGAGCCGTCGACGAGCACGACCGCGCCGACCCCCGTGACGGCCCCACCCACACCGGCCGCCCTGCGCGCCGACTTCGCCATCGCGGAGAACGCTCTGCTCAGCTACGGCGCCGCCGTGACCATCAGCAACCCCGGCGAGGCGCCGGTGGCGCGGTGGAAGCTGGCCATCACCCTGCCCAGGGAATCGCTGCGCGTCAGCTCGGTCGAGGGCGCGACGGCCAGCCAGGACGGTGCGGTGTGGACGTTCGTGCCCGACGGCAGCGCCGGGCAGGTGCCCGGCAGCCCCTCGGTACGGGTGACGTTCCGGGTCAACGGCTCGTCGATCGGCTCCACCCCCACGGCGTGCACCATCGACGAGGTCGCCTGCACCGGCCTGCCGCACTGACCGGCCTTCCCGGAGGCGGGCCGGTCCCTCGGTAGGGGTTTCCCCACCGCCGAGATCATGGGTCGCCGTGTGGTCCGGAAACGTCGCCTCGACCAGGCTTTCCGCTATGCGAAACAGCGATGTGACCCCCGCTCGCGGGCTGGTCGTCGAGGTGCTCGACGTGACGAAGACCTATGCCGGCGGGGGCGGTGTCCGGGCGTTGAATGGCGTGTCGGTCGCCTTCGAGGCCGGTTCGTTCTGCGCCGTGATGGGCCCGTCGGGCTCGGGCAAATCGACGCTCCTGCACTGCGCGGCGGGCCTGGATCGGCCGGACAGCGGCCGCGTGCTCCTCGCCGGTCAGGACATCGGCGGGCTGCGTGAGCCCCGGCTCACCGAGGCACGGCGGCAGCGGGTCGGGTTCGTCTTCCAGTCGTACAACCTGATGGACTCGCTGTCGGTCTGGCACAACGTCCTGCTCCCACAACGGCTGGCCGGAACACGACCGGACCGGGACTGGGCGCGGGAGGTGATGCGCCGCGTCGGGCTCACCGGGCGGGAAGACGACCGGCCCGGCCAACTGTCCGGCGGTCAGCGGCAGCGGGTCGCGCTCGCCCGCGCGCTCGCCAGCCGGCCGGAGGTCATCTTCGCCGACGAGCCGACCGGCGCGCTGGACCTCTCGACCGGCCGCGAGGTGCTCGGTCTGCTGCGTGAGGCCGTGGACCAGACCGGCACGACGATCGTCATGGTGACGCACGACCCGGCCGCCGCGGCGTGGGCCGACCGCGCGGTGTTCCTCGCCGACGGGCGGATCGTCACCGAACTCGCCGACCCGACCGCCGAGAAGGTCGCGGCGCAGATGACGGCGGTGACCGTCCGATGATGCGGCTCGCTCTCGGCACCCTGCGCCAGCACCGTGGCGCCTACGCCGGCACGTTCTTCGCCGCGCTGTTGGCCGTGGCCCTG
Source organism: Micromonospora sp. NPDC005206 (assembly GCF_040608175.1). Lineage (NCBI taxonomy): Bacteria > Bacillati > Actinomycetota > Actinomycetes > Micromonosporales > Micromonosporaceae > Micromonospora > Micromonospora sp. NPDC005206. Next base: position 30,403 of record NZ_JBEXHU010000017.1, read on the forward strand.
CTCGCCGGCGGCGGCCTGCTGCTCGCCTCCGTGCTCACCGCGAAGCCGCCGGCCGACCGGTTCGCGGCAGCGCCGATCGTCGTTTCGGGCGACCGCGACGTGACCCTCGAGAAGGTCACCACCAAGCAGAAGAAGGACAAGGTCAAGGTCAAGCGGAAGGTCAAGTCCGAACGGCTCACCGGGGCCGGCTCGCTGCCGGTGGACCTCGCCAGCCGACTGGGTGGCCTCCCGGGTGTCGCGGCCGCGGTCGCGGACGTCGCCTTTCCGATCCAGGCGAGTACGCCGGACGGACGTCCACTGCACGGCGCCGACGAGGCTCCGGTGATCGGACACGGCTGGGCCTCCGCACCGCTGACGCCGTACGCGCTGCGCGTCGGCGAGGCGCCCGGCCGGGGCCAGGTGGTCATCGACGCCGACCTGGCTCAGCGGTCGGGCACCGTGGTGGGTGGGCGTCTCGTCGTCACCACGAAGACCGGGGTCCACACCATGGTCGTCTCCGGCGTCGCCGCGCCGGCCGGCCGGGACGGGCTGCCCGCCCAGGGCGCGCTGTTCGTCGCCGACGGCGAGGTGGCCGCGGTGTCCGGGCTGCCCGGTCCGACCGCGGTGGCCGTCCTCACCCGACCCGGCACCGACCCGGTCGCGCTCCGCGACGCCGTCCGGGGGGTTGCCGGGAACGCCAAGGTGCTCACCGGCGCCGACCGTGTTCGGGCCGACCTGCCCGGTGCTCTGCCGGACTACATCGGACCCATCTCGATCTTCGGGTTCGTCATCGGCATCACCGCGTTCGCGGCCGTCTTCGTCCTCACGGGCACGGTCACGCTCGGCGTCCGCCAGCGGCTGCGCGAGCTGGCCCTGCTGCGCACGGCCGGCGCGACTCCCGGTCAGTTGCGCCGCCTCCTCGGCGTGGAGAGTCTCCTGCTCGCCGGGGCCGCCGCGCTCCCCGGCGCGCCGCTGGGTGTGGTGTTCGCCCACGTGGTGGCCGCCCGGTTCCGCGAGCTGGGCGCGGTGCCGGCTCAGTTCGTCGTACGGACCAACGTGATCGTGCTCGTCGCCGCCGCGGCAGCCGGGATGCTGGTGACCTTCATCGGTGCCCGGATCGCCGGACGTCGAGCGGTGCGGATCGCCCCGACGCAGGCACTCGCCGAGACCGCGAGCGCACCGACCGGCGGACTGGTCCCCCGGACAGGCGTCGCGCTGGTGACCACGGCCGGCGCGATCGCCCTGCTCACCTTCGTTCCGCTCGACGGGCCGCTCGGAATGGGCATGACCTTCGTGTCGTCCGCCCTGCTGCTGTGCACGGTCGCGGCCCTCGGACCGCTGCTGGTCCGGGCGCTGACGACGCCCGTGTCCCGCCTCGTCGGCGCCGGCGGCGCGACCGGCTGGCTGGCCGGCCTGGTCACCCGGGCCGAGCGGCGACGGGTCGCGGCGGTCGCTGTCCCGCTCGTGCTCATGTTCGCGATCAACGCCACCATGCTGCTCAACAGCGCCCTGCTGGGCCAGCTGGCCGGGCGGGAACAGGCGGAGCGGACCGCGGCCGCGACGGCGCAGGTGACCGCACCGGGCGGGCTTCCGCTCGGTACCGTCGAACGGCTCGTCGCTCTCGACGGGGTGACCGGTGCGGCGGCGACGCTGCCGACCCGGGCGATCGTCGAGCAGGGTGGCAAGCCCGAGGACTTCGCCGGCCAGGGCCTGCTGATCGCCGGCACCGAGGCCGCGCTCGACCTCGACCTGCGCGCCGGGACGCTGCCCGGCACGGGCACGTTCGCCGCCAGCGAGTACCTGACCGGTCAGTACGGCTGGCGGATGGGCGACGACGTGCGGATCTGGCTCGCCGACGGCCACCAGGTCGACCTGCGTCTCGCCGGGGTGTACGCCCGGGCTCGTGGCTTCGGCGACCTGGCGCTGCCCGCGGACCTGGTGGCGGCACACGACCCACGCGGACTGGTCAGCACGGTCGGGCTGCGCTACCGAGGCGACGTCCCGGGCCGGATCGCCGCCTCGTGGCCCGGCCTGCGGCTGACCCCCACGCTCGGTGCGGCACCCGCCGGTGACGCGCAGAACCAGCAGGGCGCCTGGGAGCTCATGGTGGTCGTCTCCCTCGGCTTCACGGCGATCGCGGTCGTCAACACCTTCGCCATCGCCACCGTCGCGCGCCGCCGCGAATTCGCTGAGCTGCGGCTGGCCGGGGCGACGACCGGGCAGCTGCACCGGCTGGTCGACCGCGAGGCGGTGATCACGGTCACCGTCGGGCTGGTGCTGGGCGCACTGGTCACCGGGATCGTGGTCGGCGCGTTCAGTGCCGCGCAGGACGGCACGTTGCGGGTGTTCGTCGACGCTGGCACGTACGCGGGGATGCTCGGCGGTGTCGCGGCACTGGGGCTGGTCGCGGGTGCCGTGCCGGCCCGGGTCCTGCTGCGGCGGCGCAGCCTGCCGGCCCTGAACGACGGACGCTGACAGGTGCTTCCGAACGGATCGCCGCTCGGACCCGTCCTCCGGATCGTCCGGGGCCGGGTCCGGCCGGTGGCCGTGGGGGGTGCCGCCGATAGGATCGCCAGGATGATCCGCACAACCGCGTCGGCGCTGGCGTACCTGCTCAGCAGCCTCGTCGCCGGTGTCGTCGGCCTCGCCTGGAGCCTCGCGTCCACCCTCGCCGTCGGCCTGCTGTCGGTCACGCAGCTCGGTGGCCCGGCGTTCCTCGGCGCCACCTGGGTCACCCGGCGCCTCGCGGACCTGGAGCGGCACCGGGCCGGTTGGGTGCTCGGCTCCGCCATCGCCGCGCCGTACCTGCCGATCGAGGGCGGCAGCGTCCGGCAGCGGGTCCGCGCGGTCGCCGTGCAACCGGCCACCTGGCGTGACCTGGCCTGGCTGGTCGCGGTTTTCCCGCTGGGCCTGGCGGGCGGCATCGCCACCATCGTGGTCACCGTCGTCGATCTCGCCGCCGTCGTGGCGCCGGCGTGGGCGTGGGCCGTGCCGAACCCGCACGCACCGTTCCCGATGCGTCCGCTCATGACGACGGTGCCGGGCCGGTTCGGTCTGACCGTCCTCGGCGTGCTGCTGTTGCCGGTCACCGCGTGGTTTCTACGGACCGCCGGACGCGCCCAGGCCCGCGCGGCCCGGGGCCTGCTGGCGCCCGGCGCGCACCGACAACTCGTCGAGGAGGCCGCTCGCCTCGCACAGACCCGCCGTCGGGTCGTCGACGCCCAGGCGGCGGAGCTGCGTCGGATCGAGCGGGACCTGCACGACGGCGCCCAGGCCCGGATCGTGGCCGCCGGAATGACGCTGGCGCTGGCCGCCCGCAAGCTGCGGACCGGTGCGCCCGCCGCATCCGACGTGGACCTCGCCCGCCGGCAGCTCGACGACGCCCTCACCGAGCTGCGCCGGCTGGTGCGCGGCATCCACCCGCCGATCCTCACCGATCGGGGGCTGCACGCCGCTGTCGCCGCCCTGGCCGGCGACAGCCCACTCGCCGTCGAAATCCGGGGCGACCCGGACGACCGGTTTCCACCAGCGGTCGAGTCGGCGGCCTATTTCGTCATCGCGGAGGGTCTCGCCAACGCGGGCAAGCACGCCGAGGCCCGGACCTGCGTCGTCACCCTCGCCCGAGGCGCCGGTACGGTCACCGTCACGCTCACCGACGACGGGCACGGCGGCGCCGACCCGGCCGGCTCCGGGCTCGACGGCCTGCGGCGCCGCGTCGAGGCACTCGACGGCCGGCTCACCATCACCAGTCCACCCGGCGGTCCCACCGTCCTGTCCGCGGAGCTGCCCCACTGATGCGTATCGTGATCGCCGAGGACCTGTTGCTGCTCCGGGACGGCATGGTGCGGCTGCTGACCGACACCGGCCACACCGTCGTCGCCGCCGTGGACACCGCACCCGCCCTGCTGGCGGCCGTCACCGAGCACCGGCCCGATCTGTCCATCGTCGACGTTCGGTTGCCGCCCGGCTTCCGCGACGAGGGGCTCCGCGCCGCCCTGACGCTGCGGGCCACGGACCCGGACTCCAAGGTGCTCATCGTCTCCCAGTACGTCGAACGGGCCTACGCCGTGGAGCTGCTCGCCGACGGCCGGGGCGGCGTCGGTTACCTCCTCAAGGACCGGGTCACCGCCCTGGACGACTTCCTCGACGCGGTGCAGCGGGTCGCCACCGGTGGCACCGCCCTGGACCCCGAGGTGGTACGGCAACTGTTCACCCGCAACAGCCGCAACCACGGCATCGACGGGCTCACCGCACGGGAACGTGAGGTGCTCGGCCTCATGGCCCAGGGCCTGTCCAACGCGGCCATCTGCGCCGCGCTCGTCCTGGCGCCGGTCTCGGTGGAGAAGCACATCACCAACATCTTCGCCAAGCTCGACCTGCCGCCGGCCGAGGACGCCAACCGACGTGTCCGCGCGGTCCTCGCCTACCTCAACCACTAGCGACTCCCCGCGGGCCCCGGCCCCCGCTCCCGGTCGGTACATCCAGCGTTCGGGCGGCAGCCACGCTCGATTGATCATGAGTTCGGGTCCGCTTCGTACCGTCCCGAGCATGACTGTCCTATCCGCATCATCGCCGCTCGGCCGCGCCGCGACGAGGCTCGTCGCCGTGCGTAGCCGGACCACCGCCACCATCGCCGCGCTCGCCATCACCGGCGCTGCCGTCGCGGTGGCCGTCGCGACGTCGTCGCCCGCCACCGCGGAGCCGGGCAACGTCGTCGTCTCGGAGAACTTCTCCTCCGGGTCGCTGCCCGCCGGCTGGAACGCGGTCGACGGCGCCTGGAAGGTGGAGAACGGCCGGCTGTACGGAACCTCCGCCAGCTCGGGCGAGAACAACAAGATCACTTTTGGTCGGCACCTGGCCGACTTTCGCCTCGAGGCGACCATGCGCTTCGAGTCGGTCTCCGCCGCCACCCGCTGGGCGTCGCTCGGCATCGACGTCCCGGCCGACGGCGCCACCCCGTGGTGGATCGCCACCATGCGCAGCGGCACCACCGCCGCCAACGGTCTCGAGTTCGCGCAGCGGACGACGGCGAACGCCTGGGTCGTGACGAACACCGCCTCCGCCCCGTACGCCGCCGGCACAGGTCGGGACGTCCGCGTCGCGGTCGAGGTGCACGGCAACCAGGCCCGCTGGATCTTCGACGGGCGGGAGGCGATGCGCACGAACAGCCTCCAGCGCTCCGCCAACGGCGTCCAGGCGCTCTTCGTCAACGGCGGCACCGTCTCGTACGACGACGTCACCGTCACCGAGCTGCCGCCGAACGGCTACATCCGCCCCGAGGGCAGCCCGTTCACGGTGATCGCGCACCGCGGCGCGTCCGCCGCCGCGCCGGAGAACACCCTGGTCGCGCAGGAGATCGCGCGCAAGGGCGGCGCCGACTGGATCGAGAACGACGTCCAGCCGAGCAAGGACGGCATCCCGTTCATCCTGCACGACGGCACGGTCGACCGGACCACCGACGGGACCGGCAACATCCGCGACCTGACCGCCGCGCAGATCAAGGCGCTCGACGCCGGCTCCTGGTTCGGTCCGCACTATGTGGGCGAGCGGGTGCCGACCCTGGCCGAGCAGCTCGCGGACCTGCGTACCCGGGGCGGCAACCTGCTGCTGGAGATCAAGGGCCGGCACACCCGGGACGAGGTCGCGACGATCATCCAGGTGATCCGGGACGAGCAGATGATGGGCCGGGTGTTCGTCCAGAGCTTCGAGGTCGACGCCCTGAAATACACCTACGAGCTCGCCCCCGAGCTGCCGCTCGGTCTGCTCCGCAGCAGCCTCGACGCCGATCCGGTGGCGATCTCCAGGGAGCTGCACCTGACCGCGTACAATCCGGACGGCAACGCGCTGCTGGCCAAGCCGGAGGTCGTCGCCCCGCTGCACGCCGCCGGGGTCGCCGTGATGGCCTGGACGATGGAGTCCGCCGGCCTGTGGCAGCGGTTGGAGCGGATCGGCACCGACGGTGTCATCACCAACCGGGCGTCCGAGCTGGTCGGCTGGAACTCGGCGTTCATACAGCGGGCCTCGGCTGATCCGACCGTGCAGATCACGTCGCCGGTCGACGGGGCGCGGCTCGACCGGGCCCAGTCCCCGGTGATCGCGGTCGCCGCCACCAACGCGGACACCGTCACCGTCACGCTCGACGGCAGGAAGTCGGCCGCCGGGCACAAGCTCGACCTGGGCACACTGACCGCGGGCAGGCACACCGTCCGTGCCGAGGTGACCGGTCCGGAGGGCACCGCGACCGCGACCAGCACGTTCACCGTGACGGTGAGCCAGGCCGGCCTCGGCTACCTGGTCCTCACCTCGGGCGCCGAGCCGGCCGCGATCAACGCCATGACGGTCAAGCTGGTGCACGCGCAGTACGCCCAGCTGGCCACCTACGCCGAGCGGCAGGCCGGCAAGCTGGTGCCGGCAGCGGTCGCCAGTGTCATCGCCGCCGACGCTCGGACCCTCGCGTTGAAGTAGTCCGTCGCCACACCGGGTGTCCCCGCCGTCGCGACGGCGGGGACTCCCGTCGCCGGGGCTGGCCGATGCTGCCGTGATCCAGTCCGGCCGGCGACAGGTGGGGCGGGGAACTCCTCGTGCCTTCGGCGTGTGAGGATGCGGCGCATGCGTGCGGTGATCTTCGACGAGTTCGGTGCCCGACCCGAGGTCCGCGACGTCCCGGACCCGGCGCCGCCGCCCGGGGGCGCGGTCATCCGCGTCGAGGCGACGGGGTTGTGCCGCAGCGACTGGCACGGTTGGCAGGGACACGATCCGGACATCCGCCTGCCGCACATACCCGGTCACGAGTTCGCCGGCGTGGTCACGGCGGTCGGCGCCGGCGTGCGCGGCTGGCGGCCCGGCGATCGGGTCACGGCGCCGTTCGTCTGCGCCTGCGGGCGGTGCCCGGCCTGCCTCGCCGGCGATCAGCAGGTCTGCGAGCGGCAGACGCAGCCGGGCTTCACCCACTGGGGCTCGTTCGCGGAGTACGTGGCGGTGCGGAACGCCGACGTCAACCTGGTCCGGCTTCCCGACGAGCTGGACTACCCGGCCGCGGCGGCGCTCGGTTGCCGCTTCGCCACGGCGTTCCGGGCCGTGGTCACCCAGGGGCGCGTCGCGGCGGGCGAGTGGGTGGCGGTACACGGTTGCGGCGGGGTGGGCCTGTCCGCGGTGATGATCGCGGCGGCCTGCGGCGCGCGGGTGGTGGCGGTCGACGTCAGCCCCGGCGCGCTCGAGCTGGCCAGGAACTGCGGGGCGGCGGTCTGTCTGGACGGCAGCACCCTGACCGGGCCCGGCGCGGTGGCCGCCGCCGTTCGGGAGGCGACCGGCGGCGGCGCCCACCTGTCACTCGACGCGTTGGGCAGTCACGGCACCTGCGCCGCGTCCATCGAGAGCCTGCGCCGGCGGGGGCGGCACGTGCAGGTCGGGCTCCTCCCCGCCGCGCAGGGCCGACCGGCCCTGCCGATGGATCTCGTGATCGCGTTCGAGCTGGAGCTGCGGGGCAGTCACGGCATGCCCGCGCACGCCTATCCGGAGCTGCTCCGGCTGGTCACCGCCGGCGTGCTGCGCCCCGCCGAGCTCGTCACCCGCACCATCGGCCTCAGCGAGGTGCCTGACGCGCTGGCCACGATGGACCGGCCCGCCCCCGGCGGGATGTGCCTCATCCGGCCGACGACGCCGCGCTGAGTGGGCCCTCGTTCCCGCTGCGATCCAGCGCGGACACGCAGTAGGTGAGCGCACGGTCGGCCGGGGCGGTGCGGTCGACCCAACCCGTACCGCGGGCGGTGCCGACGAGCCGGGCCCCGTCGCCGTCCACCCGGTAGACGGCGAAGCTCGTGGCGTCGTCGCCACGCCAGCTCAGCTCCATTCCGGTGTCCGCGCGCCGTACGCCGGTGACCTCCGGCGCGGCCGGGGGCGCCGCCGGCAACCGTGCCATGGTGGGCACCAGCGCCGGGCCGGCGTAGTGCGCCGCGCTGTACCGGCTGACCGCCCCGAGCTTGTCCGCGCGCACCTGCCGGGCGCTGAAGTGCACACTTCCCTGCACCCCGTACCGGCGGTTCAGGGCGAGCTGGCGGTCCAACTCGGCCGGGTCGCGCCACGCGCCGCGCTCGCCCACCCGGTAGTCGGCCTGGCCGATGTAGAGCTGCACCCGGGTGCCCTTCACGGTGGCCGCCCACCACGGCAGGAGCTTGGCGTAGTCGGCCTTGTCGAACCCGATGTGCCAGTAGAGCTGCGGCACGATGTAGTCCAGCCACTGCTCCCGTACCCAGAGGCGGGTATCGGCGTAGATGTCGTCGTAGCTCTGCAACCCGGCTGTCGCGGAGCCGGCCGGGTCGTTGCGCTTGTTGCGCCAGATGCCGAACGGGCTGATGCCGAACTTCACCCACGGCTTGATGGCCTTGATCCGCTCGCTCATCTCCCGGACCAGCGTGTTCACGTTGTCGCGGCGCCAGGCGTCCCTGTTCGCGAAGCCTCCGCCGTAGCGGGCGAACGCCGCGCCGTCCGGGAAGTCCTGGCCGGCTTCCGGGTACGGGTAGAAGAAGTCGTCGAAGTGCACCCCGTCGACGTCGTACCGCTGGACGGCCTCCAACATCGAGTCCTCGACGAAGGCGCGCGCCTCAGGGATTCCCGGGTTGAAGTAGAGGCGGCTGCCGGGCCGGTCCGCGCTGGGGTAGGTCACCACCCAGTCGCGGTGTCGCCGCAGCGGGTGTGTCGGCGCGAGCTGGTCCAGCTTCGGACCCGGCCCGCCCACCGTGGCCGGCTGCCCGCCGCGGTACGGGTTGAACCAGGCGTGGAACTCCAGGTTGCGGGCGTGCGCCTCGGCGACCATGAACTCCATCGGGTCCCAGCCGGGGTCGCGCCCGTCGCGGCGTCCGGTCAGCCACTCCGACCACGGCGCGTAGCTGGACGGCCAGAGCGCGTCCCCGCTCGGCCGCACGTGCGCGAAGACGGCGTTGTGGTTGCGCCGTACGGCGAGGTCCAGCCAACCCCGGAACTCCGCCCGCGCCGTCTCGGCCGGCAGTCCGCGGCGGCTCGGCCAGTCGATGTTGTTCACGGTGGTGATCCACATGCCGCGCAGCTCGCGGGGCGCCCGGGCCGGCTGGCCGGCACAGGTGGGGATGCCGTCCGCCCGGCCGGCGCCGGGTGCCGGGCTCACGGCGGCCGCGCCGGCCGGCCGCGCGTCGCCAGAGACCCGATCCCGCAGTGACCAGGCGCCGATCGCGACGGCCACGGCGATCGCGGCGACCACGGCGATGAACACCTGGACGCGAGGGCGGCGAACGGCGGCAGCGGGCGGATCGGCGGCGGGCATCGGCTCAGTCTGCCGAGTCCGCCGGCCGGGTGAAACCGGTGACCCGTTACTTAACGGTCAGCTAAGGCTGGCCGGCTGCCGGGCCTCGTCGCCGCGCGGCGACGAGGCCCGCCCGCGTGTCAGCAGTAGAGGTTGGCTCCGGCCGGCACGCCCAGGATGCCCACGAACTGCTGGTACCTGGTGACCCGGCTCTGCACCTGGCCGGGGTTTCCGCCGTTGCACTCGATCGAGCCGTTGATGCTGCGGATGGTCTCGCCGAAACCGGCGCCGTTGACCATCGCGTTGTGGGCGGTCATGCTGCCCGGCCCGTTCTGGGTCATCCAGTACCAGATGGCGGTCTTCCAGGCCACCGCGGCATCGTTCTGCACCAGCCACGGGTTGGTCAGCAGGGGCAGTCCGAGGGCGTTTCCGGCGGCGTTGTAGTTGAAGTTCCAGCTCAGCTGGATCGGCCCGCGCCCGTAGTAGGCGGCCTGCCCCGCCGGGCAGCCGTACGGCTGGCCGGGGTCGCAGTAGTGCGGGTAGTTCGCGGTGTTCTGCTCCACGACATGGACGAGTCCGCCGGTCTCGTGGTGCACGTTCGCCAGGAAGGCCGCCGCCTCCTGGCGCTGGACGGTCGCGCTGCCGGTCCTGGTGAACGCCGAGTAGGCGCTGAGGGCGGCGACGAGCCCGGAGTACGTGTAGAAGGGGTTGCGGCCTGGGAACATCTGGTTGAACTGGGCCTCGCTGACCACGAAGCCGCCGGGGTTGGTGGGCGGGTTGGTGGGCGGCGTCCCGCTGCAGGTGTAGGGCTCCCAGTACCAGGTGCTGATGACGGGGTCGTAGCCGGGATTGTCGTGCTCGGCGATGTAGTACAGACCGTTGGTGTACCGCACGATGCTGCCGGTGGCGTACCAGGTGCCGGCGACCCAGTTCGGGTGGTTGCAGCTGCCCGTGGGCGGCGGTGTGGTGCCGCCCCCGCAGGCGCCGAGGTCCTGCCATACGCCGGTGGTGCCCGGCGGCGCCTCGTTCTGCGTCCACCACTTCGCCTGGTAGTTGCGGCCGTTGTGGGAGACCTGGGCGCCTCCCGTGTAGACGGCCGAGGCCTGCCACGACGCTGCGCAGGCCGCAGCGGATGCGGCGGTCGCCGGGATGATTGCCACCAGTCCGCCGGCGACGACCAGTGCCGCAAGTGCGACCAGGGCCCGCAGTCTCGACATGGGATCACTCCTTCCTGGGATACCACGTGCCGATGACTCGGCAGTACATCGACAGGAGTGACTGTAACACCTACTGTTCACAATCCTTACTAATTCCCGAGGCGAACCACCGCACGGACCGGGCACGGGCGCACGGGATGGCGGCTGCCGATCCCCGGTGGTCTGGGTAGCCTGGACGCCATGATCTTCATTACCGCCAAGTTCCGGGTTCTGCCCGAGCACGCTGACCGGTGGCCGCAGATCGCCGCCGAGTTCACCGGGGCGACCAGGGCCGAGCCGGGCTGTCTATGGTTCGACTGGTCCCGCAGCCTGGACGACCCGACCGAGTACGTGCTGGTCGAGGCGTTTCGCGACGACGAGGCCGGCGCGGCGCACGTGCAGTCCGCCCACTTCCGCAAGGCACAGCAGGACCTGCCGCCCCACCTGGCCGAGACGCCGCGCATCGTGAACGCCACCGTGCCGCAGCAGGACTGGTCGCTGCTCGGCGAGATGGCCGTCCCCGAGGGTCGCTGATCACCACCGGCGCACCGCCGCTGCCCCGGCGTGTGTCCCACGAACGCGCGGAGCAGCGTCCATCGCCACGCGTTTCCGGGCCGGCAGCCAGGGCGGTGACGGCGCACGCGGGTGGCCCGGCCGTCGCCGGCCGGGCCACCCGCTCGGCGTACGGTCAGCCGCCGAGACTCGCGGCGGCCGAGGCGATCGTCGAGGCGAAGTAGCTCACCTGGGTGTAGACGCCCGGGTAGTTGGGCCGGGCGCAGCCGTTGCCCCAGCTGACGATCCCGACCTGGACCCAGGCGTTGCTGGCGTCGCGGCGGAACATCGGGCCGCCCGAGTCTCCCTGGCAGGTGTCCACGCCACCGCTGGCGTAGCCGGCGCAGATCTCCTGTGCGGGGATGATGTCCCCGCCGTAGTAGGAGTTGCAGGTGGAGTCGCTGACGAACGGGACGGTCGCCTTGAGCAGGTACCGCTGTTGCGAGCCACCCTCGCGGGCGGCGCCCCAGCCGGCGACGGTGAAGGTGCCGCTGTCGTACGCGGTGGTGTTCGCGATCTTCAACGTGCTCAGCCCGGTGACGGGGGTGGCCAGCCGGATCAGCGCCCAGTCCCTGCCGTTGCCGTTGTAGCCGGGAGCCCGGTAGACGTAGTTCGACCGGACGGTGATCCGGCTGGACGACTGGAGGTCGACCACGCCGAGCGTCGCGGTGATGCTGGTGTTGGTGCCGGTGGCGCCCACGCAGTGCGCCGCGGTGAGCACCAGCCGCGAGCTGTACAGGGCCCCGCCGCACCCCATCGAGAGCCGGACCATGAAGGGGAACTCGCCCTGGGCGGCCCGGGTGCCACCGACGACGTTGGGCGTCGGAGTGACGTCGGCCGCGGCCGCCGGGGCCGCGACAGTGAGGCTGCCCGCGGTCACCGCGGCCAACACGGTGGCCAGGAGGCCGGTGAGGGTACGCCAACGGACCATGCATTCCTCCGCATCAGGACGGCACGCCTCGTGAGCGCACCTGATTCACGATGCGGTCATCATATTGAGATCAATGGATCGGATAGGACATCCTCTCTGGGTCGTACCGCCGGCGCTATGGATCCCGGCGGGGCCGGCCGCTCCGATCCATCCACAACTCCGGTCAGAGCCGGTGGCGGACCCACACGTTCGGTTCGACGTAGACGCCGTGGTCATGCTCGACGTCGCAGCGGACCGGGACGAGCGCGCCCGGCACGCGCACCGGGCCGGTGCGGTCGAACGGCAGGCCGGTCCACCGCCGCCACTCCTGCAACGTGCCCGGGATGGTCATCGACCGGGGCGCCACGGACTCGATCACCCCGCCAGCACGGACGTGCGTACGCAACCACGGGTCCACCGGCAGGCCGTCGTCGCGGACCCGGAAGGCGTACCGGTCCATCGGCTCATCGGGAACCGCGTGCTTGCCGCTGGGGCGTACCGGCGCGACCAGGGTGTGGTAGCCGAGCCGGCGGGCGTTCTCGCGCATCGCGTCGAGCATCCGGGCGGACAGTCCCCGACCGCGAGCCTCGGGGCGGATGCAGATCTCCAACGCGGACACCGTGTTCGTCGGCATGCCGGCGAGGCGGTTGATCGTCGCCCGCTGCACGACCCGGTCCCATCCGCCCGGCGGCAGTCCCTCCTCGGTCCAGGACAGCGGCACGCTGTAGGCCCGTGCCAGCGCCCGGCCGGGCTCAGCGGGGTCGATGGCGAGCAGGACGAACTCCGGGTACAGCTCGTTGGCCACCGCGTAGTACAGCGAAGCCATCGGATCCCAGCCCATGAACTCCGGCCAGGCGCCGTCGAAGTCGTCCAGCAGCGGCGCGAGCTCGGGGCGCTGCGCGACCGTCACGATTTCAAGATCCATCCGGCGGACGATAGCGGACCGACAGGGCGACAGCACCCGAGTTTTCTCCCCGCGGGTGCACGCTCACGGACGTTGGTGAGGCGTGCCGGTGCTCTCTCGGCGGATCAGCCGGAACGGCGTCTGCACGGTCAGCGGCGCCGTGACCTCGGTACCCTCGATCCGGGCGACGAGGCGGCGTACCGCGAGACGGCCGATCGCTTCCTTGTCCGGCGCGATGGTGGTGAGGGTCGGTGTGCTGAAGCGTCCCTCCTCGATGTCGTCGATGCCGATGAATGCGACGTCCTCCGGCACCCGGTGGCCGGCCTCGGTCAACGCCCGCAGCGCGCCGACGGCGACCAGGTCGTTGTAGCCGAACACCGCGTCCGGGGCTACTCGTTCGAGTCGGTCAACTCTCCCGGGCAGTACCTGCGGCACCAGAACTCGCGGGTACGCAACTCGCCGAACGACGGCTCCGCGCTCACCCGCGCCGACGCCACCTGGTGCGCACGGGTGGGCTTGACCGGCACCGGCGTGTCGCTGGGGTCGTACAACTTCCGGGGCAGGTACCTGCGGCACTACAACTCGGAGGTATGGCTCAGCAACGGCGCCGGCGGCGACCCGTACAACACGCCAACGCTGTGGGCCGCCGACAGCACCTGGACGATTGCCGCCCCCTGGGCGCCCTGACCGGCCAGAGGCCGCGACAGGGTCGTCGCGGCCTCCGCTGACCGGGGGGTCCGGCCTTGCCGGACCCCCCGGTCAGCCGGCCACCCGCGCGCGGCGGTCAGAGGGTCGTCTCGTTGGGCAGGCCGAAGAAGTCGTGCCACTTGACGCCGCCGAGGAAGGCGGTGCCGGCCGAGAGGCCGACGTAGACGTCGTTGAGGCTGCCCCTGGTGAAGGCGATGATGTCGTCCCTGCCGTCGCCGTCGTAGTCACCGAGGTAGGGGAACTCGCCGGCCAGGCAGAAGAAGTCGTTCCACTTGACGGTGGTGCCGGCGAAGGAGGTGCCGGTGGAGACGGCCGCGTAGACGTCGGCGTCGGCGTTGCAGGTCAACGTCACGATGTCGTCGCGACCGTCACCGTTGATGTCCCCGACTCGCGGCTGTTCCGTCCCGACGGCGAACAGGTCATGCCACGTCTGCGCGGCGCCGAACGAGGATCCCGTGGACAGGGCGACGATCACGTCCGAGGCCGTGGCCGGCCCCTGGGTGAAGGTGATGATGTCGTCCCTGCCGTCGCCGTTGACGTCGCCGAGGGCCGGATACTCGCCGGCGATCGAGAAGTACTCGTGCCACTTCAGCGCCGTACCGGTGAACGACGACCCGGCGGACAGCGCGACGTACACGTCCCCGGCGCCGTCGTGCGTGAAGGCGATGATGTCGTCGCGGCCGTCGCCGTTGACGTCCCCCACCGCGGCGACCTCGGTGTTCGGCGCGAACCAGTCGTGCCACTTCGTGGCGCCCGCGAACGACGACCCGGTCGACAGTGCCACGTACACGTCGGCGAGCGAGCCGTGGGTGAACGCCACGACGTCGTCGCGCCCGTCGCCGTTGAAGTCCCCGGACAGCAGCGTCTCGTCGCTCAGCCCGAAGAAGTCGTTCCACTTCACCGACGTCCCGGCGAACGAGGTCCCGGTGGACGGCGACACGTACACGTCGTTCAGCGACCCACGGGTGAACGCGACGATGTCGTCGCGGCCGTCCCCGGTGAAGTCGGTCGGCGAGCCGGCCAGGTACCGGCTGCCGGGCGACCCGCCGCAGTTGTCACTGACCAGGTACTTCTGGTTGTACTGCGACGGGTAGGGGGCGAGCGAGACGCCGTTGATGGCGATCGTCTGCCCGACACCGTTGTAGAGCTGCTCGTAGTGGACGTGCGGCCCGGAGGAGTTTCCCGTGCTGCCCGTGATGCCGATCTGCTGGCCCTGCTGGACGTACGCGCCGTTGGGCACGGAGTAGGCGCTGAGGTGGAAGTGGTAGGTGGTCCAGCCGCCGCCGTGGTCGATGACGAGATAGTTGCCGGCTCCGCTGGGCTGCGAGTAGTGCCGCGCCACCCCCGCGGCGGAGGCGACCTGCGGGGTGCCTCCGGTGGTGGCGCCGTCGGCGCGGACGAAGTCCAGCGCCTGTCGGACCTCGGCGCTGCGGTGGTCGTACGTCCACCGCTGCCCGCAGGGGAACGGCGCCTTGAAGGTCGGTGCGGCGAACGCGGGCGAGGGCGACGCCACCACGGCGGCCAGGACCGCCGCGGCCAGGGTGAGAAGCGCGACCAGGGCGCTACGCGCGGGGGTACGCGAATGCCGGATCATGGCGTGACTCCTGTCGGGGCTCAGAGGGTCGTTTCGCCGTTGAGGCCGAAGTAGTCGTGCCACTTGGTGCCGCCGAGGAAGCCGGTGCCCGTGGAGAGCCCGACGTGGACGTCGTTGGTGGCGCCCCTGGTGAAGACGATGATGTCGTCCCTGCCGTCGCCGTCGAAATCACCGAGGTAGGGGAACTCGCCGGCCAGGCAGAAGAAGTCGTTCCACTTCACCGTGGTGCCCGCGAACGACGTGCCGGTGGAGACCGCCGCGTAGACGTCGGCGTCGGCGTTGCAGGTGAACGTCACGATGTCGTCCCTACCGTCACCGTTGATGTCCCCGACACGCGGCTGCTCGGCGCCGACGGCGAACAGGTCGTGCCACGTCTGCGGTGCACCGAACGAGCCGCCAGTCGACAGGGCGACGATGACGTCGCTCGCGGCGACCGGCCCCTGGGTGAACGTGATGATGTCGTCCCTGCCGTCGCCGTCGACGTCACCGATCGCCGGGAACTCCCCAGGGATCGAGAAGTACTCGTGCCACTTCACGCCGGGCCCGAAGCCGGTCCCGGTGGACAGCGCCACGTACACGTCGGCGTTGGTGTCGTGGGTGAAGGCGATGATGTCGTCGCGACCGTCCCCGTTGACGTCGCCGACGGCCGCGACCTCGGCCCCCGGCGCGAACCAGTCGTGCCACTTCACTCCACCGCCGAAGCTCGTGCCGGTGGACAGGGCCACGTACACGTCGGCGAGGGTGCCGTGGGTGAAGGCGATGACGTCGTCCTTGCCGTCGCCGTTCACGTCTCCGGTGAGCAGGGTTTCACCGGTGAGACCGAAGAAGTCGTTCCACTTGACGGAGGTGCCTGCGAAGGAACTCCCGGTGGAGGTGGCCACGTAGACGTCGTTGAGGCTGCCCTGCGTGAAGGTGACCACGTCGTCCCGGCCGTCACCGGTGAAGTCGGTCGGTGATCCCGCCAGGTACCGGCCCCCCGACCCACCGGCGTTGACCAGGGAGATGTAGTAGTTCCAGTTCCAGTTCGGCCCGGGATCGGTGTGGTCGTTGCCGGGCATCTCGTTGTGCCCCTTGATCGCGTTGCGGTTCTTCGGCAGCCCGTACCTGTCGCAGAGGTAGCGGGTCAGCGCGGCCGACGACCGGTACATGGCGTCGGTGAACCAGGCCGGGTTGTCCACGAACCCCTCGTGCTCAATACCGACGGAATACGGATTCGCCGAGCGCGCGTGGTAGGCCGTGTCGCCCTCGCGGACCATCTGGGTGATCTCACCGTTGCTGGACTTCACGACATAGTGCGCGCTCACACCCGCCGACGGGTTCTGGAACCAGCTCACCGTGCCCGCGTACGACCCCTGGGTCACGTGCACCACCACCGTGGTGATCCGCGACGACCGGCCCGCCTGGTAGTTGCCGCCGTAGGCGGGGACCCACCGGGCCGGTCCGTACTCCGGTACCGCCGCGGCGGCGGCGACGTTCGGGCCGGTGGCGCCCGCGGGGGCGACCCGCGCGTAGCGGCCCAACTCGGGTCGGACCGGGTACGGCGCGACCCATACCGAGCCGGTCACGATGCCGGTTCGCAGGAGGTCGTATACGTGGTCGGCGTAGAGCCGGGCCGTCGCGTCGTTGACGGCGGCGCTGTACCGCGCCACGACCGGATACCAGGCGGAGAGCCGGTCCCGTGCACCCGCCGTCAGGCCTTCGCTGTCGGCCAGGTCGCGGAGCACCGCGGCGCCGCCCCGGACGTTGGCGGAGGTGACCGAGCGCAACCGGTCGACCGGCTCACCGGTGAGCGTGGCCGCCCGTTCGAGACTGTGCTGGGTGGGGTTGCTGACGAGGTGCATGACGCCGTAGCCGTTGGCCTGGCTGGGCAGTCCGCCGTGCTCCTCCAACCGCGACTCACCGTAGGCGACGGCGATCAGCAGGTCCCGTGGCACGTCGTACTCGCTGGCTGCGCGGTCGAACGCCGAGGCGAGTGGACCGGGGGCGACGGGTTGGGAGGCCGCCGCCGGCGCGGCCGTCATCTGGCCGGCGAGTGCCGCCGTCAGGAGCAGGGCGCAGGCGCGCCGCGAGAGTCTGGTCAGTCGCATGGGAGCCTCCAGTTCGCCGGTCACAGCGTCGTCTCGCCGTTGAGGCCGAAGTAGTCGTGCCACTTGGTGCCGCCGAGGAAGCCGGTGCCCGTGGAGAGCCCGACGTGGACGTCGTTGGTGGCGCCCCTGGTGAAGACGATGATGTCGTCCCTGCCGTCGCCGTTGGCGTCGCCGAGGTAGGGGAACTCGCCGGCCAGGCAGAAGAAGTCGTTCCACTTCACGGTGGTGCCCGCGAACGACGTGCCGGTGGAGACCGCCGCGTAGACGTCGGCGTCGGCGTTGCAGGTGAACGTCACGATGTCGTCCCTACCGTCACCGTTGATGTCCCCGACACGCGGCTGCTCGGCGCCGACGGCGAACAGGTCGTGCCACGTCTGCGGCGCACCGAACGAGCCGCCGGTCGACAGGGCGACGATGACGTCGCTCGCGGCGACCGGCCCCTGGGTGAACGTGATGATGTCGTCCGCGCCGTCGCCGTTGACGTCACCGAGGGCCGGGAACTCGCCGAACGGGCTGAAGTACTCGTGCCATTTCAGGCCGGGTCCGAACGAGGCACCGGTGGAGAGGGCGACGTACACGTCGCCGGCGGGATCGTGGGTGAACGCCACGATGTCGGCACGGCCGTCGCCGTTGACGTCACCGACCGCGCCGATCTCCGCGCCCGGCGCGAACCAGTCGTGCCACTTCAGGCCACCGCCGAACGAGGTGCCGTTGGACAGCGCGACGTAGACGTCGCCGGTGTTGCTGTGGGCGAAGGTGACGATGTCGTCCCGGCCGTCGCCGTTGACGTCGCCGGTCGAGGCGGTCTCCCCACCGATGGAGAAGAAGTCGTTCCACTTCACGGAGGTGCCGGTGAAGGAACCGCCGGTGGACGTGCCCACGTAGACGTCGGCGAGAGTGTTCTGGGTGAAGGTGACGACATCATCGCGGCCATCGCCGGTGACGTCGGTGGCGGATCCACCGGCGATGGCGTGGGTACGGGCCGCCTCGTTGAGCTGGGTTCGAGCGGTGGCCGCCACCTGGTCGTACCGGTCGGGGAAGCCCGACCGTTGAACGCACTGGGCGACCTGACCCGCGCTGTAGCCGGGGTTGTTGCGGTCGCAGACGATCGCCCTGGTCACGTACTGGGTGCTGGCGTAGACCGGGTCCATGATCTGCTCCGGAGTGCCCCAGCCGTAGTCCCAGCGCTGCTGGAACACCCCGAGCGACGACTTGTCGCCACACGGCAGGTTGTTCATGTGCGACTCGACCCAGCCCGCCTCGAAGGCGGACAGCGTCACCTTGTCGTTGGCGTTGTGGGCCCGCGCGACCCGGTAGACCACCAGGGTCACGGCGGGGTCGCGGTTGGCGGGGATGGAGGGGCAGGCCAGGATGCCGATCGGGTCGGCGTCGGCCGGCGTCGCGGTGACCGTCGCCGCGGCCACGCCGAGGGCGACCAGCAGGGCCAGGAGAGTACGTCGCACGGTGCTCCTCGCAGGGTCGGGGGGGTCAGCTCGGGGCTTCGCGTACCGGTCTCCGGCGCTGATATCGATTGCCGAGTGTGCCATCAGGGCGATGATTCCTGTCAATGCGTTCCGAAGATTTCCTTCACCATGCAGGCGGCAGCGGGCAGGTATTGACATCGATGGTGGCTGCAGGTTTACTCGCCGGTAATCGATGTCCGGCCGCTCACCAGCAGAGGACCCGCCATGGGTATGCGTCGCCGCTCGTTCATCGGTCGTGTCGCCGCGGTTGGCGCCGCCAGCGCCCTCGGGGGCGCCGGGGCAGTCCTGACGGCGCCCGGGCCGGCCCAGGCCGCCGTGTGGAAGAAGCGGTTGACCGGCGCGGACCTCGACACCAACAGCCGGTGGCGGGTCGCCGGCACCGACCTCGGCATCCCCTACGTGCTGGAGAACGGGTCGATCGGCTACCTCTTCGGTGACACCTTCGACACGCCGTGGCCGGAGGGCCCACCCCTGCCGAACGACTGGCGGTCACCGGTCATGTTGCGCTCCGCCGTCCACCCGGGCGCGCCGGGCGGAGTGGTCTTCGACAGCGCGGCACG
The DNA here is from genome assembly GCF_040608175.1 of Micromonospora sp. NPDC005206. Classification (NCBI taxonomy): domain Bacteria; kingdom Bacillati; phylum Actinomycetota; class Actinomycetes; order Micromonosporales; family Micromonosporaceae; genus Micromonospora; species Micromonospora sp. NPDC005206. The sequence continues at coordinate 49,651 of NZ_JBEXHU010000017.1, forward strand.
GGTCGCGGGCAACGGCCGGGCTCCCGAGCTGATGCACAACGGCCACCACGGCATCGGCATCGACGGTCTCCCGGAGGTGACCGTCATCCCCAACGACGGCATCAGCTTCCCCGAGACCGGCCGGCAGCTCATCTCGTACATGAGCATCGAGAACTGGAACTCGGCCGGCCCGGCGGGACCCCACTGGAAGTCGCGCTACGCGGGGTTGGCCTACTCCGACAACGGCAACGACTTCGTCCGTACGCCCCTGAAGTGGTGGAACAGCTCGGACAACAAGGATCCGTTCCAGATGTGGACCATGCAGCGCGCCGGTGATCACGTCTACGTCTTCTCCGTACGAGCAGGCCGCCAGAACGGCCCGATGATGCTGCGTCGCGTCCGGTGGGACCGCCTCTTCTACCCCGAATCGTATGAGGGGTGGGGTTGGAACGGCACGAGCTGGGGCTGGGGACGGCCCTGCACACCCATCCTCACCGGCCGCTTCGGCGAGCCGTCCGTACGCCGCCTGGGCGACGGCACCTGGGTCATGTCGTACCTGAACTGCCAGACGGGGTGTCTGGTCACCCGGACCGCTCCGGGGCCGGACCAGGTGTGGACGGCGGAGAAGATCCAGGTCACGAGCTGGCAGGAGCCTGCCCTCTACGGTGGGTTCATCCATCCCTGGTCGAGCCGCGACGCCAACGACCTGCACCTGATGGTCTCGAAATGGACTCGTACGCCGGACGGCCGCAGCACCGCCTACCACGTCAGCCAGTTCGTCGGCTCGGCCTGACCCCGGTGACCCGGCGGGTACTCCTACTGCTTGAATTGGATTACCAGCCGTCGAGCCATTAGGGGCCATGCGTGACAGCCTCCCTCCCGTCGGGCGAGGCCGCGCACGACGCCCGCCGCGCACGGCAGTGGTTGTCCGGGCACGCCCGAGGCGAAGGCGTGGACCGCCGGCAGCTGATCGAGCTGGGCACCGCGATGGGCGCGCTCGCCGCCGCCGCGGGCGAACCTCGCCCCGCCGGTGTCGCGCCCGAGCCGACCGCTGGTGCGGCGATCGTCAAGCCGCTCCCCCCGGGCCTGCTCACCCACCACGACAGCAACGCCGAGATGCGGTGGGAGGCCATGGCGGGGCAGGGCCACGTGGTCCCGATTGACCGGTTCTTCGTCCGCAACCACACCAGCACCCCGCGGGTGGATGTCGACACGTGGCGGTTGCGTCTGTTCGGCACCGGCCTGCGGGGCAGCCCGACGCGGGACGACGCGGTCGAGTTCGACTACGACGACCTGCGGACCATGCCCGCCGAGGAGACCACGGCCCTGCTGGAGTGCGCGGGCAACGGCCGCCGCCACTTCGCCTCCCAGCAGGCCCACGAGACGCCGGGGGTCGCGTGGGGTCTCGGCGCGGTCGGGGTGGCGCGCTGGCGGGGCGTACGACTCTCGACCGTGCTCCGCCACGCCGGCCTGACCGACGCCGCGGTCGACGTGCAGCCCGAGGGCCTGGATCCGGACTACGTGACCGGCGGGGTGAACCTCGGCCGGGTGCGCCGACCACTTCCCGTCGGCAAGGCCCTCGACGACGTGTTGCTGGCGTACGAGATGAACGGGACGACACTGCCGGCCGACCACGGCTTCCCGGTGCGGTTGGTGGTGCCGGGCTGGATCGGTATCGCCTCGATCAAGTGGGTCGGCCCCGTGGAGGTCTCCGCCACAGCCCTCTTCTCACCGTGGAACACCCAGTTCTACCGCATGTTCGGCCCCGGTCATCCCGCCGACGGCGACCCTCTGACGACCCAGACAGTCAAGAGCGCCTTCGAACTGCCCTGGGACGCACGCCTGCCGGCAGGCGTGGACGTGCTGCTGCGGGGACGATCCTGGTCCGGAAACGGGCCGATCCGGTCCGTCGAGATCAGCACGGGTGATCGCGACGACTGGCAGCCAGCCACCCTGGAACGCCACGACGAGGGCGGGGCCTGGCAGCGGTGGACGGCCGTCTGGCGCCCGCCGGGGCCGGGCCGGTGGACCGTGCGCGCGCGGGCCACGGACGTCACCGGGGCCGGCCAGTCGGAACAGGCCCGTCCCAATGCCCTGGGGTACGTGTTCGACGGCATCGTCCGGCACCCGGTGACGGTCGACTGACCCCGGCGGCACGGCGGTACCCGTACACCGCGTTTCGCAGTTGTGGAAACGTGGGTCCGGTCCGCTTTCGGCGCTGTCGCTCGCCCACCGGAACCGCGCGTCGCGGCCCCTCGCTCCCACCACGCGGCGGGCAACCGATGCGGCGTCACCTGCCGTCGTGGTGGTCGTTTCCCCGGTCATGAGGGAAATGCGGCGACCTGTTATCCCCACCGTCCGTCGTGGTCGGTCCGATCGGGTCCGTCTCCGTTCGGTTGGCCGCAACGTCGCGGCCAACCAGGACCGGCACGGCGCTCGGCGCCGGCTCCCGGGCACCCCGATCCGGGCCGCTCAACTGCGCCGACGCAGGCAAGGACCGGCTCGCAACTTGCATCCGGCCGGCATTGACCCGTCCGTTGCACCACGCAATTACGACGTCCAATAAATAGACGACTGCCAATCTTGACTTGTGCAGCTCGTCAGCGCACCGTGAAGAGTAAGAGGCAGATCCGCGCCATTATCGGCCCGACTGACGCGGTTCGCTGAATGGGGGCGCTGCCGATTTCACGCCGCGCGCAACAGGAGGCGTTACATGCGGTTGAATCCGTTCACCGGGACCTATCTCAGCGATCCGGCCAGCGTGTGGCGACGCATTCTCGACGATCCCGCCGGGGTGCACTACGCCGAGGATCTGGGCCTGTGGTTGATCAGCAGGCACGAGCACGTCCGGCGCGCGCTCGCCGATGCCGGGACCTTCGGCAACGCCCTCACCCTCGCTCCGGTCTACGAGGTCTGCCCGGAGGCGATGAGCGTCATCATGCAGATCGACGCGCCGCCCACCACCGCCGCCGCGGATCCGCCCGTACACCCCCGCACCCGTCGGGCCCTGCGCGCGACCTTCGCGAACACCCCGGACCGGGTCGAGGCCCAGTACGGCCCGATCGTCCGTCGCCGGGTCGACCAACTGGTGTCCCGGCTGGTCGCCCGCCAGGGCCGGCAGGTCGATCTCGTCCCGGAATTCGCCACCGCGCTTCCCCTGCTGGTCGTCCTGGACATCCTCGGAGTGCCCGACGCCGACATCAGGCGGATCCGGAGTTGGGCGGACGGCCAGATCGCCCTCATCTGGGGGCGGCCCGATCCGGAGGAACAGGTACGCCTGGCGCAGGGTCTGCTCGAGTTCTGGCACTACTGCCAGGAACTGGTCCGCCAACGGGCCAACGGTGGGCACCTCGGCGACGACTTCATCAGCCGGGCCCTGACCTACCGCGACGACGTGTTGACCGTGACCGAGGTGGCGAGCCTCGCCTTCAACCTCCTGGTCGCCGGCCACGAGACCACCGCCGGGCTGCTCTCCCACGCCCTCGACCAGGCGCTGTCCAGCCCGCAGCGGTGGCGGGCGATCGCCGCCGACCCGCTGTCCGTCCCCGCGTTCGTGGCCGAGACGCTCCGGTTCGCACCCGCCATCGACGGCTGGCTCAGGGTGACCCGCCGACAGGTCACCCTGGGGGACGTCACCATACCCGCCGGGGCACGCTGCCTGCTGTTGATCGGAGCCGCCAACCGGGACTCCGTGGTCTTCGCGCACCCGCCTCCGCACAGCACGCCCCCCGCTGAGCCGGACAGCTCTACGGAGGCGCCGACCGAACCGGCCGGGCTCCCCGCCAGGGAGCCCGGCCGGGCCGCGTCTCAGTGGTGGCGGCCCTCGCTCACCCGGTACGTGCGCAGGTTCGGGTCGGCCTTGATCTGCGCCTCGGTGTACTTGATCGTGTCCCAGCCCTTGCCGGAGTAGAGCGCGGTCTGGTCGCCGTACCAGGGGGAGTTCGGGTTGGTCGACTGGGAGTAGGTCAGGATCTGCCGCCCGGACGGCCCGTGCGGGCCCAACTCGACGGCCATCACGAACGACGAGCCGTGCACCACCTTCGGGTAGCCGACGCCCGGCACCCGGTTGTTGATGATCATGTTGAAGATGCCGGCCTCGGCGCGTCCACCATGGATCGGGATACGCCGGTCGCCGCGCGGCTCGGTCTGGATGTCGCCGAGACGGGCGTCGAGCGGGATGCCGGCGAGGCGCTGCACGGCGTCGGCGAGCGCGGTGCGGACGCCCGGGTTGGTGGTGTCGAGCCGGCGCGGCGTGCGCACCGGGTCGCTGACGGCGAAGGTGTCGGCGAAGCGCAGCCCGTTGGCCAGGACGAACTCGGTGAACAGGTGCGCGCCGCGGCTGTTCAGGTCGGCGTGCAGGTCCCAGCGGGCCAGTGCGGTGCAGGCGGCACGCAGGTCGACGGTCGCGCCGTTCGACGCGGTGCCGGTGGGCTGGGCGGTGCAGAGCGCCACCAGGTCGTCGCGGACCAGCTCACCGCCGTACACCCGGTTGCCGAAGACCGTCCGCCACAGCCGGTCGGCGGTGAACCCGCGCCCCGGCAGACCGTCGGTGCCGGCGAGGCGCTGCTGCACCTGGTCGAGGCCGAGACGGGTCCGCAGGCTGCGCGGGGTGCGTTCGTCGCCGATGATCCGCGCGTAGCCCTCCAGCGGGGCCTGCGGGTTGGCCAACCAGTAGCTGTCGTTGGAGTTGGTGACGTAGTCGGTGCGGAAGCGGACCGGCAGGTTCGCCGGGCCGAGGATGCCGGGCACGGCGGCGTCCGGGTCGGCGCCGAGCGCGCAGGCCGACCGGGAGCCGTCCAGGACGGCCTGGCCGCTGCTGGCGTAGAGCGGCTGGAACGGCGCCGGGATGCAGGCGGCGGCGAGGGCGTCGGTCACCCGGGGCACCACCGAGTGGTCGGCGTAGAGCGCCTCACCGCGGGCGTCGGCGGCGATCACGTTGACCCAGGGCAGGAACTGGTAGCGGTCGAGCACCCGCTTCAGGTCGCGGACCGTCTCGGCGCGGCCCATCTGCAACCAGCCGTCGAAGGCCCGGTTGTTGGTGGCGTTGATGTCGGTGATGGCGTACGCGGTGCCGGCGGTCCAGTCGAAGGTGCCGGGCACCACCACGACCGGCCCGAAGTGGGTGTCGTGGAAGGTCCGGCTGACCGGTACCGTGCCACCGCTCGGGCCGGGCACCTGGACGGTGACCGTGCGGGTGGTCATCTGTCGCGGCTTGCCGTCCACGTAGTACGACGTGGGGTCGCCAGGAACCAGCGCGAGGCGGTGCCACACGAACCGCCGGGCGGTGGAGACGGTGTGGCTCCACGCCATGGTGCGATTGTGCCCGATCTCGACGATCGGGTCGCCGATCAGCGCGGCGCCCTCGACGTCGTACCGACCCGGCACCTTGAGGTGCATCCGGTAGAAGCGTTCCGCGCCGTCCCATGGAAAGTGCGGGTTGGCCAGCACCATGCCGCCCCGGTTGGCGGTCGCCGCCTCGCCGAGCCCGTAGGCGTTGCTGCCCACCCCGGCGGGCGCGCCGTCTTTCGCGGCGAGCACCGCGGCCGCGCCGGGCGCGTCCTGGGCGGCGGCCGGGCCGGTGGCGGTGGGCGGTGCGGCGGCGACGATCCCATCGAGCACCGCCCGGGAGCCGGCCCGGACCATGCTGGCCCAGGTGGTACGCCAGATGTCCAGCTCGGTGAGCGGGCGCACCCACGGCTTGGCCCGGCACGCCGGGTCGGTGAGCTTCGCCGCACCGGTGCGGCGCAGGTAGGAGTTGTAGCCGGCGACGAAGCCGCGGATCTGGTCGCGGACGTCGTTGGACGGCGAGTGCACGCCGTCGCGGCGGCCGTCGAGCAGCCGCTGCACCGTCCGGTCGTCGATGGCCTTGCGGAAGAACAGGTCGCTGCGCACGTTCGCGTCGGTCGGGCCGGTCGCGCCGAAGTAGCGGGAGCGCTCGCCGTTGACCGTCACCACCTTCTCGGCGATCACGCAGAGGTTGTCCTCCGCCTGCACGTACCCCACCCCGAAGCCGAGGTTGGCGTAGCTGGTGGCGGTGATGTGCGGGACGCCGTAGGACGCGCGGCGGATCTCGGCCGAGTAGCCGCGATCGCGCTGGTGCGCGCCGGCCGGGGGTGTCGTCAACCCGGCCATGACCAGGCCCAGGACCACCCCCGCCGCGCCGAGGCGTTGTGCTGCTGTCACCGCGTCCTCCCCCCGTCGCGTCCCCCAGACGTCGTTGCCGGAGAGACATTCACGTTGGTCGGCATTCTCGTCGCTGCCGTGCCGTTCCGTACACCCCGGCGCGCCGACCGCGCGCCGTGGTGCGTTCAGTGGCAGCCCGCCGGCGCGCGGCGGCGAGGCCGCCACCGCCTCGGCGACGCGTCGGGCCTCGGGGTCGGTGGCGTGTCGGCACCCGTGTCGGCGGCGTGTCAGGACGGTGTCAGGCGACCCGCGCAGGCTCTACGACATGACAACTGACCTGGTGATCGAGGCCGAGGGCCTCGTCAAGACCTTCGGGCGGACGAGAGCGCTTCAGGGCGTGGACCTCGCCGTGCCCCGGGGGACGGTGCTCGGGGTGCTCGGCCCCAACGGCGCCGGCAAGACCACCGCCGTACGCATCCTCTCCACGCTCCTGGCCCCGGACGGCGGCAGCGCCCGGATCAGCGGCTTCGACGTCGTACGCGACGCCGAGCGGGTCCGGCAGACGATCGGCCTCACCGGCCAGTACGCCTCGGTCGACGAGGACCTGACCGGACGGCAGAACCTGGAGCTGTTCGGCACGCTGATGGAGCTGGGGCGCAACGGCTCCCGACGGCGGGCCGCCGAACTGCTCGAATGGTTCGATCTGACCGCCGCCGCAGACCGGCAGGCCAAGACCTACTCCGGCGGTATGCGGCGGCGCCTGGACCTGGCCGCGAGCCTCGTCGGCTCGCCGGATGTGATCTTCCTGGACGAGCCGACCACAGGGCTCGACCCGGCCAAGCGCGAGGACATGTGGGACGTGGTCCGATCGTTGGTCACGAACGGCTCGACCGTGCTGCTCACCACGCAGTACCTGGAGGAGGCCGACGCGCTGGCGGACGCGATCACGGTGATCGACCACGGCCGGGTCATCGCGTACGACACACCCGAGGGGCTCAAGCGGGTGGTCGGCGGCCAGACCCTCGAGGTCCGGCCGTCCGACCCCGCGCACCTGCGGCGGGTCGCGGCGATCCTGTCCGAGGTCGGCTCCGGCGCGCAGGCCGACGAGATCCGCAAGGGCGTGCTCGCGGTGCCGGTCACCGACGACGAGGCCCTGATCGAGAGCGTCGCGCGGTTCGCCGCCGCCGGCATCGCGGTCACCGAACTCTCCCTGCACCTGCCGAGCCTCGACGAGGTGTTCTTCACCCTCACCGGGCGTACCGCATCCGAGGACGACACCACCAGCCTGAAGGAGGTCGCCGCATGAGCACCCTGGTCGGCCCAGCACCCGCGAAGAGCCCGGCGCTCTCGACGGCCGTTCCGAACCCGCGACCGTTCCGGCTCGTCCGGCACTCCCTGGCGCTCGCCAAACGCAGCCTCATCAAGACCTGGCGTACCCCCGAGGCACTCATCGACGTCACGCTGCAACCGGTGCTGTTCCTGGTCATCTTCGTGTACATCTTCGGCGGCGCGGTCGCCGGGTCCACCCATGACTACCTGCAGTTCCTGTTGCCCGGCATCCTGGCGCAGACCATCGCCACCGGCGCCATCGCGATCGGCGTCAACCTGAACACCGACATCGCCAAGGGCATCTTCGACCGGTTCCGGTCGCTGCCGATCCCCCGCTCGGCGCCGTTGGTCGGCGCGGTCCTGGGCGACGTCGTACGGTACGTGATCGTCACGATCTCGACCCTCGCGATCGGTTACGTGCTCGGCTTCCGGATCGACTCCGACCCGCTCCGGGCGGTCGCCGGTTGCCTGCTCGCGGTGCTGTTCGCGCTCTGCCTGAGCTGGCTGCCGGTGTTCGTCTCGATGAAGGTGCGTACCCCGGGCGCCGTGCAGGGCCTGATGTTCGCGTTGATCATGCCGCTGAGTTTCGCGTCGAACGTGTTCGTCAGCGCCGACACCCTGCCGGGCTGGATGCAGGCGTTCGTGGACGTCAACCCGATGACCCACCTGGTGGCCGCGGTGCGCGGGCTGTTCCTCGGCACACCGGTCGGCTCACACGTGTGGTGGACGCTCGCCTGGTGTGCCGGCTTCGTGGCGGTGTTCATGCCGCTGGCGTTGCGCGCGTACCGCAAGAAGATCTAGCTAGGCGAGCAGGTCGTCCATCAGCTCACGGACCCGGGCGATGACCGCGGCGGCCGGCCGCTCGCGCCACACGGCCAGCAACGGCTCACGCTGCTCCTCGTCCCCGAGGGCGGCAGTGAGCCGTTCGGCGTCACCGGGCGGGGCGAGAAACCCGAAGGTGGCTCCGACGCGCGCCCCGAGCGCGAACAGTTCCCGCACGGTCGCTATGTCACCCCGGTACGCCGCCAGTTCGGCACCACCCAGCGCCCACGACCCGATCACCGGCAGGTCCCTCGTCGACAGCGCCTCCTCCCGGGCGAGCCTCAGCAACGCGGTCGCGGTAGTGTCGGCGTCCTCCCCGGAGCCAGGTCGCACCTGGGCCACCCGCAGCTGGAGGACCGCCACCGCGACCCGGAGGATGACGCGGGGCTGCGGTGGCCCGCCGGCCCACCCGGCCAGCCTCCGGGTCACCCCGTCGGCGTGGGCGAGCGCCTCGTCGTACCGCTCGCGTTGCCACGCGAGGTGGGCCAGCCCGAGGCGTGCCAGCGCGGAGTCCATGTCCTCGGCCTCGCCCGGCGTCGCCGCCTCGCCCAGCCGCCGCTCGGCTTCCGCGTCGCCGGTCAGGGCAAGCTGCGCGTCCAGCCGTACCCGGGTCGACCGGGCGTCCTGCGCCGCGCCGATCAGTTCCATGTGCCGGATGCTGCGCGCCAACCACTCGGCCGAGTCGGCGCCCCCGCGTGGAATCAGGAACTGCCCGATGGCCCCCGCCGCCATCGCCATGCCCCAGTGGTCACCGGCCACCTCGAAGCGGCGGTACGCCTGCTCGGCGTCGACCACCGACGGCTCGGCCATGCCGCCGTTCTCCTGGATGGCGGCGCGGGCGAAGTGGCCGAGGCCCTGCACGTACGGGTCCGGGTGCGCGATCATCTCGGCGGCGCCCTTCATGCCCCGGTCCGTGTCGGAGGCGTCGAACGCGGGCAACGCCGACGCGAGAACGATCTGCCGGGGCGACATCTCCGCGGGCCGCTCGGCGAGGAGCGTTCGCAGGGCCCGTCTGGCGAGTACGGCGAGCCGGAGCTCGCCGCCGATACCGGCGTTGACGCCGATCACCAGGCACATCCAGGCCAGCCGGTCGGCGTCGGGCAGCGGCCGGCCGGCGGCCCGTCCGCGCAGGATCGCCGATGCCCGCCTCCGGTCCGGGTCCTCGACGTGCAGCAGACCCCGCGCCCAGCCGACGACCTCGAGGTGCAGGCCGCGCACCGACCAGAGGTGGAACAGCGCGGTGGCGATATCGACCGTGGCCGGCTCGTCACCAGACCCGAGAGCCCAGCGCAGGCCCGCGATCAGGTTCTCCTGCTCGGCGGCGCAGCGGGCGAGCGCCTCGATCTGGCCGGGCCCGACGAACCGGTCCGCGACCGCGACCGCCTGCTCCCGGGCCCAACCGACCAGGCCGGCTATGGCCGGATCCCGGTCACCGGCCGCGTCGAGCCGGGCCTCACCGTACTCGCGGACGGTTTCGAGCATCCGGTAGCGGGGCGGGTCGTCCCCCTCGACCAGGGTCAGCAGAGACTGTTCGACGAGCGTCGCCAGGCCCCGTCGTACGTCCGGGGCCCGCGCGACCGCGGCGGCGAGGTCCGCGGTGAACGCCGCGGGAATGACCGCGAGCCGTTGGAGCAGTTCGCGGTCGTCGGGCGCGAGCAGTTCCCGGCTCCAGTCGACCATCGCCCACAGGCTCGCGTGCCGTTCCGGCAGGCCCCGCAACGCGTCGTCGAGCAGCGCGAACCGGTCGGTCAGCCCGGCGAGCACGTCGTCGATCGGCATGTGCCGCAGTCGCGCGGCGGCCAGTTCGAGAGCCAGCGGCAGGTTGTCGAGCCGGTGGCACAGCGCGAGCGCCCGTTCGGTGTCCCAGGTGGGCACCGCCCCTCCGGCCCTCGCCCGGGCCTCCACCAGCCCGAGTGCGTCGTCGTCGGACAACACGGTCAGGCGGTGGACCAGCTCGCCGGCGAGGCCGAGCGGGGCCCGGCTCGTCGCGAGGACGGCGACCTCGGGCGGGACCACCGCGATCAGGTCCGCGACGACGGTGGCCGCCGCGTCGAGAACATGCTCGCAGTTGTCGAGCACGATCAGCCCGTCGAGGTCCGGCGCCACGGCGCGCAACCGTTCCTCGGGGCTGAGCACCCGCCGTTCGAGGCCCAGGTTGCCGCCGGTCGCCGAGGTGTCCGCTCCGCCGAGTGCCGCGAGCACCGTGGGCAGCACAGCGTCGGGCGAGCGCAGGCCGGCGAGTTCGATCACCCGTACCGTCTGCCCGGCCGCCGCCGCGCGCCGCGCCACCTCGGCCGCGAGCCGGGTCTTACCCGCGCCGCCGGTCGCCACGATCGTCACCAGCGGCGCCTCCGTCAGCGCTCCGCCGACGGTCTCGACGTCCCGCTCCCGGCCGACGAGGGCGGTCACCGGCCGCCGCCACGCGGCGGGCAGGGCGATCCGCGCCGGAGGCCGGGGTGGCGCCACGACGGCCGGGCTGGTGAGTTCGCCGCGCAGCAGCGCCAGGTGGACCTGTGTGATCACGGGCGACGGGTCGGTGCCGTAGCGGTCCGCCAGTTCGGCACGGAGTCGCTCGACCACCTCCAGCGCGTCCGCGTCCCGGCCCTGGGCGGCGAGCACCCGGACGAGCAGGGCCGCCGACGGCTCGTCCGGCGGCGTACGCGCGACGAGCCGGCGCAGGTCGGCCTCGTCGAACGGCCCCGCACCGGCGAGGGCGGCCTGTGCGCGCAGCGCGGCGACGTCCGCGAACAGGCGCGCTTCCTCGGCGGTGACGAGTTCCGGGACCTCGGGGAACAGTGCGCGGGCCTGGTCGGCCGAGTGGCGGGCGCCCGAGGCGTCACCGGTACGGAGCACGGCACGCCCCCGCTCGACGAGCGTCCGTGCCTCGACCGCGTCGACGGAGATCTCCTCGGCGGGCAGGCGGTATCCCCCCGGAACCGCGACCACGGGCAGCCCGAGACGGCGTACCCGGGAGACGAGCGCCTGGACGGCGCCGGTCGCGTCGTCGGGCGGCGTGCCGTCCCACACGGCGTCCACGAGCAGGGTGGTGGAGACCGCCCGCCCCCGCGCGTCGACGAGCGCGCGGACCACCGCGGCGAGTCGCTCCCCCCGGACCGGCCGGCCGTCGACGGCGAGTGGCCCGAGGATGGTGATCTGCACGGACCCAGCATCCCCCACCTCGTCCATCGAGCCGCCGGCAACCCGCTGGTGGTCATCGGCCGCCATGCGGCAGGGCTAGGGGGTGTGCGCCGAGGTGGCGGCGGGCCGGCCGCGGAACAGGCCGAGCCGGAGCGCCCGGAGCAGGGTGCCGGGCCGGCTCAGCGTCGCCGGGTGATCGAGCATGGTGGTGACCCGGCCCAGCCGGGCGTTGAGCACCGGATCGGCCAGCGACGTCCGGAAGACCAGGTCACCGAACCATTTGGTGACCTTGTACCCGGGTGGGTACGGGCCGTCGACGTGTGGGAGCTCGATGTCGGCCGAGGTGGAGATCTGCCAGGCGGCGTCGACGATCACCCGCACCTGGTCGAAGTACGTCCGCGCCGCCTCCTCGTGCAGTTTCGGGCCGGAGCGCAGGTACGCCGACAGGCAGGACGCGTGCAGCATCGCGGAGGTCATGCCCTGGCCGTACACCGGGTTGAAGGACGCGATCGCGTCTCCGGCCGCGACCAGTCCGGCGGGCATCCGGTCGAGCTTGTGGAAGTCCCGGCGTCGGCTGTCCGCCTGGTGGTACGTGACCACCCCGCCGAGCATCTCGCCACGTTCGGCGATGTCGCCGAACATGTGCGGATAGTGCTGGCGGCAGCGGGCGGTGAAGTCGGCGACGTCGCGGCTGGGCCGGTCCTCGTCGTAGCCGGCGACCAGCATGATCCAACGGCCACCCTCGACCGAGTTGATCCCACCGATCCGGGCGGAACGGCCCTTGCCGGCCATGGTGTGGTAGACCACCACCCAGGTGTCGCTGACCGTCGGGTCCTGCTTGTAGAGCGCGGTCGCGTAGTTCAGTTTGATCGGCATCCGCCGCATCGGCGGGCGTGGCCACCCGTTGTCGGCCAGCCAGTCGCTGAGCCGGCTGGATCGGCCCATCGCGTCGACCACGAGGTCAGCCGGTTCGACGATCGGCTCGGTCCCGCCGTCCGGCACGTACCGTGCGCCGGTGACGCGCCGGTCGGCGAAGACCAGGCCGTCCGCCCGGCCGTACACCATCCGGATGTTGTCGACCGCGAGGGTCCGCCGCCGGACCAGCGCCTCCAGGAACGGACGTGTGGTGATCAGCATCGGGCCGGTGCCGGATGGCGCCGGCGGCAGCCCCAGCACGCCGTTCACGAAGATCTTCGCCGCGCCCTGGTCGGTCGGCGGCGGTGGGGCGCCGAGCGCGAGCGCCTCGTCGACGATGCCGGGAAACCAGCGTTCCAACTGGATCTGACCGGAGGGCAGCAGCGCGTGCACCTGGCTGCCCTGCGGCACACCGGGGCGCGGCCGGTCATCCACATCGGACGAATCGCGCTCGATGACGAGCACTTCGTCGGCATGGTCACTCAACACCCGAGCCGCCATGAGCCCGGCGATGCTGCCACCGAGCACCACCGCCCGCCGCATGATCACCCTGGTCTCGGTCGGGCGTTCCGCTGTCGCTATCTCCGAGAAGAGCCGGGACGGCGAGGGGGGCATACGGTCGCTCCTCGGGTGGTCGGGAAACCTCGGCATCCACGACCGTAACCACCAGACCCGCCGCAGTCAGTGGCAGCGGATCCGCATTTTCTCTTTGGTATTCACCGAGCTGCCGTCCGCCACCGGACACGGACCGCGCTCAACGACGTCGATGCGCGGGGCGCGGCGGGAAAACGCAGGTCGGGACTCGTCTTGACAGATCATCCGATGGTTAGGTTAGCCTAACCTCATGCAGAAGGAGTTGGCGTCGGCCACCGGGGAACACCGCCTGTCGGGCGTCGGCCTCCGCCTGGGTTACCACGGCGTGACCGTGGTGCACGGCGCGGCGATCGGCCTCCGCCGGGGTGCGGTGACCGCGCTCGTCGGGCCCAACGGCAGCGGCAAGTCCACCCTGCTGCGCGCCCTGGCCCGGCTGCACCCGATCGAGGCCGGCATGGTTCACCTCGCCGACGGCGGCGCGGCGGCAAGCCTGCCGGCCAGGGAGTTCGCCCGTCGGGTCACCCTGCTCGCCCAGAGCCGGCCGGTACCCAGCGGGGTCACCGTCCGGGACGTGGTGGGGTACGGGCGTCACCCCTACCGGGGACGCTGGCGGGCAGAGGATCCGAACGGTCCCGTCGCCATCGCCCGGGCCATGGACGTCACCGGCGTCACCGCGATGGCGGACCGTCCGGTCGACGAACTTTCCGGCGGCGAGTTGCAGCGGGTGTGGTTGGCCACCTGTCTGGCCCAGGACACCCCGGTCCTGCTCCTCGACGAGCCCACAACCTTCCTCGACCTGCGCTACCAGGTGGAGATCCTCGACCTGGTCCGTGACCTCGCCGACGACCACGGCGTCGCCGTCGGCGTCGTGCTGCACGACCTCAACCAGGCAGCCGCCGTGGCCGACGAGGTGGTCCTGCTGCACAACGGCCGGGTCCGCGCCACCGGCACCCCGGCCGCGGTGTTCACCGAGAACGCCCTGACCGAGACCTACGGGATCCGGATCGAGGTGAGCACCGACCCGCTCAGCGGGCTGGTCACCACCCGCCCCGTGGGACGGCACCTGACCCGCACCCCGGTCTGAACGACCACCCCGCTCCGTACCAGAGAAAGATCGTCATGACCCGTACCCGTTTCACCGCCCTCATCGCCGTGGTGGCCGCACTGTCGCTCAGCGCCTGCGGCACCACCGAGAACACCGCCACCCCCGAGGCCGCGGCCTCGGCGGCCGGCGGGCCGGTCACCGTCACGGACAGCCGCGGCAAGGACGTCACCCTCAAGGCCCCGGCGACCAAGGTCGTAGGCCTGGAGTGGGGTGAGGTCGAGATGCTGGTCAGCCTGGGCGTCCAGCCCGTCGGCGTCGCCGACCCCAAGGGCTACGGCACCTGGGTCAGCGCCGCCAAGCTCGACCCGGGTGTCAAGGACGTCGGCACGCGCGGCGAGCCGAGCGTCGACTCGATCGTCGCCCTCCAGCCCGACCTGGTGGTGATGGAGGACGACCGGGGCGGCACCCTGGTCAGCCAGCTTGAGAAGTACGTCCCCGTCGTGGTCGCCAAGGGCAGCGACGCCAAGGACAACCTCGGCCGGATGCGCACGGAGCTCACCATGATCGCCAAGGCGGTCGGCAGGACCACCGAGGCGCAGAAGCTGCTCGCCGACTTCGACGCGGCCATCGCCGACGGCAAGAAGAAGATCGCCGACGCTGGTGCCGCCGGCCGCCCGTTCGCCATCGCCGACGGCTGGAAGGAGGGCAGCACCGTGAGCATCCGGATGTTCGGCCAGGGCGCGCTCGTCTCCCAGATCGGCATCCAGCTCGGCCTCACCAACGCCTGGACCGGCAAGACCGACGAGGTGTGGGGCCTCGGCCAGACCGACGTCGAAGGCATGACCGTCCTCAAGGACCCGAACCTGCACCTCTTCTACAACGCCTCCGACGGCGACGACGTGTTCGCCGACGGTCTCGCCGGCAACGCCATCTGGAAGTCGCTGCCCTTCCTGCAGCGGGGCAACCTGCACAAGATGCCCGACGGCGTGTGGACCTTCGGCGGTCCGCTGTCCGGCAAGCAGTACATCGACCAGCTCGTCAAGACCTACACGGTGTGACCGTGCTGATCGCACCCCCGCGCCCGGAGCCGGCCACCCGGCCAGCTCCGGGCGGGCGGCTGGCCGTACCCCGCGTCGTCGCCGTCTTCCTCGCCGCGACCCTGCTGCTGCTCGTGGTCGGCGCGGTGCACCTCACCCAGGGCACCTCCACCGTCGGCGCCCTGGACCTGCTGCGGCTCGCCGCCGGCGCGGACGACGAGGCGGCCCGCGTCCTGGTCGCCTCCCGGCTGCCCCGACTGCTCGCCGGGCTGGCCATCGGCGTCGCGCTCGGTGTCGCCGGAGCCGCGCTGCAGTCGATCGCCCGCAACCCACTCGCCTCCCCCGACACCCTCGCCGTCAACGCGGGCGCCCACCTGGCGATCGTCTCGGTCGCCGCGTTCGGCGTCTCGCTGCCCGCACTGCCGGCCGGCGCACTGGCCTTCTGTGGAGGACTGGCCGCCGCCGGCCTGGTGATGGCCATGTCCGCCGGTGGACAGACGGGCACCACCCGACTCATCCTCGCCGGCTCGGCGACCGCGGTGGCGCTCAGCTCGGTGACCACCCTGCTGCTGCTCCTGTTCGAGCAGGCCACCATCGGTATGTTCGCCTGGGGCAACGGTTCTCTGGTGCAGAGCGACCTGGTCGCGCTGACCCAGCTCGCCCCGGTGATCGTCGGCGCGATCATCGTGCTGGTGCTGCTCGGCCACCGCCTGGACATCCTCGCCCTCGGCGACGACACCGCCACTGTGCTCGGCCTCGACGTCCGGCGTACCCGACTCACCGTCACCGTGCTGGCGGTGCTGCTGTCCGCCGCGGCGGTGACCCTCACCGGCCCGGTCGGCTTCGTCGGCCTGTGCGCCCCGGTGATCGTCCGGCTGCTCGCCCCCGTGGTGCCCGGGGTGCACCGGCACCGCGTCCTGCTGCCGCTGTCCGGCATCGCCGGGGTGGTCATCGTGCTCGGCTCGGACGTGCTGCTGCGCGCCATCATGGGCGGGCAGGCCGGGGTGGAGGTTCCCACCGGCGTGGTCACCACCCTCTTCGGCGCGGCGATCCTCATCTGGTTGGCCCGCCGGCACCGCGACGCCGGCCCCACCCGCCGCCCGCCCGGCGGGCACGCGGCCGTCCGGTCCCCGGCATCCCACCGCACCGTCGTCGCCGTCACCGCCGTGGTCACCGTCGCCGCCGTGACGGTCGGCATGCTCGCCGGCGACACCTGGGTGCTCCTCGGTGACTTCGTCAACTGGGTCAACGGCACCACCGGGCCCGCGTACACCTTCGTGCTGGACCAGCGGTGGCCGCGCGTCGCGGCGGCGGTCCTGGCCGGCGCGGCGCTCGCGGTCGCCGGCACCACCGTGCAGGCGGTCTGTCGCAATCCGCTCGCCGAACCCGGCATCCTCGGCATCACCGCCGGCGCCGGACTCGGCGCGGTCGCGCTGCTCACGTTCGTGCCGCTGGCCGGCGTGTGGGCTGTCTCCGGCGTCGCCGGGCTCGGCGCGATGCTGGCGTTCGCCCTGGTCTACGGCCTCGCCTGGCGGGGCGGCGGGCTCAGCTCCGACCGGCTCGTGCTGATCGGCTTCGGCGCCTGGCAGGGCGGCACCGCGGTGATCACGTACCTGATCGTCGCCTTCGACCCGTGGAACACCGGGAAGGCGCTGACCTGGCTGTCCGGTTCCACCTACGGCCGCACGTCCACACAGGTGCTTCCGGTGCTGATCGCCCTGCTGGTGCTCACGCCGGCGGTGGTCGCCGCCCGGCGCGAACTCGACCTGATGACGCTGGACGACGACACCCCCCGGGTGCTGGGCGTCCGGCTGGAGCGCACCCGGCTGGTCGCGCTCGGCGCGGCGGCGCTGCTCACCTCCACCGCGGTCTCCGCCGTCGGGGTCATCGGCTTCGTCGGCCTGGTCGCCCCGCACGCCGCCCGGGCGCTCGTCGGCGGCCGCCACTCCCGGGTGCTTCCGGTGGCCGCCCTGCTCGGCGCGGCGCTGGTCAGCATCGCCGACACCCTCGGCCGGACGTTCATCGCTCCGGCCCAGATCCCCGCCGGCCTGGTCACCGCCATGATCGGCACCCCGTACTTCGTCTGGCTGCTGTGGCGCTCCCGCGCCGTGGCGAACCACCCCCGATAACACGCCGGCCCGAGCCCCAGAGAGGCACCATGACCGAGACCATGCCCATCACCCCGTGGCGCCTGTTCACCGTCGAGGTCCGCGCGGTACGCCGGCTGAGCCCGTCGTTCGTCCGGGTGACCTTCACCGGGTCGGACCTCGACCGCTTCGCCGACAACGGTTACGACCAGCGGATCAAGCTGGCGCTGCCGCTGCCCGGCCAGCGCGAGGTGCGTCTACCGGAGGGACCGGACTGGTACGCGAAATGGCGAGCCCTGCCCGAGCACCTGCGCAATCCCGTACGCACCTACACCGTACGGGCGGTCCGGCCGGACCTGGCCGAGGTCGACGTCGACCTGGTGCTGCACGGCGACAGCGGCCCGGCGACCCGCTGGGCCGCGAGGGTGCGCGCCGGCGACGAGATCGCCATCCTCGGGCCGGACGCCGGCTACGACGGTGACCACGGCGGGATCGAGTTCCAGCCGTCAGCGGCGGGAAGCCTGCTGCTGGCCGGCGACGAGACCGCCGTACCGGCCATCAGCGGCATCTGCGAACGGCTTCCACGCGATGCGCGTGGCACGGTCGTGCTGGAGGTGCCCGACATCGACGACGTGCTGCCGCTGGCGGCTCCGCCGCGAGTCGAGGTCCGCTGGCTGGTCCGAGGCGCGGACGGGCACGGCAGCAGGCTGGTGCCGGCCGTCGCCGCCGCGGCGGGGGAACTGCTGGCCGGCGACGCGACGGGGGCCGCCCAGCCCGTCGCGGACGTGGACGTCGACACCGAGATCCTGTGGGAGGTCCCGGACGAGGTGCCACCGGTTCCGCTGTACGCGTGGCTGGCCGGGGAAGCCGGCGTCATCCGGACCCTGCGCCGGCACCTGGTCGCGGAGCGGGGTCTCGACCGACGGGCCGTGGCCTTCATGGGCTACTGGCGGCTCGGCCGCGCCGACCCGGTCTGAGTCGTCGCCGTGCCCGCCGCCGAAGCGCCCCCGCCCGCCGCCGAAGCGCCCCCGCCCGCCGTCGAAGCGTCACCGCCCGCGGCGCGTCGACGGCGGGCCAGGTAACCGGCGAACACCAGCAGCAACAGGGCCTCGGCGAGCAGCACGACGACCGCCCGGCCAGGCCCGAGCCAGCCGGACAGCGAGACATACCAGAACCGCACCAGCAGCGTCAGCACGGTCACCGCGAAAGCCGCCGATGCCAGGCCGTATCCGGTGTAGATCAACCGTTCCCGGCGGCGGTAACCGGCGACCGTGGCAGGGCCGCCGCGCAGCAACCGACCCCAGAACCGGTAGGTGTCGGCCCGCAGGTCAGCCAGGTTGAGGGCGTGGCTGAGCATGTGGTAACCATCCAGGCGCAGGAACGGCACCAGGTTGAGCGCGGCGGTCGCGGCACCGAAGAGCAGCATGGTGCCGGCCAGGTCGCGCAGCGCGCCGGGCCCCACCCAGGCCCGGATCGCGGCGAACGGCACCAGGGCCAGCATGCTGACGAACACGCCGGCGAACGCGGTGGCCACCCGCCGCCGGGGGGTGAAGAGCACGATGTCGTCGACCTTGCAGTACGGCGCCAGCAGCGGGAACCGCCACATCACCCCGATCTCGGTGACCCGCCCGCCGAAGTGCCGGCAGGTCAGCCCGTGCGCGCACTCGTGCAGGAAGACGATCACCCAGGTGATCACCACCGCCGCCACGATCGCGGCGAGCGGGCGGTGTCCGCCACCCACCCCGTCCATCAGGTCCCGCAGGTGCACCGCGACATAGCTGGTCACGGCTATCACGGCCAGCAGGGCGGGCAGCACGAACCCCCAGCTGAACAGCGCGCCCAGCCGAGGAAGCAGCCGGGTGAAGAGCCGGTCCGGGTCGAAGAGCGGCCACCGGGCCGACAACGGCCCGCGCCGGGCCTTCGCGGCGCCCTCGGCAGCCGAGGCGGTCAGGCGGGCGATCGTCTCCGGGTCGGTGGCGTCGGCGAGCAACTGACGGCGGTGCAGCATGCCGAAGAGCTGCTGCCAGTTCTCCGGCCCGAGCCGGCGGCGGTACGTCGCGGCGTACTCGGCGGCGAGATCGTCGAGCGTGCGGGTGCCGTCCATCCGGGAGAGCAGGAAGTGTTCCCGTGGCCCGACCCGGTAGTACCAGCCGGTCTCGCCGTCCTTGACGTGGTGCACGAGCTTCTCGCCCCGCCACTGGCCGGGGCCGAGCACGACCGTGGCGCGCAGACGGGGGCGGGCCCAGGTGGCGTCGACCGTCGTCATCGCGCGCCGGCCGGTGCGTCGTCGAGCAGCGCGGCACGCATCAGGTACGACAGGTAGATCTCGTCCAGGATGCTCACTCCGAGCCGGTTGTTGGTCATGTGCACGTACGAGCTGAGCAGGATGGGCAGCGCGGCGTCGAGATCCGTGAGCGGGGTGGGCTCACCACCGCCGCGCTGGAAGACCAGCTCGCCGTCTCGGGCCAACGCCACGACCCGCTCGCGCAGCGCGCGACAGTGCGCCAGCCAGCGGCCCTCGACCCCACCCACACGCGCGGTCGACTGCTCCCGGGCCGCCACGCGGATGTCGGCGAGCCGACCCCGCAGCGCGGCGTCCATCCGCCGGTAGCTGGTGTCGAAGCTGGCGTGGTAGTCGTCGCTCGGCTCCGAGTAGGAGACCTCCCAGAACCGTCGGTACTCGTCGAGGAAGCCGGCTATCCGCCGGTCGTCGTCGAGGAAGACGGCGCACATCATCATGGCGAGCTGGGCGGAGAGCCCGAGCAGCACCGGACGGACGTGCACGTTCGTGGTGGCCAGCAGGTCGAGCACCACGTCACTGGACTGCTCGAAGTGCCACTCGGCCAGCTCGACGCCGGCGGGACCGCCGTACCGGCCGTACTCCCGTTCGTACGGGATGTGGTGGTAGCTGTTGTTCGCCCGCATCGGCATGACGCCGTCCGGGCCGTACTCCTCGTCCCACCGCTGTGCGCCGTACTCGGCGAGGAACATCTGCTTGTACAGGTCACCCAGCCCCGCGCTGTCCACCTCGTAGAGCGCGGGCCGGCGGCGCAGGAACGCGCCGATGGCCGCGTCCACCCGGGCGCGGACCACCGCCGGGTCGACGCCGGGGGCGGGCAGCACCCGCAACCGTACGTGCGGGCCCTCCATCCAGTACTTGATGAAGAAGTACCGGCTGATCAGGCCCTCGGCGCGCAGCTCGTCCACCAGCGGACGAACCCCCTCGACCAGCATGGGGTTGGCGTTGCTGGCGTAGAAGACGTGCACGCTGAGCCAGCCGTGGGCGGTCGGCGCGGGGTGGTCAGTCATGGTCTGCTCCAACTCGGACACCGTTGAGTTCGACGGTCAGTTCGGTGACGTACGTGCCGGTGCCGTCGCGCAGCACCTGCTCGTCGCGGCCCGGCAGCATCTCGGTCAGCACCAGCCGGCTGCCGGCGGCACGCGCCGTCGCGTCCAGCAGGTGCAGGGAGAAGTGGCTGTCGAAGTCCACGTAGAGCGGCTTGTGGTCCGGCCGGGCCCCACCCTGCGCGGCCGGCCCGGCGGCGTCGTCCCCGGCCGCCGGGGCGAGCCGGGTGCCCTCCGGGGTGGCGAACACGCGGCGCGGCAGGCCGTTGTCGCGCCGCCACCGCTGCCACCCGAGGAACCACTCCGCGTCGCTCTGCCCGGCCGTACGCGGCGGCAGGTGATCCGGGTGCAGCTTCCACATCCGCCGTTGCAGCACCAGGTCGCCGTGCACGATGCGGGGGTATCCGGCGATGCCCCGGCCGGGCAGCGGCACGGTCGTACCGGCCCACAGGTCGGGTTGGGCCATGCCCAGGTAGGCGAAGGTGAGCAGCACCTGTTGCACCTCCGGCAGCGCCATCGGCAGCAGGAACCCGAGGTAGACCGGGATGACCTCGGCGTCGAGCCGCCGCGAACGCAGCAGCAGCCGGTCGGCGACCGGGTCGTGCTCCACGCTGAGGTCGTCCATGTCGATCTGCTCGGCCGCCGGCCGGTGGCTGATCTCCCCCGGGCAGACCAGCTCGTACGGCGTGACCACGGGGTGCAGGTTGAGGTTGGTCGCGTCGTACCCGCCCTTGAGCTCGGCGAGCACCGCGCCGGGCGGCTGGAGCCGGACGAGTTCGGCGCGGAGCGCGCCGGCGAGGTCCTGCTCGGCGAAGAGGTGCGCGAAGCGGGAGAAGAGCAGCGTCATGCCGGAGTAGACCCGGTTCACCACCACCCGGTGCCGTCCACCCTGGTCGGCGAGCTGGAGGAAGAAGGACCGGGGGTCCAGCGTTCCGAGTGTCTGCGGCACCATGGCGGCGATGTCGGTCATGAAGGCGTCGTCCAGGGCCAGCTCCTCGGCGCCGGCCGGCAGCCGGTCGTACGCGTCGTTCATCCGCCGGGCCACCTCCAGCCGGGCGTCGTCCAGCGCGGTGATCTCCTCCTGCCGGAACCAGTTCTCCTGCCGCACGTAGCGGTTGTCCGCGTCGAACGCCCGGCGGCGCATCATCCGGCCGCTGTAGTGCTCGAAGAAGTCCTGCTGGAACTCGTGGGCGAAGGTGAGCAGGTCGTCGCAGCGACCGCCGGCGCCGTACCGGGCCCGGAAGAAGCCCTTGGTGGCCAGCCGGCGGGGCAGGTTGATGTCGAACACCGGCATGATCCGGGCGAGCGCCCGCAGGCCGGGTAGGACCTCCCGCTCCCAGCGCTCGCGGTCGGCGGTCACCGGGGCGCCGGTGTGCCGCGTGGCATCCTCGTAGACCAGGGTGCGGGGGGCCGGGACATCGGGGCGGCCGAGGTCGGTGTGGGCGGCGATCAGCTCGTCACGGATCCCGTCGAACGCCCGGCGACGCCCGGGCAGGTCCGCCACCGGATAGGCGGTGGCCAGACGGTTCGCCGTCGCCACCCGCTCGGCGAGCCGGTCGGACCAGTCCCGGCCGATCCGCCGCAGCGCCGCCGCGTACCCCTGGACCGGGTCGTCGGCGTGGATGTCCAGTTGCAGGTTCGGCACCACCAGCAGACCGACCCGGAGCAGGTGGTGCAGGTACTGGGCGATCTCCTCGGCCGGGCGTCCGTCGCTGGTCAGCTCGGTGACCAGGTCGTCCATCCGTCGTACCAGTCCGCCGTCGAGCGCGTCCAGGATGTCGTGCAGCACCCGGCCGGTGGGGAGCACGAAGAGCGACTCGTGGATCGACTCCAGGGTGATCGCGGCGTCGCCGTCCTCCGAGCTGGTCCGGCGGCGGCGCAGGTAGCGCAGCCGGCCGTGGGCGATGCGCCAACCGCTGGTCACGGTCACCGGAAGGTCGGCGCGGAGCGTCTCGTCGGCGAGCACGATGCTCGACAGGCGACCCAGCGCCGCCAGGTTGAGCCGGGCGCTGCCCCGCGTCGCCGTGACCGCCTCGTCGGTGCTCGGCGCGTCGGTGCTCGGCGCGTCGGTGCTCGGCGCGACGTCGAGGAGCCGGCCGGCGCCGGTTTCGAGGGTGCCGACGTTCACGGTGGTCAGGGTGCTGAACGGGCTGGTCTTCGCGGCAGCGCGGTAGGCGTACTCCAGCAGCGACCGCTCCACCCGGCGGGCCCGTTTGCCGAGCGGGCCGGTCCCGGTGAGGTAGCCGGTGAGGTACCGGTCCAGCGACGGGGAGGCGAGCAGGATGCCACCGCGCAGGTTCGGGTCGTCGGCGAGGGCACGCAGCACGGTCCGCCGCCGCCCCAACTCGTCGTCCAGCACCGCCCGGCCGGCGGCCAACTCCCGGCGGTACGCGGCGAAGGTCTCCAGCCAGTGGGCCAGGTCCCGGTGGGTGTCCGGCCCCAACGCGGCGACCGGCCAGGCCGACGGGTCGGCCGGTCGGGGCGGGCGGAGGTTGAACACGTCCCGGCGCAGCCGGATCAGCCGCTGCCGCAGCCCGTCATCGGTCAGGTTCCGGCCCACCGCGACCTGGAGCGCGTCGGCCAGGTCCCGGCCGGTCACCCGGAGCCGGTCCTCCAGGTCGAGCACGCGGCGGGACCAGTCGGCGGTCCGGTCGAAGGCGAGCTGGTCGGCGACCTCGATGGGCAGTCCGGCGGTGCGCAGCATGAACACCCCGGGCATCCGCCAGGAGACCGGGGTCACCGGGGGTGCGGGCAGAGACACCGTCACGGGTTTCTCCTTCGTCGACGGATGGTCACGGATCGGGCGTCCGCCGCTGGCGTCTGCGGAGCGGCGCGGGACGGGGTCGTCACAGTCGGTACGCCAGGTCGGCGGTGGCCTCGGGATGCCGCCCGAGGAGCAGGAAGAGCACGGTGCGTTCGTCGGTGCCGTCCAGCCCGAGGGCGGTGTTCATGGCGACGTTGTCGAAGCCGAGCACCGCGCCGCAGCCCAGGCGTTGCGCGGTGGCCGCGCAGTACGCCCGCTGGGCGACGGTGCCGACCTCGGCGTTCAGCATCCGGTAGCCACGGGGGCCGAACACGTCGAGGACCGCGTCCGGCCGGCCGGAGATGGCCAGCACCGCGCCGACCTGACCCATCGTGTAGTTGGTGAGGAAGTACTGCTGCTGCAGGAAGGCGGACATCCCGTCCTCGGGTTCGGGGCCGGCCGGCAACAAGGCGTGCCGCCGCTCGCAGTAGGCGTAGCCGCCGCCGGGCAGCCCGTCGACGTGGTTGGCGAAGACCCAGAGCCGGGTCAGCTCGGGCCCGCCGTCGGTTCGCTTGATGTCCGCCGGGTAACGCCGGGCGGCGGCGGCGAAGGCGAGCGTGGTGCCGAGGTCGGCGGCGGTCAGCTCAGGCGGCCGACGGAACCGGCCGAAGCTGCTGGACCGGCTGGCCAACACCGCCGACAGTGGACGGTTGAGCCGGTCCAGCTCCGGCTCGGGCAGCGCGACCGGCTCGCCCGGCAGGTCCCGGGGAGCGGCGGAACCGACGGTGTCGGGGGCGGGAACGGCCGACGTGGCCGCCGCCCGGTGGACCGCGGTGACCGCGGAGAAGTCCCGCACCCGACGGGACCGTTCGAAGGCGGGGTACCGGGCGCGCACCCGCGCGACGGCGTCCGCCGGCACCACCGGTGGGCGCGTGTCGGCGCCGGTCCAGTCCATCGGCACGACCGCGAAGATGCTCTCCGCGTCGCTGTCCAGGTCGAGCAGCCGGTCCAGGGGCGCCGGATCGAAACAGAGCAACCGCCGCAGGGGTACGCCCAGCGCCGGTGCCAGCAGGTCCCAGGAGCCGAGCAGAGCCCCGAGGTCCTGGGTGACCACGTGATAGCAGAAGCTGTTGTACTTGAACGAGTTCTTCCAGAACCGGATACCGGCCAGCAGGTAGCTGTCGCCGGCGGTCCCCGGGCCGTCGGCGCCGAGGGCGGCGCGGACGGTGCCGGTGACGTCGCCGAGCAGCAGCCGCTCCAGCACGTGCGCTCCGGTGTGGTAGTGGTAGACGCCCGGCAGCAGCGGCCCACCCGCCCCCACCACCAGGTACAGCTCCACCGGGTACATCCCGCCCCCGGACGCGGTGCCGCGTCCCCACACCGCGTGCTCGAGGTGCGCCCGCTTGGCGACGTCCTGGTTCCAGTTGACCGTCATCCGCCGGTCCAGCACCCCGTACGACAGGCGCAGCAGGGCGGCCAGCCCGGCCAGCGACCAGCGGGTGGTCGCCGGCAGGTTCTCCCCGGTGTGCAGGTCGCTCAGGGTGGGCAGCTCGGGCAGCTCGGCGGGCAGCGGCAGCCGGGACGCGCCGCGGTAGCTCTTGTGCCGGGACGGCTGGTCGGCCCAGTCCACCTCGTGGTTGAGCGGTTCCATCGGGGTCCGGGCCCGGCGGAACACCGCCTCGGTGTAGTCCCGGACGACCTCGCGGGCCTCCTGCTGCATGTCGCTGCTCCTACGGAAAGGGGTGCGGGTGGGGGTTGCGGCCGGTGGCGCCGAGCCCGTCCGGTCCGTGCCGGCCCCGGGCCAGGTACCGCTCCAGCCGGTCGCTCCACAGCACCCGCTGCCGCTGCCAGCCGAAGTCGATGGGGACCAGGGCCGGAGCCACGACGGCCATCGTGTGCACCCCGGCGACCTCCTGCTCCGGGCAGGTCTGGTCGACGGCGACGACGTCACCGCCGAGGCTGGCGATCAGGCCGGCGAGGTACGTCATGTCCGCGCGCAGGTCGTCGTGGTCAGGTCGGACGGCGAGCCAGTCGCCGTAGAGCTCCGACATGGTCCGCAGCGGCGGGTCGTCCAGGAGGAACGCCGCGTGTCGCGCCATCTCCGGCAGGCCGTAGAGCAGCGCGTGGTGGCTCAGCTCGGTGACCCGGGTGTAGTCGCGGACCATCTCGCGCAGCTCGGGTTCGCTGGCGGCGACCCGCTCGTCGAAGCCGGGGACGTAGGAGGCGGTCTCGCAGAGCGCCGCCCGGACCGCGTCGTCCGGGTCGAGGCTCGCGCCGGCGGCGAAGCAGAGCTGGCCGAGCCCGTCGCCGCGCTTGACCGCGACCGCGGTGACCACCGGGACCGGCAGGTCGGCGCGGGTGTCGAAGAGCCGGATGTCGTAGCCGAGCAGGTCGACCCGGTCGAGCATGAAGTGCACCCGCTCGTCGCGGCAGGTCGCCGGGTCGATCTCGGCCAGCCGGGCCGAGCCGTACCAGGCGAGCAGGAAGGCGTCCCGCTCGATGAGTTCGAGCATGCCGTGCAGCAACGCTTCCTCCGGGCAGCTGCCGCTGGCGCAGCCGTTGGAGCACTCCTGAACGAACTTGCGTTGGTCGGTGCGGCGGTCCAGGTAGTAGACGATCTGTTCGGGAACGAGGCGGGGCGTGCTGTCGCGCAGCGACCACCCCCAGACCCAGTGCATCGGCTCGTCCGGCGAGTACGGGGTGTAGTAGAGCCCGTGCCCCTGGTAGAAGGCCGGGTGGTAGCCCAGGCCGGCCGGGTCGAGCGCGTCGGGGGCGAGGTTGGCGTAGCTGTCGAAGACCTCGGTGCGCTTGGCCCGCGGGAACTGGCCGGCGTAGCGTTCCAGCCCCTCCAGCAGCGCGTACGTCTCACTGCCGCCGTAGCTGTTGTCGTGCCCGCTCCACCACATCTCGTGCAGGTCGTACCGGCTGCGGACCCGGAAGTAGCCGGTGACCGGTGCGGTGGCGGTGGCGTTGTACGCCCGCAGCGCGTTGCCGCCCAGCGCCCCGGCGACCGGGTTGGCCAGCGCAGCGACCGGCAGGTCCAGCTCGCCGGCCGCACGCAGCCGGTACGCGGTCGGGTCCGGCTTGGGCCGGCGGGTCAGCGGGATCACCGCCGCCTCGGCGGTGTCCGCACGGGTGGTCGCGCAGGCGGGGCATTCGGAGTCGGCGAGCACCTCGACCAGCGTCGTCTCCAGGGTGTCCATCCGCAGCTGGTGCAGCCGCGCCACACCGGGGCGGTCGGCCCGGGAGCGGCACGCCTGCCGGAACAGCTGCCAGAGAGCGTCGACCGCGAACGGCGTGAGGTGCGGCAGGGGCGCCACCGTCCCGACCTGAGCGCCGTGCTCCAGGGCGTGCCGCTCCTCCCGGAGCCGGATGGCCTGCCAGCGCCGTTGGACGCAGAGCGGGCACGGCCCGGGTCGGGTCGGCACCGGGTCACCGGCGCCGGTCCAGCGGGGGCCGACCAGCGCGGTGGCGCCGTGCAGCCAGATCGGCACCACGTCGCCGGTGAGCCCCTCGCCGCCGTCGGCGTACGCGTCGGTCAGGCCGAGGGCGGCGATGCGGACGGTGATCCCGGCGGGTGACGGGCCGTCGCCGGCCGGCTGGCCAGCGTGGTTCTGGAGCCGCTCGTGGAACGCCTCGCCGAGCTGCTTGAGGCTGGCGTCCCACCCGGTGGAGGTGGTCCGGACATCGACGATCATGCGGTTCACCTGTCTGCGGTCGCTGCGGGTCTGGTGTCGGGACCGGGGCTCCCCGCCGGCGTGGCTCGCCGGCGGGGACGACTGCGGTGCGGTTACCCGCCGCCGCATCCGGTGCTGGTGCTGCTGCTGCAGCAACTGGATGTGCTGCAACTGCAGCAGCTGGAGCAGGAACAGCTGGAGCTGGACCAGTCCATGACCATCGCGTCGATCGCGTCGACGTCCTCGATCTCGAACGTCTCGGTCTCCAACGCGCGGAGTTCCTCCGTCAGATCCGGCATTTCCCTCTACCTCCCCTCGGGGCGTATGCGGGCCTCTGCGTCGTCCGACCGTCCGGAGCGGCCGGTGGCGCCGAGGCTCAGCTGGTGCTGCTGCAACTCGACGAGGTGCAGCTGCAACAACTGGACGTGCTGCAGCTGGAGCAGCTCGACGTACTGGTGCTGCTGCTGCAGATGTCCATGTGGTCAGCGGACAGATCGGCGATGTCCTCGACCTCGAACGTCTCGGTCTGCAGGTCCCGCAGTTCGCCGCGGACCGATTCGGACAGCGCGGCGGATGACAGGGGTTGTGTCACGGGCCTCTCCTTGAGCCGCGGTCGGCGCCAGTCGTGGTGGGTCTGCGTCCGCACCACCACGGTGGAGCCAGCGGAGGCACGCAGGGGCTACTCGCCGGTGTCGGCCGGCGGCGGTTGGTGCGTTCAGATGCGACGTCCCACCGGGGACTGGACTGCGTCAGCGCTGTGGGGGTCAACCCCGTTCACCCGGTCAGCCGCAGCTGGAGGTGCTGGTGCTGGTGCTGCAGCAGCTCGACGTGCTGCAACTGCAGCAGCTCGAGCAGGAGCAGCTGGAGCTGGTAGCGGCGAGCGCCTCGCCGCCGTCCTCAACCTCCTCGATCTCGAAGGTCTCGGTCTCCAGCTCGCGGAGCTCGTCGTTCAGGGTGATCGGCATGTTTCCACCTCCTTCCACGGTGCGTGCCTCGCTCGGACCACTGGTGTGGTGGTTCAATCGGCCGCCAGGCCGTCGTGCCGCAGCAGGACCACGCCGCTGCGGAACGCGCCGCTGGCCCGCAGGTCCCGGGTGGTGGTCTCGATCAGCAGCGCGCTGATCCCCCGCTCGGCGAGGGCGGCGAGCACCGCGTGCCGGTCGGTGCCGCCGACCGCCGCGGTGCCGTTGGCGGCGCGGCCGGTGAGGGTCGCCGGATCGAGGTCCGCGAGCACCGGATCGCCGAGGTCGGCGTCGGTCCCCTCGAAGTGCCGCACCTGGATTCGTCCGACCAGGTCGCGGAGGGCGCTGAGCCGCGTGGCGACCGGGTCGAAACCGCCGGCGAGCCGCCAGTCGCGGTCCCCACCGCCTGGTGCCTCGCTGACGGCGAGCACGGCGTGCGCCGGTGCCGCGCCGGGAAGAGCGAAGACCGCGAGCTGGTGGCCGAAGCGGTGGGCCGCCTTCACCACGAACGCGGTGTCCTCGTCGGCGACCAGCTCCTCCTCGCCGAGCGCGGCGAGACCACCGTCGCCCCGCATCGCCGCGGTCAGGGCGTGGTACGCCAGCGCGTCCGCGAGGCCCTGATCGATGACGCCGTCGAGACTGTCGGCGGCCGCCGCGCCGGCGTGGGTCCGCTCGGCGAGGCCCTCGCCGTTGGCAGCGGAGGTGGGCAGGGCCAGTGCCGCCGGAACCCACACCCTCTCCGGACGGCCCAGCACGGTCGCCGGCAGCCAGCGGACCGCTCGGCGCGGGTCGTACGGCACCGCGCCGGTCGCGCTGTGCAGCTCGGTCCACGGCACCGGTTGCCCGCCACGCTCACGCAGTTGCTCGGCCGAGGCCAGGACGCCGGCGCGTGGGTCGGCGTACCGGGCGGCGTGGTCACACACCGCCACCCGGTAGGCGGCCAGCCGGGCGCTCAGCACGGTGTGCACGTCGAACGCAGTCACCTCGCGTGGCCCACGCCGGCCGGGCAGCCGCAACCGGGCCGTCTTCAGCGGCGCCTGCTCCAGCGGGTCGTCCACGAACCGGGTGAAGACGCCGGCGTTCGGTGACACCAACGCCTGGGCACGCTGGTAGGTCTCGTCGTCGGAGCTGCCCGCCCCGGCCGGCTCGGGCACGTCGACGTCCCGACAGACCGGGCAGGCCGGATGCGGCAGCACCCGTTCCCGGGCGGCCTCCAAGGTGGACCGGTCCAGTAGCAGCACGCCGTCGGCCGTGTCCGGCGCCAGCGCGCCGGTGAGGACCCGGAACAGCTCGAACGCGGCGGCGTTGCCGACCATCCGCGCGGTCACCTCCGGCAGCGGCGCGGGCGCGTCGGCGCCGGGGCCGACGGCGAGCTGCCGCCAGAACTCGGCGGCGACGGCGGCATCGGCGGCGGCGGTGAGCCGCAGCTGGGCACAGAGCCAGCAGGGGGTCCCGCCCGGTTCGACCGTCGGCCCCACCACCGCCCGCTCGTCGTCCCAGACCACCGGAACCAACAGCGGGCCGTCGCGGTGACAGGTGCGAGCCAGCTCGGCCAGGCCGGCCAGGTCCGTCCGGTCGGCGCAGTACACCACCGCGTCCGCTCCGCTCAGCTCGACCGGGCCGTCGTGCACTCGCAGCGCGGCCGCCAGACCGTCGTCGCGCAGCTCCTCCACCTCCGGCCGCAACGCCTCGGCGTAGCGCGACGGGTCGTCGTACGGGTACAGGTCAAGGTGGAGGCACCCGTTGCGGAGCAGGCCGCTCGCCGCGGCCAGCAGGGTCGCTCCCCCACCGACCAGCGCCACGCGGGCGGTGTGCAGGCGCAGGAAACGGCCGGTGGGATCGTCGGCGAAGTGGTCGATGAACTCGATCTGCGGGGCGAACCGCCGGCCCACCGCCTCGGCCAGCTCCGTACGGTCGCCGGCGTCCTTCGCGAAGCCACGGGCGAGCAACGCGCGGACCAGGGTGAGCACCGTCTGCCGCTGGCCCTGGTCCAGGGACGCGGTGAGCTGTCCCAGGGTGTGCTCCCCGGTCAGGTACGGGCTCAACGAGGTCAGCCAACGGAAGGCGGACCATCCTTTGATCAGGAAGGCGGTGTCCGGCCCGCGCAGGTAGGCGCCGGCCGGCGCGTCCAGGAAGACCACGTCGTGTCGCAGCTTGGGTCGCACTTCCAGGTTCTCCGCACCGTCCCGCGGCAGGCTCATCCGGGCTCCTATGCCAGCGATCACCATCGACTCGAAAGTGTCTACATGCTGCCCATGGTCAATTCATTCGTCAACAGATTGTTTCGTCGAGGGCAGCGGCGGGAGTCAATTGGATGGCACTGAGCTGCGGCTAGGGGAAATTTTTCCGCACCCCACCGCTGCGGGCCTTCCGGCACCGATCAACCTCCGCTACTCTGTGGGCGTCATCGGCACCTCCGCAGGTCAGGGACTTTTACATCGTTCCAGGCAAAGGCGGGCCGGTGGCGCGATCCCGAGGCTGGCGGTGCCCCACCGCCACCGCGACCGTGCCTTAACGGTCAGTTAGTTGACTGTGCACAATTAACCGTGTGTTGTGGGTCGGGAATCAGTGAGGACCGTCAGATGAAGACGATGGAAAATCTCCTCGGCGGCATCCGCCACACCGTCCGACGATTGCGGCAATCCGTTGGGGAATGACCGATTCGCCATCGAATTGCACGACGTCACCAAGCGTTATCCCGGCGACGTCACCGCGGTCGACCGCCTCGACCTGCGGGTGCCCGAGGGGACGGTCTTCGGCTTCCTCGGCCCGAACGGCGCCGGCAAGACGACCACCATGCGGATGCTGGTGGGGCTCGTCCGACCGACCTCCGGCCGGATCCGGGTGCTGGGCCAGCCGCCTGGCACCCCGGACCAGCTGGCCCGGGTCGGTGCCCTGATCGAGTCACCGGCGTTCTATCCCCATCTGTCCGGTGTGGACAATCTGCGGTTGGCCGCCCGCTACGCGGGAGTGCCCGACAGCGCCGCCGACCGGGTGCTGGCCGAGGTGGGCCTGACCGGACGCGCACGCTCGGCGTTCCGGACGTACTCGCTGGGCATGAAGCAGCGGCTCGGGGTGGCGGCCGCGTTGCTCAAGGACCCGAGCCTGCTGATCCTCGACGAACCCACCAACGGGCTCGACCCGGCCGGTGTGTCGGAGATCCGGGAGCTGCTCCGGTCGCTCGGGCAACGCGGGCGCACCGTGCTGCTCTCCAGCCACGTGCTCGGTGAGGTGGAGCAGGTCTGCGACCGGATCGCCGTGATCAACCGCGGCCGCCTCGTCGCTGACGGCACCTCGGACGAGCTGCGCGCCGCGCTCGGCGCCGGGGAGCTGCTCATCGCCGCCGATCCGGTCGACAAGGCCGCCGCGTGCCTGCGTGACCACCGGAGCGTCCGCGGGGTGGAGACGGTCGACGGCCGGCTACGGGTCAGCGCGGATCCGGCGCTGGCCGCGGAGCTCAACCGGCGGCTGGTCGAGGCGGGCATCGACGTACGGGAGCTGCGGCCGGTGCGCCACTCGCTGGAAGAGGCGTTCCTGGAGCTGACCGGGCCGGACCGGGCCGGTCGGGAGGAGTCGACGACCATGACGGGGGGCAACCGGTGATCGCCTCGGTACGCGCGGCCTGGTTCGCGGACCGGAAACGGCCGGCGGTCTGGACCGTCACCCTCACCTGGATCGTGTTGGCGCTCGCCTTCGGCGTCGGCGTCCCGTACCTGGTGCACCTGGCGCTGGCCGGCGATCCGGAGCAGGCGGCCTCGGCCGCGTCCCTGCTGGACGCCGTGCTGCCCGGCCAGCTGGTCACCACCGGAATCGGGCTGTTCCCGCTCTTCGGTGGGGCGATCGTGGTGATCCTCGGCGCTCTGGTCGTGGGCAACGAGTACCGCTGGGGCACGCTCAACCTGATCTTCACCCAGCGTCCCCGGCGGGCGCAGGTGCTGGCCGGGCACGCCGTCGCGCTCTGTGCCCTGACCCTGCTGCTCGTCGCGCTCACCTTCGCCGCGATGGCCGGGGTCACCGCGCTGCTCGCGCTGATCGAGGGACGCGGCCTGGACTGGCCGGCGACGAGTGACCTGGCGGGGGCCGTGGGGGCCGCCTGGCTGATCTGCAGCGCGCACGCCAGCGTGGGTTACTTCCTCGCGATCGTGTTCCGCAGCACCGCCACGGCCATCGCCGTCGGCCTGGTGTGGACGCTGGTGCTGGAGAACGCGATCAGCGGCCTCGCCCTGGTACTGAGCCCGCTGGAGACGGTCCAGAAGCTTCTGCTCGCCCCCAGCTCCGGCGCGCTGGCGGGCGCGCTGGGAGCCCCATCGCAGTTCGACGGGGGCACGCCAGGGGTGATCGAGTCGACCGGCGCCGGGCTGCCCGCCGCCGTCCTGGCGGGATACGTGGTGCTGATGTTCGGCCTGGGGATCTGGCTCGCGGCACGCCGGGACGTCAACTGATCGGAAAGGATGTCGAGATGGACTTCCTCCTTGCCTTCGCGTTGACCGGACTGGTGGCCTGCGGTGGCTGGATCGCGTGGGCCGTGGTCCGCGCCTTGGCCCGGGCACGCGACCGGCGACACGAGCTGCGCCTCGCTCAGGCCCGGTCGGCGGTCGAGCTGCGCCAGGCGGAGCTGACCGCCCGTGTTCGGGAGCAGGAGCTGGCCAACGAGACCTACCAGGACTTCGTCCGGCGCCACCCGGAGAGCTGACCCCGGGCGGCTTCGGGGCGAGCAGGGTGTGTGGGGTGCAGCGGAGGCCCTGCGGTGCGTACAATTCCGGGTCGGACTTGGGGTGGGCCGGCTGGATCCGGCGCAGGGAACGGGACGAGACAGACACGCATGACGGCGGACAACGGTACGGAAATCGGTCAACCCGGGATTGACCGGAGCCAGCTGGAGACCTGTCTCGGCGTCTTCGAGGCGTTGGAAGCTCTGCCGTCCGATCATCCCGACGTGGTGCGGGTGCAGCGCGCCACTGCGAAGCTCTACAAGGTGATCAAGCAGCGGCGACGCGAGGAGCGGCGCGACGCCATCGTGACGGCCGACCGCGCGGTGACGGCGGCCACCGCCACGGGCGCCCCCGGCCGGATCGACGATGAGACGCAGGGCATCCCGCTCGCCTCGCCCACCGCGTGCGCCACGGCTGGCGTCCTGCACAATCCGCGCGGCTGCTACGTCTGCAAGCAGCGCTACCGCGAGGTGGACGCGTTCTACCACCAGCTCTGCCCGTCCTGCGCCGCGCTCAACCGGGAGCGCCGGGACGCCCGCACCGACCTGACCGGCCGGCGCGCGCTGCTCACCGGCGGCCGGGCGAAGATCGGCATGTACATCGCGCTGCGGCTGCTGCGTGACGGCGCGCACACCACCGTGACGACGCGGTTCCCGCACGACGCGGTCCGCAGGTTCGCCGCGATGCCGGACAGCGCGGACTGGCTGCACCGGCTGCGGATCGTCGGGATCGACCTGCGCGACCCGGCCCAGGTGATCGCCCTCGCCGACTCGGTCGCCGCACAGGGACCACTCGACATCCTGATCAACAACGCGGCGCAGACCGTACGGCGCTCGCCCGGGGCATACTCGCAGCTCGTCGCGGCGGAGGCCGCCGCCCTGCCGGAGGGCCCGCTGCCGGAGCTGATCACCTTCGCCAAGTCGGGCGGCCAGGGCACCCCGGCGGGCAGCCTGACCGCCGGGCCGCAGTCGACCGCGCTCACCCCGCACGCGCTGACCGCGCTGGCGCTGACCAGCGGCTCCGCCTCGCCGGAGCGGATCGCGGCGTCCACGGCCATCGACGCCGGCGGTCTGGTACCCGACCTCGACTCGGTCAACAGCTGGGTCCAGCGGGTGCAGGAGGTGGACCCAGTCGAGCTTCTCGAAGTGCAGCTGTGCAACGTTACCGCGCCATTCGTGCTGGTCAGCCGACTGCGACCGGTGATGGCCGCCGCGAAGGCCCGCCGCAAGTACGTGGTGAACGTGTCGGCGATGGAGGGCCAGTTCGGCCGTGGCTACAAGGGGCCGGGGCACCCGCACACCAACATGGCCAAGGCCGCGCTGAACATGCTGACCCGGACCAGCGCACAGGAGATGTTGACCGACGGCATCCTGATGACCAGCGTCGACACCGGCTGGATCACCGACGAGCGGCCGCACCCGACGAAGATGCGACTGGCGGACGAGGGCTTCCACGCCCCGCTGGACCTCGTCGACGGTGCGGCACGGGTGTACGACCCGATCGTCCGCGGCGAGCAGGGCGAAGACCTGTACGGCTGCTTCCTGAAGGACTACGCCCCCTGCGCCTGGTGACCGCCACGTCGGTCACGACGGTCCGCTGCGCTGCCTCCTCGAACCCACTACCAGCGGGTTTGCGACAATCAGCAGGTACGCCCACTCGACGAGGAGAAGGTACGCATGCCATCTGACCACGACCCGTGGCCCACGCTGGACGAGCTGCTGCGCGAGGAGAGCGAGCTGGAGCTCGCGGGCCTGTCGGAGACGGACGCGTACGAGCTGGGGACGCTCGCCGTTGCCGCCGCGAGCGAGCAGCGGCTCCCGATCGCGGTGGGTGTGTGGCGGGCCGGGCGCCAGCTGTTCCACAGCGGCCTGCCCGGCTCCACCGCGGACAACGACGTGTGGCTGCGCCGCAAGGGGCGCGTGGTGATGCGGTTCGAGCACTCGTCGCTGTACATGGCCCGGCTCTGCCAGGACAAGCAGGTGACGCTGGCGGAGAAGTACGGCCTGCCGGCCTCCCGCTACGCGGCCGCCGGGGGCGCGGTGCCACTGCGTGTTCGCGGCACCGGCGTGGTCGGCTGGATGGGCGTGTCCGGCCTTCCGCAGCTGGACGACCACCGCTTCGTCGTCGACATCCTGCGCAAGATTCAGCAGCAGTAGTCGCGCGCGGCGGCCGCGT
This sequence comes from Micromonospora sp. NPDC005206, assembly GCF_040608175.1. Classification (NCBI taxonomy): domain Bacteria; kingdom Bacillati; phylum Actinomycetota; class Actinomycetes; order Micromonosporales; family Micromonosporaceae; genus Micromonospora; species Micromonospora sp. NPDC005206. The sequence goes on from NZ_JBEXHU010000017.1 coordinate 84,334, forward strand.
GACGCCACCTCGGGCGGACCGATCAGCGCGCCCGCCGGTTGGCGCGCAGGGCGCCCAGGATCACGCGGGGTGCGGCCAGCGCGAGCGGGTGCTTGCGCATGGAGACGACCTCATTGAACCGTCGCGCGGTCGCCACGTCCGTGACGGTCGCCCTGACGATCTGATCGCTGGCCCAGTTGGAGAACCGGTAGCCACGCGGGTAGGGGCCGTCGACGTGCGGCAACGCCAGGTCGGCGGAGGTCGACGTCGACCAGGCGGCGTCGACCACGACCTTCTGCAGGGCGAGGTACCGGCGCGCGGGCGCGCTCAGATCCGGGCCGGACCGCAGGTACGTCGACAGGCAGGCCGCGTGCAGAGCCGCCGCGGTCATCCCCTGCCCGTACACCGGGTTGAACGACGCGACGGCGTCACCGGCGCTGACCAGGCCCGCCGGGAAACGCTGCACCGCGTGGAAGTCCCGCCGGCGACTGTCGGCATGGTGGTAGGTCTGGACGTCGCCCAGCATCTCGTTTCCGGCGACCGCACCGAACTCCGGTGGGAACTGCTCCCGCAGCCGACGGACGAAGTCCTCCGCCGTACTTCCCGGGCGGCTGTCCCCGTAACCGGCCATCATGGCCATCCACCGGCCGCCCTCGATCGCGAAGAACGCGGCACCGACCACGTCCAGCGACATCTTCGGCGTGTGCAGCGCCAGCACGACCGTCGAGGCCGGGTCCGCCTCGGGACGTCGGAACAGGGCGGTCGCGTAGTTCAGGTGCACGGTCATCCGCCGTGTGGCGGGTCGGTCCCAACCGGCCTGCTCCAGCCAGTCGGAGAGCCTGCTCGAACGCCCCATGGCGTCCACCACGATGTCGCCGCTCTCGACCCCGGGAACCCCGCCGACCTCGCAGCGGACACCGCTCGCCACGGCGCCGTCGAACACGAGACCGGTGGCGCGGGCGGTGACCGTCTTGACGTTCGGCAGCCGCAGCACCTGCTGGCGGATCAGCCCCTCCAGGAGAGGGCGACTGCCCGCCAGGCTGTCGGCGTCGTCGGGGACGATCACCTTGAGACGGCCGTCGAGGTAGTTCCGCCTCGCAGCGGGCGGCGCCTCGATCGCTCCCTGGGCCAGGGCCTGCTCGCGGAATCCCGGGAAGAGGCGCTCGAACTGGACGAAGCCGCCGGGCAGCAGCGCGTGCAGCTGCGTCCCCTGTGGCACGCCGGGCCTCCCGCCCGTCACCTCCAGGTCGTCCCGGTCGATGATGACGACGCTCTCCGCGTAGTCGGACAACACCCGGGCGGCCAGCAGTCCGGCGATGCTGCCGCCGAGCACGACGGCCTTGCCCATGACCGGGGACGCCTGGTCGGGGGGCAGCACGGCATTGAGCGCGGCGAAGACCCGCGCCGGGGAGAGGGGCATCGTGCTCTCCAAGGGGTACGAGGTGTGGCGCCCTCCCCCGTGTCGGTCCACGACAGTGTGGACGGGCCGCCGGGAAGGGCTGTTCGACAGGGCGCCCGACGATCGTTGCACAGGCCTCGGCCATTGCCCGACACGCAGAGTCTGTCGTGAATTAGCTCTTTGTCGCGGCCTGGCCGCGGAGGCGTTCGAGCCCGTCCAGGAGCAGGTCGAGGGTGAACTCGAATTCGAGCTGGCTGTCACACCAGCCGAGCGTGGGGTCGGTGCCGTCGTGCATCTCGGTCGCCACCATGGCCGTCAGGTGCGGCAGGGCCGAGGCCATCGCGGCCAGGTCGGCTTCCGCCATGTCGGCCTCCATGCTCGCGCCCGCCGCCGGGCTGAAGATCTCCTGCGCGAACCCGAGCGGCAGGCTGCCGAACGCGTGCAACGCGCGGTGCGCGAGGTGGTGCGAGAACCCGGCCCGGAGAAGGGTTCCCACGACCCCGTCGTAGTACGTGTACAGGCCGACGGGGATGGCACGGCGCGAGCCCAACAGCTCTGGCATCCACGGGTGACGCAGCATGATCTGCCGCGCCGCGAGGAACTGCCCGCGCAGTCGCGTACGCCAGTCTCCGTCGTCACCGTTCGCGAAGAGGCGGCCAACCGCGGCGTCGATCTCCGCGATCACGGTCTCCACGACGCCGTCGAGGAGTGCCTCCTTGGCGGGCAGGTGGTGGTAGAGCGACATGGCCTCGACACCGAGGTCGCCGGCGAGGCGGCGCATCGTCAGGGCCGGGATTCCCTCCGCATCCGCCAGGGCGACCGCCGCCGACAGTACGCGCTCACGGTTGAGCGGCTGCCGAGCCGCCTTCGCTGCCATCTGTCCCCCCACTCTTGCCAGCACCTTACATCGTATGGTTGCCTTACGTTGTAAGGGAGTCACCACCACTCCACGATCCGGTACGGCCTCCCCGAAGGAGCCACGATGCCCGCCCTGACCCGTACCGCCCGCGCAGCCGGGACGCTCTACCTCGGCCTGGCCGTCTCCGGCGCACTCGGCTTTCTGCTCATCCGGCCGCGCCTCTTCAACGCCGACGACCCCGGCGCGACGCTCGACAATCTGGTCCAGCACGAGGCACTCGCCCGGGCCGGCGTCGCGTTCGAACTGCTCATCGTAGTCACCCAGGCCCTCGCCGCCGTCTGGTTCTACCGGCTGTTCCGCACCGCGGACGCACGCGCCGCCAGCGCCATCGCCGCGTTCGGCCTCATCAACGCGGTCGTGGTCCTCGTCAGCGCGGCGCTGCTCGGCACAGCGCTCGACATCGCGCTCGACCCCGTCGGCGATGCGGCAGCCACCGTCCAGCTCCTCTACCTGATCAGCGGAAACCTGTGGGCCGTCGGGGGGCTGTTCTTCGGCCTGTGGCTCATCCCCATGGGCAGCTGCGTGCTCCGCTCGAACTGGATGCCACGCCCGCTCGGGTACATCCTCGTCGGCGGCGGCATCGGATACCTGCTCAGCGCGTTCGTCGGATACCTCGCTCCTGGCGCTCAGTCCGTCGCCGACGCTCTCGTCCTTCCGGCGACGGTTGGCGAGTTCTGGATGATCGGCTACCTGCTGACGCGCGGCGTCCGTGGCCACGCGCTCGACCAGGCACCGTCCGGCGGGCAGCCGGAGGCCGCGCCACAGACCATCTCGTAGGACCCGGGCCCGCTACGGCGCTTCGGCCTCCATCCGGGTACAGCCGCTGGCCGGGCTCTCGCTGGACGCGATGACGGCGTCGAGCCGATCTCTGACCTGAGTCAGTTGGGTGATCTGCTGCTCGACGCGGTCGCGTTCGGCGTTGAGCAGGGCGCGGGACTGCGGGGTGTTGACGTTCGCGTCGACGCAGGGCAGCAGGTCCAGGATGGTCCTGCTGGACAGGCCGGCGCCGTACAGCATCTGGATCAGGTTGACCCGGTCGACGGCACTGTCGGGGTAGTGGCGCTGGCCGCCGCTACTGCGCGCCCCGATCAGCAGCTCCTGCTCCTCGTAGTAGCGCAGGGCTCGCACTGACACGCCGGTCCTGGCGGCGAGTTCACCGATCCGCACGTCCCGCACCCTGGTTGTGGCGCTGGCCACACGGCTTGCACCTCCGGAGCGCCCACGTCAAGGCGTCCCTCGCCGGCGACCCGAGCGCCTTCTACACCGCCACCGTCGGTTGACGGCAGCGGCACACCACCGCTGAGCGTCGAACGTCTCGTCCGACGCTCAGCGGTGGCGGCGAATGCGTTCCCAGCTGGTCGGCGGTTCCATCGCGGCGCCGGTCCGCAGCGTCGTGACGACCGGCTCGCCGACGCCGGCGGTGACCGTGAGCTGGCCGTGCTCGGCGCCAGCGGCGATCCGCGACGACACCTCGGGGATCTGCGCGTCAAGCCGTACCCGCAGGCCGGGCCAGCCGACCACCTCGACCTTCTCGCCGGCGCCGATGGTGCTGCCGGCACCCAGCGGGCCGCGCACGGTGGCAACCTGCTCGCCGGCCTCGACGAGCGTGTGGACAGCGAGCGCGGCCGCTGTCGAGCGCAGCAACGACCGGGTCACCGCGAACACCCGGTCCAGCTGGACCGGGGTGTTGGCGCCGGGTTGGCCCAGGACGGCACCGACGACGCGGAGCTTCCGGCCGCCCACGGTGACCACCGCCGCGAAGACGAGACAGCCGCCGGCCTCGTCGGTGGAGCCGGTCTTGATGCCCACGACACCGTCGCGGCCGACCAGCTCGTTGTAGTTCCGCACCGTGCCGGCCACCGGAATGGTCGCCTGCTTCTGCTTGACGATCTCGGCGAACGCCGGCAACGCCATCGCCCGGCTCGCCAGGATCACCTGGTCCCGCGCCGTACTCACGGTGTCCGGGTCGAGGCCGGAGGGGTCGGTGTAGTGGGTGTCGGACATGCCGAGGTCGTCCGCCACTGCGTTCATCTTCTCGACGAAGGCGGCGACGCTGCCCGAGTCCCAGGCCGCGAGGATCCGCGCCATGTTGTTCGCCGAGGGCAGGAGCACCGCCTGCAACGCCTGCCGCTCGGTGATCACCTCCCCGGCCCGCACCTCCACGAGCGACTCGCCGCGTGCATTCTCGGCCGGGTACGCGGCCGCCTGCGCGGCACTGACCGTCAGTTTCGGCCCCTGCTCACCGACAGCGAGAGGGTGCTCGGTGAGGATCACGTAGGCCGTCATAACCTTCGTCACGCTCGCGATCGGCAGCCGCTTCGACCCGCCGAAGGCGCCCATCGTCCCGAGCCCGTCCACCGAGATCATCGCCTGGCCCGTACGCGGCCAGGGCAGTCGCGGCGCCGTACCGGGAATGGCCATCGACGCCGGCAGGGTCAGCTCGACCGTCGGGGCGGGCAGCGGGTCGCGCAGCGGCGCGACGGCGTACAGCCCGCCACCGAGGAGCAGCAGCAGGACCAGCAGGCTGCCCAGCGCCCACGGCAGGCGACGCCGGCCGCCCCGGACCGGCGACGCTGCGAGCAGCTCGCTGAGATCCTCGGTCGGCGATTCCGTCGGACCACCCATCGTGTACCTCCCCCGTGATGGAACCCCGGAGGTTAACAGTCCCGGTCGGCCCGTAGCTGGCCGCGCTTCGGCCCGGTGGTCACCGGTCCGGCGCGGCCGCCGGCTCCTCAACGCGTGGCGCCGCCCGGGCGACCCGGGCCGGTCCCGGAGCGCCGGTGACCGACGCGTGGCGCCCGTACCACCGGCGAATTGCCCGCTCCCGGGCGGAAGCTCCGCGCCGCGTCGGCCACCGTCTCGTCAGGGTCACGCCCGAGAGCGTGCCGGATCCGCGACGGGATGACCTCGGACTTCGCCATCGCCAGTCGGACCTGCACCGAACGGTCGTCGACCAGGCGTTCCAGATCCGCCTCGTCCAGCTCGACCGCCCGCACCAGCGCGGCGCGGACGTCGACCACCGGGTCCTGGGCGAGCACGCTGCGCTGCGCGGCGGTGGTCCGCGGGTTGCGGGCGACCCCCTTGCGTACGCGCGCGGTGCGGTCGGCCATCAGGGCGGTGATCACGTCGGGGTCGTGGGTGTGGGTGGCGAGTCGTTCCCGTACCTCGGGTGAGACGTCGTCGATCAACCTTGCGGCCAGGTCGGGCTCCAACCCCCGGGTCTCCGCGAGGAGACCGCGAAGCTCCTTGTCGGGCGCCGCCGCCATCACCTGGCGAACCGACTCATCGCAGGCCGGGTTGCCGGCGACCGCCCAGCGGACCCACCGGTCGGCGTCCTTGACGAGACGCAGGAGATTGCCGACCGAGGTCGACGTGTTTCTCGCAACGGCCTCCCGGACCTGACGATCAGCGTCCCGGGTCAGCGATCGCAGCGCCTGCGCGGGTGCGTCGGTCCGGGACGCGACCGCCTTACGAACCACCGCCGACGGGTCCGACGCCAGATCGATGAGGGTCATCTGTGGCGTGGCGGGGTCCTGCGCGAGCGCGAGCTGCGCGTCCGCGCTGCCACCGGTCACAGGATGGTTGGTGGTGCCTGAACCGCTCTGACGGTCGGGCCCGCCGACGTCCTGCTGCTTACCCATGGGCGCAATCATGTCACGGGCCGACCGGGCCAACACGAGCGTGACCAGCCCGTTCCCGCTCTGCCCGCCGCCGGACCGCGACGACCACCGCCAACGCGGCGCCGACGAGCACGCCGAGGGGCGCCAGGATCGAGGCGGCCAGCCCGGCCAGCGCCTCCGAACGCGCGCCGTAGAAGCGGGGAGGATCGCCGATCGACAGCGACGGCGTCCCGTCCGCCGCCGAGGCCGTGCAGGTCAGGGTGTACGTGCCGGTCGGCCTGGCGCCCACCAGCACCACCGCTTGCCAGCGTTCGCCGTCCGCCTCCAGGGTGAGGTCGTCGAAACTCATCGAGACCATCTGCCACTCCTCGAGCTCCTCGGCCTCCACCCGTGCCGGTGCGCAACCCACACCCGGTGCGTCCGGGCCGCTGGCCTTGGCCCACACCATCTTCCCGCCCTCGGGAAGGTGCACCGTGAACGGCTGTCCGGACGTGACCGGCTGCCCGAGTTCACCCCCGAACGGAACGAGGAACAGCGCCGCCGCGGCGGCCAGCACACCGCCGGCGGCGATCAGCGCCGCGACGACGTACCAGATTCGGCGGGGCCGGAGCGGATCGGCGGAGACGGCGCCCGGAGCGGGATTCATGAAGGCATGATCGTCGGTCACTGATGGCCCGTGCCATCCCGCTCATCGTCGAACGTTGGCGTCGTTCGGTGTGCGCCACCGGACCGAACCGGACAGTCGGGCCGGTACCGCACAGGACGGCGCTCGGCGATCGTATTCGCGCAGCCGCCACTGGCAGCGAACGCGGCGGGATGACTTGCGTGTGGCCGGGAACCCGGTGCGGTGACGTCAGGCAACCTGAGGAGGTGTGGGTGACCGCGACATCACGGCGGCCGACGCCCGTGGATCCGTGGCCGGACATGTCGGCGGGGCGGGTGTCCAGCGGCGCATCCCGAGACCTGCCTCCGGAGTTGGGCCCCGACGCGGTCGGTGTGCTGGAGGGCCGTACGTTCATGTTCTCCGACGCCGCGGGGAACGTGCCGAGGGGCTCGATCGGCGGTCTCGTCCACGACGACACCCGGTTCCTCAACCAGTGGGAGCTGACGATCGATGACGCCCCGCTGCTGGTGCTCTCCTCCGGGACCGTCGACGCCTACTCGGCGGCGTTCTTCCTGGCGAATGCCGACCTGCCCCACCTGCCCGCGAATCGGGTCGGCGTGCGGCGGCAGCGCTTCGTCGGCGACGGCCTCTATGAGCGCGTCGAACTGCGCTATTTCGGCATCGAGCCGACATCGATCCGGCTGCGCCTGGCGGTTGGCACCGACTTCGCCGACCTGTTCGAGATCAAGGAGTCCGGCCGCGACCGCACCCCGGACATCACCCGCCAGGACGGACGGGGCGCCTCGGCACTCGGGTTCCACTACCGCAACGGCAGCTACGCCGCCTCGGTGAGCGTCGAAGCCGACCCACCTCCCGACCTGGTCGACGGCGATGCCCTGGTATGGAACCTGCGCCTCGAGCGGGGACAGAAGTGGAGCTGTGAGTTGCGTGTGCCGCTGTGGTGCGGCGGGGAGGACCGCCGGCCCGTGGTGCGCGGGTTCGGCGAGACGTTCGATCATGGGCCGGAGGACCCGTCGACGCGGTGGGCGGCGGAGAAGCCGCGTCTGCACGCGGAGGCGGATCTGTTGCGCGACGTCTACCACAGGTCGGCGATCGATCTGGTGTCCATGCGGCTCGAGAAGACCATCGCTGGCGAATCGGTCGTCCTCTTCTCCGCGGGTCTGCCGTGGTTTCTGACCACCTTCGGCCGCGACACGCTGGTCACGGCGTACCAGACCATGACCTGCGGCTCGGAGGTTGCCCGGGGAGCACTCATCGTGCTGGCCGACCACCAGGCCAGAGTGTTCGACGACTTCACCGACCAGGAGCCGGGCAAGATCCTGCACGAGTACCGCTCGGGTGAGCTCAGCCAGCTGGGCATCAAGCCCTACCGTCCCTACTACGGTGCCGCCGACACCACGCCACTCTGGCTGATCCTCCTGTCCGAATACTGGCGATGGACCCGGGACGCCGAGCTGGTGTGCCGGCTGCGCGAGAACGCCGAGGCCGCGCTGCGGTGGATCGACCGTCACGGTGATCGCGATGGCGACGGCTACGTCGAGTACGCCACCCGCTCCACCCAGGGCCTCGGCAACCAGTGCTGGCGAGACTCCCCCGACGGTGTGCAGTACGCCGACGGGACGATTCCCGTCCTGCCGATCGCCACCTGTGAGACACAGGGCTACACCTATGACGCGAAACTGCGCATGGCGGAACTGGCCGACGGGCCATGGCACGACCCCTCGATGGCCCACCGCCTGCGCGCCGAGGCCGCAGGCCTGCGCGAGAGGTTCAACCGGGACTACTGGATCCCCGAACGGGGCGGCTACTACGCCGTCGGCCTGGACGGCGACAAACGGCCCATCGACTCGATGACCTCGAACATGGGTCACCTGCTGTGGAGCGGCATCGTCCCCGAGGATCGAGCCGGACAGGTCGCGCGACAGCTCATGTCTCCGGAGATGTTCTCGGGATGGGGCGTACGCACCCTGTCGGCCCTGGACATCGGCTACAACCCGATCGGCTACCACGTCGGCACGGTGTGGCCGCACGACAACTCCATCATCGCCGCGGGGCTGGCCCGTTACGGCTACCGGAAGGAAGCGAACCGGATCGCGATGGCGATGCTGGAGGCCTCCCGGGACTCCGATCACCGGCTGCCCGAGGCGCTCTCCGGCTACGACCGGTCCTTCGGTCGCCAGCCCGTGCCGTACCCCACCGCCTGCAACCCGCAGGCCTGGGCCAGCGGGGCGCCCCTGCTGTTTCTGCGCACGATGCTCGGCCTCGAGCCGGGCGAGGACGGGCTCCTCGCCGACGCCCACGTCCCCGACGAACTCGGACGGGTCGGCATGCACCGTGTGGCGGTGGCCGGCCGACACTGGAGTGTCGATGCCACCGGTTCCCACTGCCGCGTCTCGCCCGCAGACTAGGGCCGCGTCGGGTCGGTCCGCTCGTCTCGGCAAACCGGTAGCCATGACCGGTACGGGGTAGAACAGCGACATGAGCAGTCCCCGCGCGGTGGTGATCGGCCAGCTCGCCCGCGATCTCGTCCTCGAGATCGACCACTGGCCGGAGGTCGGCCAGGCGGCCGACGTCCGGGGGCGGCGCGAGATGCTGGGCGGCAAAGGCGCCAACCAGGCGGTAGCGCTCGTTCAGCTCGGCGTGACGGTGGCGCTGGTCGCCGTGGCGGGCGACGACGACATCGGCGACCATCTGCTCGCGCAGGCCACCCGGGACGGGGTGGACGTCACTCAGGTGGCCCGCCGGCCCGACACCTCCACCGGGCTGATCGTGGAGGCGCTCGACGGAGCCGGGCGGTGGCGGTACCTGCAACACCTGCCCGACGAGGTACTCCTCACCGCGGCCGACGTCGAAGCCTCCGCGGAGCTGCTGTGCGCCGCGGACGCCGTACTCGTGCAGTTGCAGCAGCCGCCCGTGGCGGCCCTCACCGCCGCGCGTCTGGCCCACGACGCTGGTCGGCTTGTGGTGCTGGACGGTGCACCGGCCAACGACAGCGACGGCCCGGCGTTGCTAGCCGCGGCCGATGTCGTCCGCGGCGACGCGCACGAAGCACGCTTGTGGACGGCAGCGCCGACCGACGACATCGACCGGCTGCTGACCGCCGCCGGCGACATCCTGGCGGCCGGGCCGCGGCTGCTCGCCTTCGGCGTGGACGCCGGGAACCTCTTCGTCTGGCGCGACCAGCAGTGGGGCGACGGGCACCTGCTCGTCCCGCTGGCCGATCAGAAGGTGGTGGACACCACCGGAGCCGGCGACGCTCTCGTCGCCGCGCTGACCGCGGCGCTACTGCGTGGCGACCCGCCCCCGGTCGCCGCCCGATACGCCGTCGCCGCGGCCGGGGCAACCGTCCGATATCCCGGCGGGCGGCCGAACCTGACGGCAGACGCGCTTCGGGCCGCCCGTGCACCCCTACTCGGGGCCTGATCCTGGTGCTACGCGGACGTGCGCGCGTTCTCCCTGCTTGCCGATGAGGCTGAGGAACTCGACGGGACCGGAGCTGGTGGACCCGAACCAGTGCGGGGTTCGGGTGTCGAACTCCGCGGCCTCCCCCGGTTTGAGGATGAGATGGTGCTCGCCGAGGACCAGGCGCAGCGTGCCGTTGAGGACGTAGACCCAGTCGTAGCCCTCGTGGGTGCGCAGGTCGGGTTCGCGGTCGTCGGCCCCGGTCGGGAGGACGAACTTGTAGGCCTGGATGCCTCCGGGCCTACGGGTCAGGGGCAGGATGGTCGACCCGTCGCCGCCGGCGATGGGCCGCAGGTTGATGCGGGGGTCGCCGGTTGGTGGCGCGTCGACGAGCTCGTCGAGAGTGACGCCGTAGGCGCGAGCGAGCGGGAGTAGCTGCTCGAGGGTGGGGCGTCGCAGGCCCGCCTCGAGCCTGGACAGCGTGCTGGCGGAGATGCCGGTCTCCTCCGCGAGGTCGGTGAGCGTGAGGCCGCGGCGGAGCCGCAGGTGCTTCAGCCTCGGCCCGACAGCGTCGAGCGTGCGGTCCAGGTCGTTGCCCATACCCCCATTTTGCCATTTGGCAAGAAGTTTTGCGTATCGCTCGACTGCCGGCCACAGTCGTCAAGGACACGCGAAGACGGTGAAGGGGTGGCCCGATGACGCACGGATTCGACAAGGACTACTGGGAGCGGCACTGGCACCAGGCGCACCGGGACGGACCCGCGGTGATGGCCGGGAGTACGCCGCAGCCGTACCTGGCCCGCGAGACCAGCAGCCTGGTCCCGGGCACGGCGCTGGATGCCGGGTGCGGCACCGGCGCCGGCGCGATGTGGCTCGCCTCGCACGGCTGGCATGTCACCGCGGTCGACATCGCCCCCGAAGCCCTCGCCCGCGCCGCCGAGCGCGCGGCGAACAGCGAGGTGTCCGAGCGCGTGCAGTGGGTTGAAGCGGACCTGACCGTCTGGGACCCGGGCGTGCGGTTCGATCTGGTCACGACGCACTACGCGCACCCGGCGATGCCGCAACTGGCCTTCTACGACCGCCTCTCTGCATGGGTGGCGCCCGGCGGCACCCTGCTGATCGTCGGGCACCTGCACACCCCGGGAGCCACCGGGCACGGGCACCACCCTCCCGCCGAGGCATCGGTCACCCTCGCGGACATCACCGCGGGCCTGGACAGCACCGCGTGGGACATCACCACCGCCGAGGAGCACGTCCGCACGGTCACCGGCTCTGGCGGCCACGCGGGTCCGCTGCACGACGTCGTCGTGCGCGCCACACGACGCCCCTGATCAACACCGCGTCCTCGATGCGGGAACGTCGCACCCCGAATCGGTCCGTGGGCGCCGTCCCGGCGCCATCTCGGCGAGCAGGCAACATGCCGTATCCCGGTGACTTATGGTGAAAAGCCGGCGCGGCCCCTGTCGTCCGAGGTGGTGCGACGCGGGCGTCCAGATCAGGACCGTAGACCTTTCACGTTGTTCAGCCGAAGGACGGACCGATGACCGAGAGAACGTCACGGTGCCGCGTGCCGACGGCTCGGAACCACTGTCCGGCCGTTCAGGCCCGGTCGCACCGCTGAGATGGACTGGGCCGGATGGGGTTTGTTCGGGCTGGTCGCCACCGCGGTGCTCACCGCGGCGCTGACCACTGCCCAACTGGCCGGCCTCACCCGCCTCGACTTTCCGCTGGTCCTCGGGACCCTCGTCACCGAGGATCCCGACCGGGCCCGGGTCGTCGGCTTCTTTATCCACCTCTGCGCCGGTCAGGGCTTCGCCCTCGGCTATGCGGCCACGTTCGCCCTGCTGCACCGCGCCACCTGGTGGATCGGGGCGCTGCTCGGGACCATCCACGTCGGGATCGCGCTGACGGTGCTCCTGCCGCTGCTTCCGGGCGTACACCCGCGCATGGCCTCCCAGCGGGCGGGCCTGACCAGCACGGCCGTGCTGGAGCCGCCCGGCCTGTTCGCCGTCAACTACGGCATCCAGACTCCCGCGGTCGTGGCCGCCGTCCACGTGCTCTACGGGGTGGTCCTCGGGCTGCTCCTACAGGCCGATTGACCCGCGCCGCACGACCCGTCCGGCGGCGATCTCCATGACCGGCGCGAACGACACGAACTGTCCCCGGGACCCGGCGCCGATCAGCGACTACGGGCTGCTCGGTGACACGCGCACCGCTGCCCTCGTCGCCGGTGACGGCGGGATCGACTGGCTCTGCGTGCCTCGCTTCGACGGCGAGCCCCTGTTCGGCAGGCTGATCGGGGGCGCCGACGCGGGAAGGTTCCGGGTCGGCCCGGCCGGGCCGGCCACGGTCGTCGAACGGCGCTACCGGCAGTACACCGCCACCCTGGAGACGACATGGGCGGTGGGCAGCGGCCGGCTCACCCTCACCGAGGCCATGGTGACCGAGGTCAGCGGCCGCCTGCTGCCCACGACACTGATCGTGCGGCGTCTGTCGGCCGCTGACGCGGCGGTCGACGCCGTCATCGAGTTCGATCCCCGCTTCGGTGTACGGCACCGTCGGCCCCGGATCCAGCGTCGGCGCGAGGCCCTGGTGTGTGAGTGGGGGTCCCTCGCGGTCTCGCTGGGCAGCACACCCGGGCTCACCATCGAACCAGGCCGGCCTACCCGGATCAGGGTCACGCCGGGCCGTCCGGTCACACTCGTGCTGGCCGTGGCCCATCGCGAACCGCTGATCCACGTCGAGCCGGCATCGGCCTGGGACCTGCTGAGCGAGGACGAAGACCGCTGGCGGTCCTGGACAGCCGACATCGACGGGTCACTGCCTTTCCGGGAACACGTCGTACGAAGTCTGTTGACCCTGCGGCTGCTGACGTACTCGCCCTCGGGGGCCCCGGTGGCCGCACCCACAACGTCTCTGCCCGAGGATCCCGGCGGGATACGGAACTGGGACTACCGCTATGTCTGGCCCCGGGACGCCAGCATCGGCGTGAGTGCCTTCCTCAGCGTGGGAAAACCCGACGAGGCCCACGGTTTCCTCGCGTGGCTGCTGCACGCCAGCCGGCTGGAGCGGCCACGCCTGCCGGCGGTGCTCACCCTGCACGGGCGCCACGTGCCGGCGGAACGGGACCTGGCCGGCTGGCCCGGCTACCTCGGCAGCGTCCCGGTACGGATCGGCAACGGCGCCGCCGGGCAACACCAGCTCGACGGTTACGGCTGGGTGACCGACGCCGCCTGGGCGTTCGCACAGGCAGGGCAGAGGCTCTCCAGCGAGACGTGGCGGGCGGTGCGCGGCTTCGCCGACGTGGTGGCCCGTTGCTGGCAGGATCCCGACGCCGGCATCTGGGAGGTCCGCGAACCTGCCCAACACGTCCATTCCAAGCTCATGGGCTGGCTCGCACTGGACCGCGCGCTGCGCATCGCCGACACGCACGCCCTGCCGGACCGCCAACGTCGACGCTGGCAGAAGGCACGAGACGCCATCGCCGCCGAGGTCCGGGCATCCGGCTTCGATGCCACGGCGGGCAGCTACATGCGCAGATACGGCTCGGAGGACCTCGACGCGGCCCTGCTCGTCCTGCCGCTGCTGAACATGGACAGCGTCGAGTCACCCCACGTGCAGGGCACCATCGACGCCATTCGGGACCAGCTCTCCGCCGGCGGCCCGCTGCTCTACCGCTATCCGCCGGGGTCTGACGGCTTTCCGGGCACCGAAGGCGCGTTCCTGCCCTGCTCGTTCTGGCTGGTTCAAGCCCTCGCCCGCACCGGGCGCCGCACCGAGGCGGTCGAGTTGTTCGAGACCATGCTCGGCTACGCCAGCCCACTGGGCCTCTATCCCGAAGAGCTGGACCCGGCGACCGGCACCCATCTTGGCAACTACCCCCAGACGCTGACCCACGCCGCGCTCGTCCAAGCCGCACTCGCCATCCGGGACGCCCCCAACAGCCAGCTACCGCTTTGAGGGTTTTGCCTCGCTGTGCTGCTGACATCTGCTGGAAAGTCTGCACCGTTGGTTCAACGATACCGTTCAAGGCATGACTGCTGGCAGCACAGACGCCGTCCACGCCGTCGACGCTTCTTCCGTCATGGCGTTGTTTCCGGCCAGACCACGGCTGCTCGCCCTGGGTGAGCCGACCCACGGCGCGGGAGGTCTGCTCGACCTGCGGAACGATCTTTTCCGGCACCTCGTCGAGCAGGAGGGCTACCGGACGATCGCCATCGAGAGCGACTGCCTGATGGGCCTGATCGTGGACGACTACGTCACCTCGGGCACGGGCACCCTCGACGAGGCCATGGAGCGCGGCTTCAGCCACGAGTGGGGCGCCTTCGCGGGCAACCGGGAGCTGGTGCGCTGGATGCGCGCGTACAACGACGGCCGGCCCGTGGCAGAGCGGTTGCGCTTCGCCGGTTTCGACGGCCCGCTGGAGATCACCGGCGCCGCGAGCCCCCGGCAGGCGCTCACCGCACTCCACGCCTACGTCACCACCTGGGTCGACGCCGACCTTCTTCCCTGCACCGCGGAGACGCTCGACCGCCTGCTCGGCGCCGACGACCGGTGGACCAACCCCGCCGCGATGATGGACCCGTCCCAGTCCGTGGGGCGGACGCCCGACGCCGAACAGCTGCGGCTGCTCACCGACGAGCTCGTAGCGCTGCTCGACGCGCAGACGCCCCACCTGATCGCGGCGTCCGCACGCGAGGACTGGCACAGGGCACGCCTGTACGGGCGCACCGCCATCGGCCTGCTGCGCTACCACTTCGCGATGGCCGACACGTCACCCAGCCGCATGGCGAGGCTGCTCGGCGTACGGGATTCCATGATGGCCGCCAACCTGCTCGCCATCGCCGAGCGGGGCCCGGCGCTGGTGAACGCCCACAACGGCCACCTTCAGCGGGACAGGAGCAGCATGCGGATGGGCGACCTGCCGGTCCAATGGTGGGGCGCCGGCGCGATCGTCGACGCCCACCTGGGCCAGGGGTACGCCTTCCTCGCCACAGCACTCGGCACGATCCGCCACCATGGCGTGGACTCCCCGCCCCCGGACACCATCGAGGGACTGCTGTACGCGCTGCCGGAGGACCGTCACGTCGTCGATGCCGGCCGACTGGCCTCCGCCCTCGCCACGGTGACGCCCGCTGCCCGGGTGTCCCCCTGGTTCGGCTACTCCCCGCTCGACCCGGCCCACGTGGCCAGCACCGACGGGATCGTCTTCGTCAAGGACGCCTGACGGAGCAGGGCTCGTCGGCGGCGTCCAGCGTCGACTACTGGTACGCGCGCCGCCCCGACGACCGCGGCCCGGAGGGCGACGGGTTGTCGGACAGGCGCGCTAGCATCGCCGCGATCGCCAAGAGGGTAGGAGGACGCCATGGCCCGGGACGACGCCGCGACGTTTGTCGACAGGGACCTGCGGGGTTCGAGGTTCACCAGGTCGACGCTGGCCGGCGCCGTGATGCGCGGCGTCGACGTGCGGAGGCTCGACATCGATGCGCCGTGGCTGGCCGACGGTGCGCTCCTGGTCAACGGTGTCGACGTCGCGCCGCTCGTCGAGGCGGAACTCAACCGGCGGTTCCCCGGGCGCGAGCTGAGGCAGGCCACGGACCCGACCAGCCTCCGCGCGGCGTGGGCGGCGACCGAACGGGCCTGGGCGGCCGCAGTCGACCGGGTGATGTCCATGCCCGAGGGTGCCGCCGACGTCTCGATCGGCGGCGAGTGGTCGTTCGCGCAGACGTTGCGCCATCTCGCGTTCGCCACCGACGCGTGGCTGGGCAAGGCGATCCTGCGCCTGCCGCAGCCCTTCCACCCGCTCGGCCAGCCGCACGTCGAGTACGAGACCGACGGCTTCGACATGTCGGTGTTCTCGACGGAGCAGCCGACGTTCGCAGAGCTCCTTGAGGTGCGTGCCGAGCGGCAGGCCAGCGTTCGGGACTTCCTCGCGACCATCACTCCGGAGCTGCTCGCCGAACCACGGCCCACCGCATGGTCACCCGACCACCAGGAGCCGGTCCTGCACTGCCTTCAGGTGATCATCGACGAGGAGTGGGAACACCTCCGCTTCGCGCTGCGTGACCTCGACGCGCAGGACCACGCCCCCGGGTCCACGCGCACACGCGTCCTCGCATGACCTTGCACTGAGCCGGCGCAGCCGAGCCGGCGCAGCCGAGCCGGCGCAGCCGAGCCGGCGCAGCCGAGCCGGCGCAGCCGAGCCGGCGCAGCCGAGCCGGCGCAGCCGAGCCGGTGCGGGCGACCTCCGACAGTTTCAGGCCTGGGGCGTGTTCTCAGAGGTGCTCCGGCGGGCCGTCCAACCGGACGCAGCAGGCCCCGGGACGCGGCGCGAGCCGGGGCAGCAGGTCGGTGCGTCCCGCGCCGTCGATCATGCCGGTGAGGAACGCGTGGTTGAGGCCGCACACCAGGGCGGTCTGCCGGGTGGCGAGGGCGTGGAACGGGCAGTTGCGCAGCAGCACATGGTCGCTGAGCGTCTCGGGTTCGAAGCCGAGTCCGGCGAGCACGGGGATGAGATCCTCGCCGGAGTCGCGTACCCGTGCTCCGATGTCCCGGCCGCGTCGCCGTGCGTGCCGTCGCGCCGCCTCGGGGGCGTCGTGCGGGTCGTCGGCGACCGCGTCGGCGAGGATCTCGGCGATGAGCTCGTAGCGGCGTTCGGGAACGGTGATCGCCACGCCGTCGCCGGCCGCCTCGTAGACCTTCGGCGTCCGGCCGCGGCCCCGGGGCTGATCGGTCGGCCCCTGGTAGTGGGCCCGCAGCAGACCGGACTCGACGAGCTTGTCGAGGTGGAACGCGGTGAGGTTGCGGGACATGCCGTGCGCCTCGGCCGCCTCCTCCCGGGTGACGGGGTGGTCGGCCCGGCACACGTAGTCGTACAGCGCCCGTCGGGACCGGTCGACGAGCGAGGCCATCGCGCTCCAGCGCTCGCCCGTGCTCACAGCGCCGAGATTATCACCAGCGAAGGCTATTGAAATTCCTGCCGCGCTGGGGGAGCATGATCGATAACACCAATGAGCGTTGGTGAAAACATCCAGCTTCGCCTTCGACCTTCCGCAAGGCTGACCGTCGCCGGTCACCTCGGCGGCGAACTGGTCCACCGGTACGGCGTGCACGTCGCCGACGAGACCATCCGGGCGCAGGGCCACAACAGCACAGACAAGGAGAACTCCTGATGGGCATCGCCGCACTCGGCACCTGGATCACGCACGGCTCCCCGACTGGTCCCGACCGCGCCCGCGGCCCTCGGCGTGGGAGGTCGCTGAGGTGAGTGTCACCGCCCTTCGGGTGCAGCACGAGCGTCCCCGCCGCGACCCGGCCGCCGCCGAACGGGCGGCGGCGGAGTTCCTGACCGCGCTCGGCGTCGACCTGTCCGCCAACGGGCTCGCCGACACCCCGGGCCGGATGGCCCGCGCCTACGCCGAGCTGCTCACCCCGCGCGAGTTCCAGCTGACCACCTTCGACAACGACGAAGGCTACGACGAGCTGGTGCTGGCCCGGGCCATCCCGATCCGGTCGGTCTGCGAACACCACCTGCTGCCGTTCGTCGGCGTCGCGCACGTCGGCTACCTGCCCGGCGAACGCATCCTGGGACTGTCCAAACTGGCCCGGGTGGTCGAACTGTTCGCCCACGGCCCGCAGGTCCAGGAACGCCTGACCAAACAGATCGCCGACTGGCTGACCAGCCAACTGCGCCCGCGCGGCGTCGGCGTGGTCATCGAAGCCGAACACCTGTGCATGACGTTGCGCGGCGTCCGGGCCGTGGGCAGCAGCACCATCACCTCCACCCTGCTCGGCACCCTGCGCGACGACCACCGCTCGCGCGCCGAGTTCTTCACCCTGGCCGGGGTCGGCCCCCGCTGATCGACGCACCTCGAAAGGAGCTGGACCGATGTCGAAGACCGGCACGTTCGTGATCGTGGGAGCCGGGCTCGCCGCCGCGCGGGCCGCGCAGACGCTGCGGGAGGAGGGCTTCGACGGCGGGCTCGTCGTGATCGGCGACGAGTCGGAGCGACCGTACGAGCGGCCGCCACTGTCCAAGGGTCTGCTGACCGGAGGCGCCGAACCCGACAGCGTGTACGTGCACGACGCCGGGTGGTACGCGGAGCACGACGTCGACCTACGCACCGCCGTGCGTGCCGTCGCCGTCGATCGCTCCGACGGGGAGGTCCAGCTCGCCGACGGCCAGCGGATCCGCTACGACAAGCTGCTGCTGGCGACCGGCTCCAGACCCCGCGACCTCGCGGCACCCGGCGTCCACCTGGACGGGGTGCTGCGGCTGCGCACCCTCGCCGACAGCCGTCGAATCGCCGCGGCGCTGGTGGACGGCGCGCACGTCGTGATCATCGGAGCGGGGTGGATCGGCCTGGAGGTCGCCGCCGCCGCCCGGCAGCGCGGCGCCACCGTCGACATCGTCGAAACGGCCACGCTGCCGTTGCGCCGGGTGCTCGGCGACGAGATCGCCCAGGTGTTCGCCAACCTGCACCGGGACCACGGCGTCACCTTCCACTTCGGCGCCGAGGTCCGCGAGATCCGCGGCACCGGTCGAGTCTCCTCGGTCCTGCTGGCCGACGGAACCGAGGTGCCCGCCGACTCCGTGGTGGTCGCCGTGGGCGTACAGCCGAACACCGAGCTGGCGACCGCGGCCGGCCTCACCGTCGAGAACGGAATCGTCGTCGACGCGTCCCTGCGCACCGCCGACCCGGAGATCTACGCCGCCGGTGACGTCGCCAACGCCTACCATCCCGTGCTGCGCCGGCGCCTGCGCGTCGAGCACTGGGCCAATGCACTCCACGGCGGCGCCGCGGCGGCCCGCGCCATGCTGGGGCAGCCCGTCAGCTACGACGACCTGCCCTACTTCTACACCGACCAGTACGACCTGGGAATGGAGTACGTCGGACACGCCCCGCCCGAGGCGTTCGACCGGGTCGTCGTCCGGGGCGACGTCGCCAAGCGCGAGTTCATCGCCTTCTGGACCGCCGGCGGGCGGGTGCTCGCCGGCATGAACGTCAACGTGTGGGACGTCGTCCCGTCGATCCGGCGGCTCGTCGCGACAGCCCAGCCGGTCGACCTCGACCGACTGGCCGACCCCGCCGTGCCGCTCGACGAGCTGCAGCCGCCCTCGGCACCCGGGACGCAGCTCGGATAGGCGGCGTTGAGAACGTGCACGACGCTCCGGGTTGGCGTGGTCGGCCTCCTGCTAGCGGACAATCAGCGTCGCGGTGGCCTGGTGGACCAGCGAGCCGCTGGTGCCGGTGATGACCATCGCGAACGTGCCGCGCGGGGTCCGGCTGGCGGTGTTCACCCGCAGGGTGGAGGCGCCGGCGGCGCCGACGGGGTTCGGCGTGAAGCTGGCCGACGAGCCGGTTGGCAGCCCGGTTACCGACAATGCCACGGTGCCAGCGAATCCGCCGATCGCCGAGGTCGACACGGCGTAGGTGGCGGTCTGGCCCCGCTGCACCGTCGCCGCCGACGGCGAGACAGTAAGCGAGAAGTCCGGTGCCGGGGTGACCACCAGCGTGACTCCGGTGGAGTGGCTCTTCGAGCTGCTCGTACCCGTCACCGTCAAGGCGTACGTCCCTGGCGGCGCCGACCCCGACGTCGCGATGCGCAGGCTCGCGCTGCCCGGTCTGACGACGACCGACGGCGAGAAGGATCCCGTGCCGACCGAGGCCGGCAGGCCGCTCAGGCTCAGCCCGACTGTGCCGGTGAACCCGTTCAGGCCGGTGACGCCGATCGTGTAACCGGTGCTGCCGCCCGCGACGACGCCGGCGGAGGTCGGCGCGGCGACGAGGCCGAAGTCGGGCGGCGGGCTCACCACCAGCAGCATCACCGCCGTCCGGCTCAGTCCGCCGCTGGTGGCGGTGAGGGTCAGTGGGTAGGTCCCGGCCGCGATCGTGGGCGCCGTGGTGACGGCCACCTGGGCGGAGCCCGTTCCACCCGCGATGACGGCCGGGGTGATCGTCCAGGTGGCCGCTGTGCCGGAGAGGCCGCCGAGCGCGAGCGCCACGTCCCCGGCGAAGCCGTGCACGCCCGAGACGGCGACGGTGTACGTGACCGTGCCGCCCGGGACGGTCGTCGCTTCGGGAGGCGACGCCGCCACGTTGAAGTCGGGCGCCGTGGCGAGCCACTGGTAGGCGGCGAGCGCGTCCACCCTGCCGTGCCCGTACGTGTTGTCCGGTCCGGGCTCCCCCAGATCCACCGCGGCGCTCTCCAGCGCGCTCTGCTGGCGGTCCGCGCCGAGGTCGGGGAACGCGCCGAGCAGCAGGGCGAGCACCCCGGCGACGTGCGGCGCGGCCAGCGACGTGCCGGACACGTCACGATAGCCGCCGTACAGGTCGGTGGTCCGAACGCCGACGCCGGGCGCGCTGAGCCGCGGCGCGATCGCCTGGGCACACGCGGACGGGCCGCGACTGCTCGATGGGTCGATGACCCCGCCGTCGTCGACGGCGCCCACCGAGAGGGCCTCCGGGTTGTTGGCCGGGCTGAGCACGGTGGAGGGATCGGGCCCGTAGTTGCCGGCGGAGAAGACCGGCAGGATGCCGGCCGCCCGCAGGTTGCGCAGGTCCGGCTGGAAGTCGAGATTGCACCCGCCGATGCTGCCGCTCCAGGAGTTGTTGACCACGTCGGGTGCGTCCGGCGTGGCCGGGTTGCCGTCGGGGTCGAGCAGCCACTGGAAGCCCAGATGGATCCGCGAGGTGGTGGTGCTGCCGTGGTCGTTGAAGATCTTGACGGCGATCCACTTCGCGCCCGGCGCGACGCCGATCGACGTGCCCCCCGCGGAACCTCCGACCAGCACGCCCATCGTCGCCGTCCCGTGCCCGTTGACGTCGGTCGGCGTCGCCGGGTGTTCGCCGTTCGGGTCGTACCAGCTGTTGCTGCCGCCGCGCCAGCTCGCGGTGAGTTCCGCATGGCTGCCGTCCACTCCGGTGTCCATCGTCGCCACCACCGTTCCCTGGCCGGTGAGGCCGAGGCTCCACAGCGCCGGGGCGTTGACCGCGGCGATGTTCGGCTCCACGGGGGCGGCTGTGGTCGACGGGCCGGCCGTCGACGGCGGGGCCTGGACCGTACGGTCAGGGCGGATCTCGCGCACGTCGGGCCGTGCCGCGAGTTCGGCGATCACCGACGGCTGGGCGACTATCGCGACCGCGTTGACCACCCACAGGGGCAGCACGTCGGCCACCAGGCCCTGCCCGCGTCGCCGGGCGAGCAGGCCGAGCATGCCGGTCTGATCGGCGCCCGCCCGAGCGCGCAGGGCACGTACGAGCGCGACCGTGCGCCGGTGGCGGCTCGGCGCCACGACCGTGTTCGGGTCGACCTGGGACCTGAGCACGACGATGGCCCGCACCATGCCGGCACGTTCCGCGGAGGCCGTCGGGCCGGCATCGGCGGACGCCGTCCCGGCTCTGGGGCTCGCCGTCCCGGAGGCCATCAAGGCCACGGCGAGAGCGGCGGAGACAACGGTTCGCCTCATCGGGCATCCTCCCGGATCCTCTGCGCAACTTCGCCGGTGGGCATGGCTGCCGGCCGGCGGCGCCGCACGGCCGTCAGGCGCCAGCCGGCGAGCACTGCCAGTAGGCCGAGCACGGCGGCCGCGGCAGCGTTGGCGATCGGAGCGAGCCGGTCGCGGGACGGCGGCGGCGCGGCCGCCGGTGCGGATAGCGACCATTGGAGGGGCACCGTCAGGCGCGCTCCGCCGCGGTGGATCACCGCTGTGACCTGTACGAGGCCGGGTCTGGACAGGTTGCCGATGCCGAAGTACCGGCCCGGCTCGATCTCGCGCAGGGGCACGGCGGTTGATCCGCGGTCGAACTCGACGGTGACGTCCTCGATTTCCGCCGGTGGTGGGCGGCGCGAGCTCGCGGCGAGAACCGTGAACCCGTTGGTGCCGGGCTGATTGGGGGTGACCGTCACCGAGACCACGACGTCGCCGACGGATCCGTTCCGCGTGACGGCGGTGGGGGCGCCGGCGTCGAGGGCCGTGGACTGCCTCGGCGGAGGCGTCTCGACCAGCGCTCCCGCCAGGAGCAGGAGCACGACACCCGCCGTGGCCTCGGCCGCGAGGAGCCGTCGCGACGGCGGTGCGGCGAGCCGGGCCGCTGTCCGCCCGTGCAGTCGGAGGGCGCTGGCCAGGCCGAGGCCGCCCGCCACCGACAGCAGCACGCCCTTGGCGATCAGCAGCCGGCTGTACGTCGTGTCGACCAGCGCGCGCACCGACTCGACCTCGCGCCCGGCGCTGTAGAGTCCGGTCGCCACGACCAGCGCCACGCAGACGGCGGCCAGCACCGTGAAGCGGTGACCGACGGCCTTCAGCAGGTCGCCCCGGCCGGCGGCCGGTCCACCGCGGCGGGCGAGCACCACCGCCAGCGTGACAACGCCGCCCAGCCACAGGCAGGCGGTCAGGGCGTGCACGGCGATCGCGGCGACTGCCACGGTTCGCGTGGCCCCGACCGATGCGGCGTGGCCGCCGAGTGCCTCGACCGTCACGGCGACCGACCCGAGCAACCCGACGGCCACCCACGGTGCCGGGCCGCGAAGGTGCCGCCCTCGGGCCGGGGATCGCAGGGCGGCGGCGACGGCGGCAAGGGCGAGCAGCATCGCCTCACGGGCCAGCCAGAGGTTGCCCCAGCGGGTGCCGGACAGCAGGGTGGCGGCCGTCGAGAAGCCGAGCGGACCCGACCGGTACGTCTGGGCGACCAGGTCGGCACCGCCGACGACCGCCGCCAGCCCGCCCGCGCCGGCCGCGAGCGTGAGCGCCCGCCGACGCGCCTCGTCGACGGCAACGCGGATCGGCTCAGCCGCCGCTGCGCCGACGGGGCGGAGCACGACCGCGGCGACTGCCAGTCCGCCGATCAGCCCGGCGAGCAGGCACAGGCCGAGCCACCGGCGGACGATGTCCGGTGGCGGCGTGCCGTCCCGGAATTCGGCGGCCTGCAGCGCCGGCGCACGGGGCGACGGGCTCCCGACCGTGAAGATCACGACCCCGTCCGTGGTGTGCCCGTCGTCCTCTGCGAGGACGCGCCAGGCGATGCCGTACGTCCCTGGTGCGAGCGTTGGCAGCTCGAGCACGAGCTGGCGAGGGCCCCGGCGGTCGGTCGCGATACGAGTACCCTCGACGGCCTGCCCGGTGCTGTCGAGCAGCGACGCGGCGCTGAACTCGGGCGAGATGTCCTCGCTGAAGCGCAGCAGCGCGACACGGGGCACCGCGGTGACGGTCGTGCCGTTGGCGGGCTGCGACTCGACCAGCACCGCGTGGGCGGCCGCGGGCCGCGCCGGCAGGAGGACGAGCAGGAGCGCACCGGCTGTGCCGAGCAGCCGCAACCAGATGCGGGCATCCGGCCGGCGGGCCGGGTCAGCGGACCGCGACATGCTCCACCTGCGCATTGCCCAGCAGCACGCTGACCCTGCCGCCGCGATGGATCCAGTTTCCGGGGTTCTCGAACACCAGGTAGTAGGTCACGCCGGTCCGGTACGCGCCGGTGTGGGAATGGTTCATCAGCAGCTCGTGGGCCACGAGACCGGTCCGCTCGTCCACCACGGCCGGTGGGGTGCCCGCGTCGTGCAGGGTGTTGGCCAGTTCCGGGTCGACGATCGTGAAACGCAGGTCGACCAGTCCTCCCCCACCGGTGACCGCCACCCGGGTGATCCGAACGCCGCTGCGCTGGCCGAGACTGTCGGCGTCCACGACCGGCCGCGCCCAGGCCGCCGGGACGGGGTTGTCGGCGGTCTTCGCGTCGTCCGTCGAGGCGCGCCAGGCCGACAGGGCGAACGCGGTCAGCGCGATCGCCAGGACGAAGCCGGTGAGCCCCCCGGCGAGGCGCGCGTGCCGCCCGCCCCAGCGCCACCGGCCCCTTCCCGCAACCGGGGTGCCGCCCCGATCGAGTGGATCGCTCATGGCCGTACCTCACCTCAATGGTGGATGAAAGTCAGCATCCCGCCGCCGGTCGCCGGGGTCGGGCCGGTGCCGGTCTGCACGCCGTTGGTGAGGTGCTGCTGGCGGTTGTACAGCGGGAATCCGTGTGGGCTCGGTCCGGACCCGGCCGGCATCGTGGCGATCGCGTCCTCGGTCGCGCCAGCCGGGATCGTCTCGGCGTTCGCGTCGAAGGGGACGTTCAGCGGCCGGGCGTCGCGGGCGAGCACCCGCTCGTGCATGCCGAGCAGCAGCATCGTCGTGTTGTCGTAGCCGGCGTTCAGATAGCGCAGCAGCACGCGTTGTCCGGCTGCCGCCGTGATGCCCGGTGCCGTGTCCGGGTAGGCCCTGCCGTTGATGAGCCAGTACGTCGCCCGGTAGGCGTGCATGTCGAAGGTCGCGGGTGCGGCGTTGAAGGCGGGGTCGATGGCGCTCAGGACGAGCAGGGCCTCCACGTCGTACGCGGTCGTCGTGGAGTTGTAGGCCTGGTTGGGCGTCGCCGGCCGGACAATGAGCGCACCGGAGAGCCCCATCGCCGCCTGGCGTCCGGCATCGCCGCCGCTGCCGTACAGGTAGGTGCCGGGCGCGTTGGCCGTGAAGGTACGGGTGACCGTCGCGCCGACGGCGGCGTCGGCCGGTCCCGCGTTGAAGGCGATGCCCGGGATCTCGAACGAGAGCGGGTGGCCGGCGGGGAGGTTGTTGGTGACCGCGAGCGTGACGGTGTCCCCGACGTTGACGGTCAGGGGCGGCCCCGGCAGGACCGGCGTGACGCCGGCACAGTTCCCCGGCGTTGCCGTCGTGCCGAAGCCCCAGATCGGGACGTTCACTCCACCGGCCAGGGTGACGCTACCGGCCTTCGCGCACACGTTGATGGACACCGGTGCGGCCGAGACGCTCGGGCTGCCAACCCCGAGCCCGGCGGCGATCAGGACCAGGACGAGCAGACTCCTGGTCGTCGTCTTCCACGCATGTGCGCGCATCGCCGATCTCTCCTTAACCTCGCGGCCGGTCATGGCGAGTCGTAGGTGAGGGCCATGAGGTTGCCCCATGTCGAGAAGGGGGTCGGGTTGGGGGCCGTGTACCGCTGCGTGTGGACGAGCACGCGGACCTGGCCGCCGTTCGCTCCGGTGCCGACGTAGGCGCTGGCGGGTCCGGCCAGCGTCCACGTCGAGGTGAGGTCGCTGGATCCGACGGTCCGCGGCTGCGTCGGCGGTGGCGGAAGGGTCACCCACCCGGCAGAGGTCGCGGACGAGCAGCCCGCCGCACCCGCGATCGTCCAATTGCAGATCTTGACCGTCTGCTGCGGCTGGTTCGAGCTGATCGTCACGCATGTGGTGGCGGTCGTGCTGCCGCAATTCTTGCCCTTATAGGTCACCTTGAGGTTCTGGGCTCCGGCCGGAATGCCGGTGAACGCCGCGTACCAGTCGGTTGCCAGCGGGGTGATCGTGGCGCCGCTCAGGTGGCTCGCCGCCACCGTGCCGAGTTGGCCCCGTGCCACCGTCCAGGTCGTGGTGCCCTGTCCGCCCGTGACCAGCAGAACCTCGTTGTCGATCCGAACGTGGTAGGTGCCCGAGGCGGGGAAGCCGGCGGCCGAGGAGACGGTGATGCTCGCCTGCGTGGCGGTCGTGGCCGTCGGCCGGGTCGTCGTCCTCGGGTTCACCATGTAGTACCTGCTGTCGTCCGCGGCGAGGTCGGAGACGCTGCCACCCTTGAGCGCACCGCCGACGATGGCGCCCGACGTCGGGTAACCCGTGCACCCGCCGGACGGATCGACCCGCAGCAGGGTGGCCATACCGCCGAAGCCTTCGTCGAAGTTGGTGAATTCATTGAGCGCGTGGCTGTGCCACGGGAAGTACCACTCGCCGCAGATGTTCTGCGACACCACCCCCGTCGGCAGGGTGCCCTTGTAGCCCAGGTATGGGCTGCCGCCGTACCAGGTGTTGCCGTCCTTGAACGTGACGTCGCGGTAGTTGGGCGGCGGCACCGGCAACGGGTGGGTGTTGGGATCCCACTGGTCCTGGTCGTCCCAACGCAGGAGGAAGTCCTCGGTCTGCCCGGAGCCGATGGTCTCGCCGAAGTGCTCGGTGGACGCCGAGCCCCCGCCGGGCGCGCGCAGCGGCCGGCCGTCCTGCGCGATCAGGGTGGTGTGGTTGCCGTGCGGGTGGAAGGGATGGTTCAGGGCACCCACGTTGATCATCCTGACCAGAGCGGGCGGAGTGCCGGGCGACGTCGGGCGGATCCGCACCAGTGCCCCGTACGGCTGGTTGGGCAGCAGCCCGGAGCCGTTGTCCTGGATGGTGTCCGGGAAGTCCCGTCCGTTGATGGCGAAGTAGCGATCGCGCCGGGCGTTGACGTCGTACGTCGCGCCGGTCTCCACCGCATGGTGCAGCTCTGGATCGATCTCGCTGAGCAGCAGGAGGTACTCGCGCGAGGGGTCGAACGCCGTCGTGGCGTCGTAGGCGTAGGCGGGGCCGAGGCTCGGCCGCACGACCAGAGCGCCGTAGAGGCCCATCTCGATCTGCTTGGCGATGCCCGAGCCGCTCTCGTACAGGTACGTGCCCGGACTGCCTGCCACGAAGCGGTAGCTGACGGTCCCGTTCGTCGCCGCCGCCTCGGTGGTCAACAGACTCGTGGCGCCGCCGGTGGCGGTCACCGCCGCGTCCTGGCCCGGGAACACGATGGAGGCGGGCTCTGGCAGGTTGTTGGTGAGGTTGACGACGACGGTCTCCCCCTGGGTCACGCACAGCACCGGCCCCGGGCTCTGGAACTGCCCGCTGTCGGGGGCGTCCGCGTTGGCGTAGCTCCACATGAAGACGCTGTTGCCGTCAGGTGTCTCGATGTAGCCGGTCTTCGCCACCAGGTTGAAGGTGTGGGTGCCGCCCGCGACGGTGCCGGGGGTGCAAACCATCCCGACCTTGGGCGCTTCGGTGGGAAGCGCGTCGGCGGGTCCCGGTACAAGCAGCGCCGAGCCGGCGGCGAGCGTGACGACGGTGACCAGCCGTTGGGCTCTCTGCCTCATCATGGCTTTTCCTTCCGCGACGCGCGGCCACGCCCACTCAGACATAGGTCTGGCCCACAACGGTTTGGGCCGGAAGGGGACGGGTCGGCGAGTAGACCCGGACCTCGGTGATCATTCCCCCGGGTCCCGGGGCCGCTGAGCCGAAGTTCGAGAGCTTCCGCCAGTCCCGGTTCTTGAGGTAATAGACGTTGTAGCTTCCCCAACTGTCCGACCCGGAGGGGCGTGCGGTGTCGTACGGGGGCGCGTCGAACAGGACGTCTCGTGCCTCTCCCGGTCCGACGTAGAGGGTGTTCGTCCAGTACGACGTATCGACGGCGCCGTTGCGCAGCAGCGCCGCGTCCTGCCCGATGACATGCATCGGAATGCCCGGCAGTTGCATGCTGTGCTGCTGGTAACCGAGATTGGCCAGCCGCAGGAGGGCCCGATCACTGGGGTTGACCTGGACGAGCGCGGAGTTCGGCTGGCTGTAGTCCAGGGCGCCGCCGTAGTTCGGGTTCGGCGTGGCGATGCGCATGGCGGTCGGCAGGCTCGGGCTGTCGTTGGGCAGCACGGTCTGCGGGTAGACCCGGCCGTTGATGGTGAACCACTGCGGGTCGTAGTCGGTCGGAATGGACTCCTGGATGTCCCGGTCACCGTCGTGAAAATCTGTCCACAGCTCGTTGAGCAGGAGCGCGAAGTGGCGGTGGTAGCCGGTCGACCCGTCGCCGTCGTTGTACGCGAACCTGGTGAACCCGCCGATCGAGGTGCCGTCCTGCAGGGGCCGGACGAAGACGATCCCCGTCATTCCCATCTCTACGTGCTCGACGTCCTCGAAGTGGCAGTGGTACATGTACGTGCCCTCACGGTGCGGGCGGTAGAAGTAGGTCAGCTGTTTGCCGATGGGCACCGCCACCGACACCTCGGGCACACCGTCGTTCAACGGCGACGGCAGGTCGAAGCCGTGCCAGTGGATGGTGTGGGAGTCCGTCAGGTCGGGGCGCTGCAACAGACCCAGGTTCGTCAGGGTGATCCTGATGTCGTCGTTCTGCAGGAACTCGAGGGTCGGTGCGGTGTGCTTGGTGTGCCCCTTGTAGGTGGAGATGAGCTCCGCCACCGACAGAGAGGGGTCGACGGGAACGAAGCCGAAGATGTAGAGGGGGTTGCCCTCCCGGCCGGGGACGCTGAGGTACCCGTCCGTGGCCACCAGGGACAGCTCGGTCGTTGCCGCCTCCGCGCGGCGGGCGCCGAGGGGACCGTACGCCGCGGTCGTGCCGACGATTCCGCCGGCAGCGACTCCTGCCGCGCCCCAGCCGACCGCTCTGAGGAACGCTCTCCGTGTCGAAGTTCGCGCCATGGCTTTCACATCGGACTCCTCACTGGCCGCTCGGGGGGACGAGCACCGTTATTCCGGCCAGTTCGTCAGCGCCCAGATCCCACGGTGTGGTGTCCCGCCCCGACAGCCGCAGCTGCGGACGGCTCTGCCCGTCGATGTCGCCGGGGGTTCCGGTGGGAGCGCCGATCGCGGTGGCGGAACACGCCGAGATGCTCGCCGGTACCGGGGTGTTGGAGCAGCGCACGCCGCGGTCGATCGCCGGCGAGGTGACCTGGAGGTGGTAGTCACCGGTCAGTCCGACCGGCGGGTCCTGCCCGGTGATCGTCACCGCCGCGGTCTGCGGGTCCAGCCGCGACCCGGACACGGTCAACTCGTTGACGAACGGCGTCACGAACAGCGGGTTCTCGCCGATCCGGTTCGCCTGGCCACCAGGCAGTGCCCGCAGCACGCCGTCCGGTCCCAGGATCTGGCCGTTGGTGAGCGTGGAGTACCGGGCTGTGAACGTGTCGGCGTTGTTGGTCGTTCCGCGCACCTCGAAGTCGATGAACCCTCGGTCGACCAGGGTGGCTCCCGGGCCGGGCTGGCTCAGGGTGAACGCGTCGTTGTTCCAGAAGATGTTGTTGAACAGCGCCACCGGGTTGGAGAAGCGCGGCGAACCGGCGGGCAGCGTCGCCTGGAACAGCGGGTCGTTCGCCTCGGAGGCCAGGCCGGCGGAGTGCGGGTTGCCGTCCGAGTCCTCCGACGATCCGGTGGAGACGTTGTTGGCCACGGTGTTGTTGACGATCGAAACGTTCGACGAGTCGTCCAGCGTGATGGCCCCGCCGACGTCCGCCGCCCCGTTGTTGTTGATCATGTTGTTGCGGATGTTGATCCGCGCGGTGAGGGCGTCGAGCACGAACATCCCGCCGCCGTCGTCGCCGGAGTAGTTGCTCTGGACCAGGTTGCGGTCGACGTCCACCGTCCCGGTCCCGTCTCCCAGCGCGGCCGGCGAGCCCACCGGCAGCTCGGTCTCGATGGCGATGCCGGCGCCGGAGTCGACGGAGTCGTTGTAGAAGATCTGGTTGTCGTGGATCCTGCCGCCGGGGCTGAGGCCGATGTGGGAGACGCCGGCTCCGTAGTTCACGCTGAAGTTCGAGCAGATTATGTTGCTCGCCAGCTCGTACCCGTTGGAGCCGTAGAACAGCCCCACGGCGCCGGCCTGGGTCAGGCCGCCGTTGCCGGTCAGCCGGTTGTTGGCGATCCGCACGTTGTAGTTGTGGTTGACCCGCGCGCCGGTTCCGCGCGGCCCGGCGTCGTACGGCTGGCCGAGCGCGATCCCACCGGCGACGATCCCGCCGTTGTTCTCCAGCACGTTGTTGGTCAGCTGCATGTTGTTGGCGGAGGCCTGCAGCTGGATGCCGCCCGCCCCGTCGCCCTGACCGGTGGTCAGGCCCAGGCCGTCGATGCGGGCCCGGTTGAACGCCGCGGTGAGGCCGGTGCCGATGTCGTACGCCGTCGCAGTCTTCGCCAGCACGGTGATGTCCGCGCCGCGCAGCACCGGGTGGTTGCCGACCAGGCCGTTGTTCGTCACTCCCGCGTAGGGCGAGTTCGCGCTGATCGTCGCGTCGTAGTCCGATGCGTTCTGCTGGAAGTACCGGCCGTCGATGACGGTGCCGGGGACGTTGAACCGCGCGTCCTCGGGGTCGCGGGCCTGCAGCTCGTGGGCGCCGATGATGCCGCCGGGGCCCCGTCCCTGCAGCTTGAGCGGCTTCCACAGCAGCACGTTCTCGTTGTAGACGCCGGGCGAGAGCACGAGCAGGCTACCCGGGACGGCGCTGTTGATCGCGTTCTGCAGGGCGTGCACTCCGCCGTTTCCGGTGGCCGGCGGTGGCGGTGGCACGTTCACCACGGTCGGCGTGTAGGTGACGACGTCCGTGCCGGAGCCGTTGCTGCCCAGCACGTGCAGCGTGATGCCGTTGACGCTCGACACGCCACCGTTCGCGTCCGCCGTCGTGATCGTCAGCTGCTTCGGCCCGGGCCGGAAGGTGGAGCTGAGCGCCGGCACATTCAGCACGATGTTGTCGGGCGTGGAGCCGCTGCCCGGGGTCCAGCTGACGATGCCGCCGTTGGCCCGGGTCAGGGTCTGCACCTGGCCGGTGCGGCCGTCGGTCAGTGTCGCCCGGACGCCGGTCGTGCCCGTGGCCGTGCCGGGTGCGCCGATGAAGTCGGCCTGGACGGTGATCTGCCGGCTGCCGGCGGCCGGCACGACCGGGGTGGAGATCTGCAGCAGCTCGGGCCGTGCCGGGACGGCGGGGTCCTCGCATGCGGTGCCGGAGATCGGGTCCAGCGGCAGGTCGAGCTGCGTGGTCAGGCCGGGCCACGCCTCGGCCGGCGTAGTGGCGACAAGCAGGTTCGGGTTGAAGTTGGTGTTCGGGTGTTCCTTGGTCCCGGGGTCGTCGACCTTGACCAGGTACATGCCGGGGCACGGGCCCTGTGGGATCGGGCAGTTGAACGTCTCGGTGGAGGGCACGAGCACCTCGAACGAGCCGTCGGCGCTGGTGGTCACGGTCGTCAACAGCCGCCAGGTGTTCGCGTCGTACGGCTGGTTGACGTTCGGCACGGTGTCCACCCGGGCGTAGATGCCGACCGGAATGCCGGCGATCGGCCGCGGCTCGCCGTACCACGGGGACAGCTTGTTGCGCTCGAAGTAGATGTCGTTGAAGACCTGTCCGACCAGGCGGCCGGGCAGCTGCACGTCGCCGGTCCGGTGGTCAGCGGCGTTCGTGCCGTTGGGGTCGGTCCGGAAGTTCGTCATGAGGAAGAAGTCGGCGTTGGCGTTCTGGCCGTTCTCGAGAACGACCAGGCGCTTGTCGCACATCGGCCGGGACGTGCTGGTGGCCTGGTTCCCGGTGTAGTAAACGCTCCGGGGGGTCAGCGTCGACTGGTCGATGACGTGGCTGTCGCCGGCGCACGGCGGCGGTGGGATCTGCGGAGCGAACTGGTTGCCGAGGTCGACGTTGACGTCTTCCTCCCGGACGATGTGGTACAGGCATCCCTGGCCGCCGCCGGGGACGGCGCCCTTCGGGTTGCTGATCCGCTGGGTGGCGCCCGACGGGTTGCAGGCACGGGTGTCTGCCGCGTCCTTCGGCATGACCACATGGGTGATGTACGTGCCGGCCACGAGCGGGTGATCGGACGGATCCGAGCCGTCCGTGCACAGGTCCGTTCCCAGGTTCAGGCCGCTCGGGCAGTAGTCGGCGAAGGCGTAGCCGCCGTCGAAGGCCCCGTCCTTGGTCTGCTCGCCGGTCAGCGGCACCTCGAGGCAGTTCGGCCCGATCTTGGGGTTGAACTGGGCGGTGATGTCCGCGCCGCTGATGTCCCGGATGGGGTTGCAGCTCTGCGTGAAGTTGTTGCCGTCGGGCTGCGGGTCCTGGCTGGCGTTTGGCTGCTGCCAGTGGTCGGTGACGTACCGGTTGAGGACCACGTCGTCGGCCGTGTTCGGCTGGCGGTCGGGCCCGGGGCCTTCGAGCAGAACGGTGACGTTGGGAATGCCCGGCTCGTAGTCCTCGGCGGCCTGGAACCGCGCGTCGAACTCGTTGCGCGTGGTGGCGTTGAAGGTGATGCCGACGATTTGGCCGGGCGTACCGGCAGGGTAGTCGCGCTTGCCGAAGTCGACCGTCGCGCGGTGTCCCTCGAGCAGGAGCTGGTTGTGCAGCAGACCGCCACCCTGGTTGGTCGGCACGCACGGGTTGGCCGGTACGGCCGGGGGCGCCACGCTGCAGGACGGGGTGACCGCTCCGGTGTGCTCGTCGTGCACGGAGGGGCCGGGGTAGGCGGTGAAGCGGGCGAAGCCCTGCTCGTTGACGATCCACCGGCCGAGTGGGCCGCCCTCCGCCGTCGGGTACTCGTAGTGCCCACGGGCGTCGGTGAACGTCGCTTCCTTGATGGAGCCGTCCCGCCACCGCTGGTCCACGTCGGTGGTCGGGATCGGCGCGTCGAGGCCCGCGTCGTACTTGCCGTTGTTGTTCAGGTCCTTGTAGACGTGCCCGTCCAGCCAGCCGAACCAGCGGGACACACCCAGGCCGACCTCACCGTCGTCGCCGGTGTCGTTGACGTCGACGGTCTGTCCTGCGCCCACGGTGAGGGGTTTGAAGCGCATGATGTAGCTGAGCTGCTCATCCCAGACCGACAGGTTGTAGGTCCCCGCCGGGACGTGCGGGATGTCGAAGTTACCGTCCTCGTCGCCCCGGCCGATGTAGACGGTCTGGTCGGTGGTGCTGTCGGACAGCGCGACGAACGGGTTCTCCACCGGCTCGTTGTAGGTGCCGGTCGTGTAGGGCGCCCATTCCACCCAGTTGCGCGCCCTGCCCGTGATCTCGCCCGTGCCGCTGGTGGCGAACGGGGTGGGAGAGCACACGAAGCCGAACCAGTACGCGGTGCGGTTGTTCGGCGGTTCCCACAACTGCTCGCCCGGAGCGCCGGTGCCGTCGCTGCCCTCCTCGACGGGGGCCAGCAGCTGCAGCCCACCGTCGATGGTCGTGGTCTGGTACCACCGGCTGTCAGGGTCGCTGTTGCAGGGCTGGTCCGGCGGATGCACGTCGATGAAGTACGTCGCCGGCCCGAGGTCGTCGAGCTGGGTGAACCCGGTGTCGTCGGTCAGGCAGTTCCCGCCGCAGAGCGGATTGTTGTTGTAGTCGACGGTGACCGCGTTGCCGGTCTGCTCCTCGAGCCCGACCTTGAAGCCCTCCAGACCCGCCTCTTCGGTGTCCGGAGCGCCGTTGGCCCACGTGTTGTCCTCGAACACGAAGACCCGGATCTTCCCCAGCGGCAGCGGGTGGTCCTCGCTCTGCTCGGTCAGATCGATCCGCGCGGTCAGCGTTCCGTCAGTAGCGGCATCGATGGGCAGCGTGATGTGCTTGCCCCACATCTTGTGATCCAGCGAGCGGACCGAGATCAGGTAACGTCCCGCGGGCAGCTTGACCGTCGGACGGCTCTGGTCGCCTTCGGCCACGATCGGACTGTTGCTCTCGGTGTTCAGGACGAGCGGATCGCTGGCCAGCTTGGTGTTGTCCGCGTTGATGATGTACGTGAAGTTCGCCAGCTGCCCGGCGGCCGGGTTGTCCCGAGCGGTCGCGAAGTCGCGCGCGTCCACGGTGACCGTGCAGCCCCCGGCCGGACACGCGGTGGCCGCCAGCGCCGACGAGGCGCCGGTGAATCCCATCACCGGTGGGAGAAGAGCGGCGACCATGAGGACGACCGTCGACGGTGCGATCACGCGGCGAGGTCGCCGGAATCGCCGGCGTACCGCAGGGAGAAGGATTGGCCCCGACCGTGGATCGACTCGGCCCGGACGGCGATTGTCCGGGGTCGCAGCCGATCGTCTGCTCGAAGGCCGTGGACACCACGTCTTCCATGCTGTCCGCAGCGCGCTCGTCATCGTCGCCCTCGACCGATCTGGTCGCATCGGCTCCACCTCCCGGCGCGACGCTCGGCACGGATCCCCAGATCAGGGCACAGGTCGTGCGTCACACTGATGATGGAGCCCGGAGGTCGGCCCGCGGCGTTCGTGACAGGTTTGTCATCTGGCTGTCATGCCGGAGGTCCGTCGGCCCGGATCTCGCGCAGTTGTCCTGCGCCGGGCGTTCGGGCCGCCTCAACCGCCTGGGGCGGAACCCCGCTGCTGGGGCGCGGGCGCCGCATCCGTAGGCGCCTGCTGCGCGACGAAGCGTGGGAAGACCATTGAGATCCTCGTACCTACGTCGGGCTCGCTCTCCACCCGCAGCGAACCGCCCCACGAACCGACGACGGCTCTTACGATCGCCAAGCCGAGTCCCGTGCCGGAGTACATGCCCGGGGGGGCCGGTGACGCACCCGCGTTGCTCAGCGCCTCGACCTGCTCCGGATACATTCCCTTGCCCGAGTCGGCGACCACCATGGTCCAGCTGTTTCGCGTGCCGATTCCTTCGACCTCGATCCGGTCACCGGTTTCGGTGAACTTGACCGCATTGTCAAGAAGGCAGTCGAGAGCCATCTCCAGACGGTCCTGATTGATCGACGCCATCTCGACCGTGGAGCACACGCCCCACTGGCGATCCGCAGCGGGCCGCCACCGCCGCACGATGCCAGCCAGCAGCAGGTCGACGTCTCGCATCTCGCGGACGTACGGCCCGTCCAACTGCATGAGGGTCACCAGCCGGTGGGTTATGCCGGCCAGCCGGTCCAACTCCTCCAGCACGATTCTAGTGTCCTCCCGGATCACGGGATCGGAAGTGGCAGCAGACACCAGCTCGGTGTGCCCACGGGCGATCGTGATCGGGGTTCGCAATTCATGTGACGCAAGCCGTACGAAGCGGTCCTGGGACTCGGCGCGGCGGCGCTCGACATCGGCAAGTCGGGCGACCTCGGCCACCATCTGCTGGCGTCGCCGCACATGCCAGACCATGACGCCGAACACCGCAGCCATCAGTGGCACCTCGGTGACTTCCTCCCACCCGATGGCGGCCGCGGCGGCATGGTGGACGAGGATGTATCCCGTGGTGAGCGTGACGGCGGCGAGCACGACGACCATGACAACCGGGCGCCAGGTGGTCAGTCCGTACACGACCGACAGCCCGATCCACACGAGATGGAAGGGAACTGTCTCCTTTCCGGGTAAGACGTACATCAGGCAGCTGTTGACCATCGCCGTGGCGGCCCAGGCGGCGAGGAGAAGGCGGTCATTCCGCGATGAATCGATACCCGACATTGCGTACTGTCTCCACCCGCTCGGGGGTGTCCAGCTTTGCTCTGAGCCGGCGAACGTACACGTCGACCACGTTGCTGCCTGGGTCGAACAGTAGCCCCCAGACGTCGGCCAACAACTCGGCCCGGCTGCACGCCTGCCCGGCCCGCTCCATCAGGTGCTGAAGCAGAAGGAACTCCCGCAGCGACAGCTCGACCGGCCGGCCGGCCACCGAGGCGCGGCGCAGCCGAAGATCCAGGCGGACCGGCCCCACGGACAGGGAACGCTGCGCCGGACCGGGGGCGGGGCCGCGCATCCTCGCCCGTACCCGGGCCACCAGCTCCGCCACCGCGAACGGCTTGACGAGAAAGTCGGCCGCTCCCGCCTCCAGGCAGGCGACCCTGATGCCGATCTCCGGCACCGCGGACACGACGAAGACCCGCTGGTCGGGGCGGGAGCCAACGAGCCGGTCGAGGATCTCGACACCGCTGATGCCCGGCAACATCAGATCCAGCACCACAAGATCGAACTCGGTGGCGAGGGCCGCGTCCAGACCGTCCCGCCCGGTTCCGGCCCGCTCGACGACGTGCCCGTCGTCACGCAGCGCCCGCGACACGAGCCGAGCTATTCGGTCGTCGTCCTCCACGACAAGTACCAGCCCCACCGGACACCTCCGTCGGCGCCCGCAACATAACCGCCCTACCCTGGGTAGCCAAGACTTCTGTCGTAGTTCAGGCGCGGGTTGCGCCAATACCGGCACGGTCCACCGCTGCAGCGCCCGAGGGGCGGCGTGGGCTGCGGGTACGCGGTCGCGATCTCGGCAGGGCGCGCCGAAGGGCACGCCGCCCACGATTACCCCGTTGCCATCGACCGGTTGCCGTCGACGCGGAAGCACCCCGGTCGAGCACGTGCCCTCGTTTACTGGGTCGCAGCGGCTTGGGCGGCGCGTTACCTCGGGGGCCGCCGGGAGATACTCGCGAGCGGGGTGGAGTTGCCCGCCGTGCGTCGCGGCCGGCGTGCCGCAAGGCTTGCGCGCCTGTAGACGCTGACCTGCGTTGAACGCACCGAGGCCCCGCTCCCGGGTCGGCACGGGGCGATGCGCGGGCCACGAGAGCGGGGTCGGGTAGTGCGATCAGCGCTACTCAGGGGTAGCAGACACCCCCGTCGTCGAAGTGGCTCTTGCCGCCGCTGGCGTCACGGGCGTTAAGGGCGCCCGTGGGCTTGTTCTGCGGGTTGATCTTGGCCGGCCCAAACTTGCCAAGATGAGGTTCTACCTGGCCCGTGCGGACGCAGTCATGCCCGTAGTTGAGGCCGGGGCTGGCCTGGGCGGGTGCCGCGAAGCCGATTACGGCAATCCCGCCCGCCGCCAACGCGGCTGCAAGTCTCCGCATGGTTCCCCCGTTCTGCTGCCTTCGGCCGGGCCTGGTCGGCCCAGGGAAGCCTGGGCAGCAGCTATAAGTTATGGGTTCGCTACGGTGCGTATCGGGGTTATGCCGAGTTTGGGGTGAAGCGCAAGGGGACGGGCCACGCCCATCGCCTCGGGACCACCACGCCGTGGTGGTGGAGATGCGGTCCGTCGCGCCGCGGCACGACAGAGGTCACGCGTAGCCGACGAGTGTCGCCGAGCTGCTCACGGACAGCTACTAAGTCCTGGCGTCGAATGGCCTGGCCACCTTGGTGACCCGGCCGTGCGAGCTCGAACCGTACGTCACGCTAACGCTGCGTAGTGCAACGTCATTGCCGAGACAACCATCGGCAAGCGGGGAGCCGCAGGGGCGGCCGGACGACGGCGAAGTGGTGGCGCGAGGCTCCCTACCTCTTCCGTAACCGCTCAGGCAACGGCCTCGTGTGCACGACGGCCAGCTCACGGTTCTGCCGGGTGAGTGCCGTGTAGAGCGGCCCCTGACGGCCGAGGTCCTGCGGGAAGTCGGCGGGTTCGACCACGACGACGCCATCGAACTCCAACCCAGGGGCGGTGTCCGGGTGGGCCACCGTCACCTCGCGGCCCGAGTCGACGCCGCGGGCGGCGAACCAGCCGACGGCGTTGCGTAACACCTCGATAGCCGTGGCGGCTTTCTCGTCGTCACGGATCTCGGCGTAGGCGACCCGGGAGTGATCATCGACGACGGTGTGCACGAACGCCGTACCCATCTGAGGTTCGTAGACGCCGTTACGTGCCCCGGTCCGCCGTGCGGTGGCCTGGCGGTTGCGCCCGCCCTTGCTGGCGGCCGACGAAACGCCACCCGCCGCCGTCGGGGATGTTGCCGTACTTGGTGACATCCACCTGCAGCATCGCGCCCGGATGCGGGTGTTCGTAGCGGCGGATCGGTTCCCCGGTGACCCGGTCGATGTGTGACAGCCGGTGGAGTCGGCAACGCGTCAGCACCGCGTGCACGGTCGAGGCCGGCATGCCCAGGCGGCCGCCGATCTGCACGGGTCCGAGGCGCTGTTTCCACCGCAGGTGCACGATCTTGCGTACCAGCGGACGCGTGGTCCGGGCCGGGCTGCGGTGCGGCCGCGACGAACGGTCCTGCATGCCCTCGGCGCCCTGCTGCCGGTATCGCTGCGCCCAGCGGTTCGCGGTCGGCCAGGACACGTCATAGCGTTCGGCTGCTCGGGCGACCGACCAGCCCTCATCCACGATCAGACGCGCCAGGCGCACACGTGCGCGAGGGGTCAGGGCAGCGTTAGCGTGGGACACGAAGGCCTCCTGTTGCCAGAGCGGTTCCTAGACAGCTCCACTCCACAACCGGAGGCCTTCACCTATTTCAAGATCCCAGCCGTGTCACCAACGTCCATGGACAGAACACCTAGTTGCTGCCCTGGTCGTGCGGGACGGTGACGGTGACGGTGCAGCCCACCGGCCGTCCGATCTCGTCGTGACCGTCATACGTGAGGTGGTACATCCGGTCCCCGCCATTCCCGGCGCGTTCGGCCCGTAGCTTGCCACTCGCGTCCGGCGTGCCGACGGCGAAGCCACTCACGTCCGCGGCCTCACCACCGGTCACGCCGGTCAGGGTGAACGCGTTCGGGCCGAGGACGCCGTCGTGCAGGTCGACTGTGACGTTGACGTCGACCAGCTCATGGTTCGGCGGCCATAGGACCGGCCGGTCCACGGCACAGTCCAGCTGCCGTACCGGCAACGGGTTTGCCAGGGTGGCGGTGGCGTGCCCGATGGTCGCGGTGAGCCGGCCGCCGGCCTCGTAGTACATGTGCGCGGTACGCCCATCGAAGTAGAACGTCGGCGCGGCCGAGCGGCCGAGGTCGGGCGCTGCGGACATCGAGTCGTGCACGATGCCGAGGTGGATCTCCTGGTCGAAGTCCTGCCCGACGTCCACCGCGTGCATGTTGCCATCGGCTGCGTGGTAGATCACCAGGTTGCGGTCGTTCCAGCGCAGGAAGAACGGTCCCGAGGCGTTCGGCCCTTCGATGCCCTGCGGGGTCACGATCGGTTCGGGTTGCATGGTCCAGGTCCGCGCGTCGTTGGAGACCGCCCAGCGGATCCGCCGCGACACGGGCCCGGTCGGTCCGGGCAGTGCAGCGGTCGGATTGTCCATGAAGAGCATCAGGTACCGGGTGCCCAGGCGGGGCACGGACTGCTCGAACACCCGGGCGTAGGAGGTCTCGCCACCGGTCGTGTCGTTCCGGCTGACCGCCGTCCCGCCGTAGCTGAAGTGGATGCCGTCGTCGGAGGTGGCGTACCGGGTGATGGAGTTCTCGCCGTGGAAGTAGAGGAAGAGCTTGCCCTCGCCCTCGATCCACACCGCGTGCGGCGAGGAGATGTGGCTGACCGTCGCGTAGTACGGCAGCCAGGTGTTGCTGATCAGGGGGTTGGCGACGTACTCCGTCCACGGACCGTTGATCGAGTCGGAGTACGCGAGGGCGATCCCGCCGGGACGCTCGTGCGGCGCGTAGTACAGGTAGTAGGCGCCGAGCGGGTTGGGGAAGTAGTCGGCGGCCCGGATGACGCTCGGGAAGATGAACTCGTTCGTCGGGTTGTAGGTGAGGGTGCCCTTGTCGAACGCGGTGCCCTGGTAGGTGAACTGGGGGAAGCCGAGCCCGGGTTCGGCGGCTGCCGGCCGGGCGCCGGCTACTGCGGCGAGGAGCAGGCCGGCACTGGCGGCCGCCAGGACAGCGCGTCGGGACGGGGCGGATGGTCTCGTCATGCGGCTTCCTCTTCGGTCGGTCGGATCGGCGGCACGAACGGCGCGGCGCGGCGCGGTGTGACGCTCAGTAAGAACACAGGGGACACCGATCGGCTGGCAGCCCTTGGCACCACCCGAGCTAATACGTATTAGCATCTATGTTTCTCGAATATTGCGCGCCCGGCGGCGACTCTGTCAAGAGCCGGCTCGCGGCCCGGGCCAGACAGCGACCCGCCGCGAACCTCGACGGCTAATACGCATTACTCCAGCAAGTTCACCGTGCCGAAATCTTGCGTCCACCCCTTGACACACGCCGGGCCACCGGCCAAGCTCCTTCCCAACGCCGACCGCTAATACGCATTAGCAACACCGGAAGGACCCGACGTGACCGCTCCCCCCAGACGTGTCACCCAGCGTGACATCGCGCGGATGGCCGGCGTCAGTCAGGCGACGGTGTCGCTGGTGCTCAACAATCGGACCGACGCCGACGTCCGCATCGCCCCGGAGACCCGGGACCGGGTGTTGCGGGTCATCGCCGAGACCGGCTACGCCGCCGACCCCGTGGCCCGCCGCCTCGCCTCGCGGTTCAACCGGATCATCGGCGTCTTCACGTACGAGCCCGCCTTTCCCAGCGGCAGCCGGGACTTCTTCCACCCGTTCCTGCTCGGCATCGAGGAGTACGCCGAGCGGGTCGGCTGCGACCTGCTGCTGCTCACCAGCGCACCGGTGGTGGACGGCCGGCGACGCATCTTCCACCAGGACAACCGGCTACGTCTGGCCGACGGGTGCATCCTGCTCGGGCGCGAGATCGACGGCGCGGAGCTGCACCGGCTCAACCGTGACGGATATCCGTACGTCGCCGTCGGGCGCCGCGACGACGCCGGCGGGCCGGTCCCCTACGTCGGCGCCGACTACGCCTCGGCGGTGGCCCAGCTCGTCGAGACGGCGCTGCGGCACGGTCACCGCCGCCTGACGTACGTCAGCATGGGCACCGCCGCGGAATCCTCCGAAGACCGGCTCCGTGGGTTCCACGCCGCCGCGGCGACCGCGGAGAGCGCCGGGCAGATGTCGGCAGTGGCCGCGGAGGCCGAAACAACCGTCGACACCCTGCTGGCCGACGGGACCACCGTCGTCTTCGTGGAGGACTTCGCCACGGCGGTCGCGCTGGAGTCGGCCACCCGTCGGCGTGGCCTGACCGTGCCCGGCGACCTGTCGATCGTGACCCTCGGCGACCCGACGGCCCCGGTCCCCACCGACATCGCGTTCACCGGGTTCCGCATCCCCCGCGAGGAGATGGGCCGACAGTCGGTCGAGGTGCTGACGGGCGTCATCGATGGCAGCGCGGCCGGCGTCCAGCAGCGACTTCTCCCCTGCGAACTCGTCGAGGGCGTCACCCTCGGCACCCCCGATCCGGCGGTCGACCGGCGCTGAGCGGTCGGCCGCGCAACTGGAAGGAAACACGTGGTACTCATGCGTACGGACGTCCTCGTCGTCGGGGGCGGACTGGGCGGCGTCGCCGCGGCGCTCGCCGCGGCCCGGGCCGGCCGGTCCGTCATCCTGACCGAGGAGTTCGACTGGCTCGGCGGGCAACTCACCAGCCAGGCCGTCCCGCCGGACGAACACTCCTGGATCGAGCAGTTCGGCGCCACCGCCAGCTACCGGGCGCTGCGCAACGGCATCCGCGACTACTACCGTCGCCACTACCCGTTGACCGAACGGACCCGGGCCTGGACCGACCTCAACCCCGGTGCGGGTTGGGTGAGCCGGCTCTGCCACGAGCCGCGGGTGGCCGTCGCCGTCCTCGAACAGATGCTCGCCCCGTACCTCGGTTCGGGCCGGCTTCGGGTGCTGCAGCCGTACCGGCCGGTCGCCGCGGAGACCGACGGGGACCGGGTGACCGGCGTGACGCTGGCGCACCGCGACCGGGACGAGCGGATCGACGTGGTCGCGCCGTACGTCCTGGACGCCACCGAGACCGGCGAGTTGCTGCCGTTGACGGGCACCGAGTACGTCACCGGGTTCGAGTCGCAGGCGGACACCGGTGAGCCGAGCGCCCCGGCCGAGGCCCAGCCGATGAACATGCAGGCGGTGTCCGTCTGCTTCGCCCTCGACCACGTCGACGGTGACCACACCATCGACCGTCCCGCGGGGTACGACTTCTGGCGCGACTACAAGCCCGACTTCTGGGGTGACCGCCTGCTGTCCTGGAAGTCACCGCACCCGCGGACGTTGGAGATCGTCGAGCGCAGCTTCACCCCCAACCCGGACGACGACCCGCTGAGCGTCAACGCCGATCAACGCGTCAACCCGGGCGATGGCAACCTGTGGACGTTTCGGCGGATCGCCGCACGGCGCAACTTCACCGACGGCGCGTACGGCAGCGACATCACCCTGGTCAACTGGCCAATGATCGACTACTTCGAGGGTCCGGTCATCGACGTGCCGAACGCGTCGTGGCACCTGACCAAGGCCCGCGAGCTGTCGTACTCGGTGCTCTACTGGCTGCAGACGGAGGCGCCCCGGCCGGACGGCGGCACCGGCTTCCCGGGCCTGCGGCTGCGCGGCGACGTGACCGGCAGCTCGGACGGCCTGGCCCAGGCCCCGTACATCCGCGAGTCCCGCCGGATCCAGGCCGAGTACACCGTGGTCGAGCAGGACCTGTCCCTGGCGGTCCGGGGCGACCACGGCGCGGTCAGCTACCCGGACGCGGTGGGCGTGGGCATGTACCGGATCGACCTGCACCCGTCGACCGGTGGTGACAACTACATCGACGTCGGCTCCTGCCCGTTCGAGATCCCGCTCGGCGCGCTGATCCCGAGCCGGATGGAGAACCTGCTGCCGGCCGGCAAGAACATCGGCACCACCCACGTCACCAACGGCAGCTACCGGCTGCATCCGGTCGAGTGGAACATCGGCGAGGTCGCCGGCCTGCTCGCCGACTTCTGTCTGGCGCGGGGCGAGTCCCCGCGTGCGGTCCGCAACACCCCCCGTCTGCTGGCCGACTTCCAGGACCGCCTGACCGCGGCCGGCGTGGAACAGCGCTGGCCGCAGATCGCGGGCTACTGAAAACACCCCCGGTGAGGAGAAGATTGTGAGAGCAGGAAAGGCCCTGCGCGGCGTCGCCGTCGCATTGACCGGTGCGCTCGCCCTGACCGCCTGCGGCGGCGGTGGCGAGGCCGACGACAGCGGTCCGGCGAAGCTGCGGATGACCGTCTGGTCGGCCAACGAGGCGCACCTCAAGCTGTTCAACGAGATCGCCGACGAGTACCGCAAAAGCCACCCGGACGTGGCCGAGATCAAGTTCGACCCGCTGCCGTTCGACACCTACACCACGACCCTGACCACCCAGATCGCGGGCGGGAACGCGCCCGACCTCGCGTGGGTGTTCGAGAACTCCGCCCCCGACTTCGTCTCCTCGGGCGCGTTGCTGCCCCTCGACGACACGCTCAAGAAGGCCGAGGGTTACCAGTACGAGGACATCTCCCCCGCCACCCTCAAGCTCTGGCAGGACGACGGGAAGCTGTACGCGTACCCCTTCTCCACCTCGCCGTTCGGGGTCTTCGTCAACACCGACCTGCTCACGAAGGCCAAGCAGAAGACCCCGGCCGAGCTGATCGCGGCCGGTCAGTGGACCTGGGACAACGCTCTGGCCACCGCCGCGGCGACGGCGGCGAATTCCGGCAAGGCCGGCCTGGTCATTCGGGACTTCGACTACAAGGGCTGGGACAACCTGTCCACCTTCTGGACCGGGTGGGGAGCCCAGGCATGGAGCGAGGACGGCAAGGCCTGCGGCTTCAACAGCCCGGAGATGGTCGACGCGATGACCTCCCTGCACAAGGCCACCTTCACC
Organism: Micromonospora sp. NPDC005206; assembly: GCF_040608175.1. Classification (NCBI taxonomy): domain Bacteria; kingdom Bacillati; phylum Actinomycetota; class Actinomycetes; order Micromonosporales; family Micromonosporaceae; genus Micromonospora; species Micromonospora sp. NPDC005206. The sequence continues at coordinate 127,210 of NZ_JBEXHU010000017.1, forward strand.
CAGAAGGCGCTGCCCGGCCCGGGCACGACCGCCGACTTCTTCGCCGGTGACTCGGCCATGACGATCACCCAGATCTCCCGCGCTTCGCTGCTGAAGGACGGCGGCTTCGGGTGGGACCTGGTGCCGCTGCCGGCCGGGCCGAAGGGGAACTACGCGGTGGTCGGCCAGGCCGGCCTCGGGGTGATGAAGAAGAGCCCGCACGCCAAGCAGGCGGCCGACTTCCTGGCCTTCTTCACCAACCCCACGAACTCGGCCAAGCTCGCCCAGTTCTTCCCGGCGCCCCGACAGTCGCAGCTGACCGCCGAGACGCTCGCCAAGACGAACCCGAAGCTCAAGCCGGAGCAGCTGCAGAAGGTCGTCATCGACGGCATCACCAACGGCGTGGTCAAGCCCAGCCACTCCGGGCAGGCCGAGCTGAGCCAGCAGGTCCGCGCCGGCCTCGACCCGCTGTGGCAGCCGAACGCGGACGTCAAGGCCGTACTCGACGGCGTCTGCGCCAAGATCCAGCCGCTGCTGGCGAAGTAAGGCCAACGATCATGACCCAGACGGACACCAGGGTGGGCTCGGCTGTTGCCGGGCCCGCCCCGGGCCCGGCCCGGCCGTTCTGGACCAGCCGCCGCCGGGACCAGCTCACCGGTTACCTGTTCATCGCCCCGCAACTGCTCGGCAGCGCCGTCTTCGTGATCCTGCCGCTGATTCTCGTGCTCTGGTACAGCCTGCACGAGTGGAACGTGCTCGCCGGGACCTTCGACTTCGTCGGCACCGACAACTACACGGCTCTCGCCGATGATCCCAACCTCGGCGCGGTGCTGCGCGCCACCGGGCTCTTCTCGGTCGGCCTGGTGATGCTCAATCTCAGCCTGGCACTGCTGCTGGCCGTCCTGCTGAACCAGAGGCTGCGGGGCACGATCGTGTTCCGCACGCTGTTCTTCTCCCCGGTGGTGGTCTCGCTGGTGGCCTGGACCATCGTCTGGGGCTTCCTGCTTCAGGACAACGGCGGGATCAACGGGCTGCTCGACACCGTCGGCGTGGACGGGCCGAACTGGCTGCGCGGCGAGGGCACCGCGATGGTGTCCGTGATCGTCGTGCAGGTGTTCAAGAACGTCGGCCTGAACATGGTGCTGTTCCTGGCCGCCCTGCAGGGCGTGCCGGCCGAGCTGTACGAGGCTGCGGAAGTCGACGGGGCGAGCCGGATGCGCCAGTTCTGGCGGATCACCGTACCGCTGATCAGCCCGACGATCCTGCTGACCTCGATCATCACCGTGGTCGGGTCGCTGCAGGTCTTCGCGCAGATCGCGGTGCTCACCCAGGGCGGACCCGGCACATCGACGACGGTGCTCGTCTACTACCTGTACCAGCAGGCCTTCCAGTTCCATCACTTCGGCTACGGCGCCACGCTGTCGATCGTGCTGTTCGCCATCGTGCTCGCCCTCACTGTGCTGCAGTGGCAGATGCGCAAGAGGTGGGTCTTCCATGAATCGTGACCTGTCCCGGCGGACCAAGCTGGTGCTCTACGGTGTGCTGCTGGTCCTGGCGATCCCGTTCGTCTTCCCGACCTGGTGGATGGTCACGTCGTCGCTGAAGCCGGTGGCGGACATCTTCGCCTTCCCGCCGCAGCTCCTGCCGACCAACCCGCGGTTCGACGCCTACCAGCGGGTGTTCGAGTTGCAGCCGTTCGGGCAGCAGTACCTGAACAGCCTCTACATCGCGCTGGTCGTCACGGTCGGCACCATGGCCGTTGCGGCGCTGGCCGGGTACGCCTTCGCGCGCATCCGGTTCCGGGGCCAGAACGTGTTGTTCCTGGTCGTCCTCGCGGGCCTGCTCATTCCGAGCGAGGTGACGATCGTGCCGCTGTTCCAGATGTTCTTCAAACTCGGCCTGGTCAACACCCACTGGCCGCTGATCCTGGTGCCGATCTTCGGCGCGCCGAGCGTCCTGGCGACGTTCATCATGCGGCAGTTCTTCATCAGCCTCCCCGGTGAGCTGGAGGAGGCGGCCCGGGTCGACGGGCTGGGCCGCTTCGCCACCTTCTGGCGGATCGCCCTGCCGCTGTCGCGGCCGGCACTGGGCGCGGTGGCCATCTTCACCTTCCTGCACAGCTGGAACCTCTACCTGGAACCGATCGTGTTCCTCTCCTCTCCGGAGAAGTTCACCCTGCCCCAGGCGCTCACCCAGTTCGTCGACGCGTACGGCGGCCCCATGTGGGACGTCCAGATGGCCGCGGCGTCGATGACGGCGCTGCCCGTCCTGGTGGTCTTCGTCATCGCGCAGAAGCAGTTCGTCGAGGGCCTCGCGCACACCGGCCTCAAGGGATGACGACACCAATCGTCGGCATCGACATCGGCGGCACCAAGACGGCGGCCGCGCTGGTCGACCGGGCCGGACAGGTGCTGGAGCGCCGCGAGGTGCCCACGCCCGCCCGGTCCGGGCCCGGGGCCGTGCTGGACTCCGCCGCCCGGCTGGCCACCGACCTGCTCGGCGCGGCCGCCGGGCCGGTGGGGGTGGGCACCGCCGGCACGGTCGACCCCGCAACCGGCGGCATCCGGTACGCCACTGACAGCCTGCCCGGCTGGGCCGGCACCCCGGTCGCCGACGCGCTGGCCGCCCGGCTGGGTCGACCCGTGCGGGTCACCAACGACGTGAACGCCGCCGCGCTGGGCGAGTGCTGGGCCGGCGCCGGACGGGACCGCGCTCATGTGCTGCTGGTGGCCGTCGGCACCGGGCTGGGCGGGGCGGTCGTCCGCAACGGCCGCGTCGAGGCCGGTGCGCGCGGCGCCGCCGGCGAGGTCGGACATCTGCCGGCCCCGGGCGCCGAACTACTGCGGTGCGGGTGCGGCCGGTACGGGCATCTGGAGGCGATCGCCTCCGGCAGCGGGCTGGCCGCCGCGTATGCCATCGAGACCGGCACCCACGTCACTGGGCGGGACGTGGCGGACCGCGCCGCAGCCGGAGACGGGGTCGCCCAGCGGGTCGTGGAGCGGGCCGGAACCGTCCTCGGCGCGGCCCTGGCGGGGTTGGTGGCCCTGCTCGATCCGGAAGCTGTCCTGGTGGCCGGCGGAGCGGCCGGTCCCCTGCTGCCCACCGCGTCGGCCGCCTACTCGGCCGAGTTGCCCGCGGGCTGGGCCGACGTTCCGCTGCTGTCCGCCACGTTGGGCGCTGACGCGGTCGTGGTCGGCGCGGCCCGACTGGCCATCGACACACAGGAGTGAGCGGTGCTGACACGAGCCGGCACTCGGATCAGTGAGAGGACCAGCGGGTGAGCGTGCTTGACGACCTGGCCGGCGGGCTGGTGGTGTCCTGCCAACCGCTGCCCGACGATCCTGACGACCCGATGCGGGACCCGTACGTCCAGGCCCGGGTGGCGGCCGCGGTGGTACGCGGCGGCGCGGTGGCGGTCCGGGTCAACGGACCGGACGACGTCAGAGCGGTACGCGCCGCCGTCGACGTTCCGGTGATCGGGTTGTACAAGCACGGCACCGAGGACGTCTTCATCACCCCGACCGCGGCCCACGCGCTCGAGGTGGCGCTGGCCGGGGCGGACATCGTCGCGATCGACGCCACCGACCGCCCCCGACCGGACGGACGCCCCTTCGCCGACACGGTCCGGGTGATCCGCGAACGGACCGACGCACTGGTCCTGGCCGACGTCTCCACCACGGCTGAGGGCGTCGCCGCCGTCGAGGCCGGCGCGGACGCCGTCGCCACCACGCTGTCCGGCTACACCCCGGCCAGCCCACCGACTGACGGGCCCGACCTCGGGCTCGTGGAGCGACTCGTCGCACTGCTGTCCGTGCCGGTGATCGCCGAAGGGCGGTACCGCACCACGGAACAGATCCGCCGGGCCTTCGAGGCGGGTGCGCACGCGGTGGTGATGGGCAACGCCGTCACCTCACCGCTGTGGATCACCCGCCGGCTCGTGCCGGCCGTCCCCCGCGCGGCGAGCGCCCCGAGAAAGAAGGAGTGACCATGAGAAGACGTACCCTGCTGGCCACCGGCGTGGCCGGGCTGACCACCGTGGCCATCGGCCGACCCGCATTCGCCGGGCCCGCCAACCGGCGGCTGACCGTGGCACTGGTCCCGCTGGACGACCGGCCGGTCAACACCTACGCCCCGCAGATGACCGCGGCGAGCGCCGGCGCCCAGGTGCAGCTGCCGCCACGGGAACTGCTGGGCCGCTTCTTCAACCCGGGCGACGGGGCCGCCATCGCCCGCTGGCTCGGCACCACCAACGGCGTCGACGGGTACGTGATCTCGGTCAGCATGCTCGCCTACGGCGGCCTGATCGCCTCCCGCACCGCCGCCCCAACCCTGGCGGCCGCCCTGGAGAACCTGGCCGCGATCCGAAACCTGCGCTCGACCCGGCCGGGGGCGGTGATCGAGGTGCACGACACCATCCAGCGCCTCGCCATCACCAGCACGGGCACCGAGCTGGACCAGTACCGCGACCTGCTGGTCAGCTGGGCGAAGCTCTACGACCAGGTGGTGAACCTCGGGCAGGAGGAGCTGCGGGCCCAGCTCGACGCCGTCCGGGCGCGAATCCCCGACCAGGTCGTTGAGGACTATCTCGCCGCTCGGGCCCGCAACCACCAGGTCAACCGGCTGATGGTCGAGTGGGTCGCCGACGGCACCATCAGCCACCTCGTGCTCTCCGAGGACGACACCGCGCCGGTCGGCCTGGCCCGAGCCGAGCGGGTGGAACTGGAGGCGCTTGTCGCTCAACTCGGCGTCGACGACCGGGTGGAGATCTTCCCCGGCGCCGACGAGGTCGACGCGTTGCTGGTCGCGCGGGTGATCGCGGCCGGCACGGCGCCCACCTACCGCGTGGAGTACGCCGGCGTCTCCGGCGAGGACTGGACCGCTCAACTGGAGGGCATCCCGTTCGCGGAGAACATCCGCCGGCACGTGGCCGCCGTGGGGGGACGGGTCGTCAGCGGCGACACGGACATCGTGCTCGCCGTGAACACCCCCTCGTCGGCACCCGGGCAGCGGGCCGCTGACCTGGACGCCTTCGTCGCGCGGATCGGCAAGCTGCTGGCTGCCGGCACCCCGGTCATCGTGGTGGACCCGCTCATCGTGAACAAGGCGGACCACGAACTGGTCGCGCGGATGGAGAGCGGCCTGGATCTCGCGGCGCTGCTGTCGTACTCGGGATGGAACACCGGCGGCAACGCACTCGGCCTGGCGCTCGGCCACGGCACCGCCCGGTGGGCGTACCTTCGCTCCTCCGGCAGCGGATTCGGTGTGCCCGAACTGCGCGGGCCCGGCCAGGCGCACGCCGAGTACCTGCTCTACCGGCTCGTCAAGGACGACCCGTGGAAGAACATCGTGCAGGTCGAGGCGTACGCGCACGCACGGGCGCAGGGCTGGGACCCGCTCGCGCTCACCCCCGAGCAGAAGACCTACTTCGACGGCTGGGTGAGCGAACGGCTGGTGCCGCTGACCGAGCGGTACTTCGCCGACCACTTCGCCGGGCACCGCATCGTGCTGGGCCAGCGAGGCGCGAAGACGTTCACGGCGACCCTGGCTCGCTTCGAGTCGGCGCGTGTCGAGCTGCCGTGGGACCGACTCTTCGAGGTGATCCTCGAGCCTCGGCTGCGACTGTCCTGACCGGACGGCCGGTCGCGCCGGGGGTTGACCCGCCGGCGCGACCGGTCCGGTGCCGTCGTCAGCCCGCGCGCTCGCGGTGCTGGCGCGCCTAGTGGTGCGGGCGGTTCGGGTCCGTCGCCGTCCCCCGTGCCGTCCGTCCCGACCGCCCGGGTGTGCCCGTCGGCCGGCGTCAGGGCGTCGCTTCGATGATGCGCAGGTCGGGGTCGGCGCCGTCGCCGAGCGCCCGCAGCGCCTCCTGGTAGGCGGGTGTCTCGTGGGCGGCGAGCGCCGCGCCGACGCTGACGCCGCTTTGCGCTCAGGAGGGCACAGCAGCCCGTGTGGCGTCGAGGACCCGGCGTACCTCGTCGCCGTCCGTGGCCTCGCGCCCGTCGCGCCGCACCGGTGCCCGCAGGTGCACCTCCCGCGCGCCGGTCTCCGCGAGCACCTGCCGGACGTTGTGCGACCGGATGCCGCCGCCGGCGATGACCCGCAACCGGTCGACGGCCCGATGCCGCAGCGCGGCGATCCGTGGGGCACCGGCCAGCGCGCTCGGCGCCCCGCCCGAGGTGAGCACCGCGTCGGCCCCGAGGTCGATGAGTTTTTCGATCGCCCTCAGCTGGTCGCCGACCTCGTCGAAGGCCTTGTGCACCGTCACCGGCAGCGGTCCCGCAGCCTCGATCAGGCGCCGCAGCACGGCCAGGTCGAGGCCGCCCGCGGCGGTGAGGGCAACGGCTCGCCGGCCTGTCCGTTCCCGACGGCTGGGGCGCACCGGCCCTCGGTGACCACGACCACGACGAGGGTGGAGTGGCCTCGACACCTTGACGATGCCCGTCCGGCGCGAGTGGATTGGGCGTACACGGCCGGCGGGCAGCGAAGCCGCGGCCGTCCAAGGGACAGGATCTACACGACACTCCTCTCGAAGGAGACGCGGGACGGCTGGACCACCTTCAGACGCTAGACCTGAACCGCGTGCAGGCGGAGACCGATACACGCAACGTGGCATCTGCCCGCGTGCTGGAGAAGCTCGGGTTCGTGCGTGAAGGGACGTTGCGCGAAGACTGCGTCGTGAACGGCGAGGTCTCGGACTCGTGGGTCTACGGGCTGATCAGGCGAGAGTGGCCGACGAGGAAGGGACACGGTACGGACATGACGCTTCCCTCGCGCGGGCGGCCATACTGACCGTGCGGGCCGGGGCCCGACCACGAAGGAGGTGACCGCTGTGCCGATCGGTCGGCTCCACCATCTGATCGTCGACTGCCTGGATCCGACGGTCGAGGCGCGTTTCTGGAGCGCGGTCCTCGGCGACCCGATCACCTACGCGGACGAGGACTTCGCCGTCGTGTCGGCCAGCACGTCGGCGTCCGGGCTGGCGTTTCAGCGCGCCGCCGACCTGACGCAGCCGACGTGGCCGGAGCCGGCGGTGCCGCAGCAGATGCACCTCGACGTGATGGTTGACGATCAGGCCGCGGCAGGCGAGGCAGTGCTCGCGCTGGGTGCGCGGCGGTTGCCCGGCGAGCACGTGTACGCCGATCCGGCCGGCCACCCGTTCTGCCTGATCAGACGCCCCACCTGGGCGCCGCCCGTGAACTGAGCTCAGCCCTGGCTGTTACGGCTGGTAGAACTTGCACCGGCTGCACGGCAGCCTGGGCCACCGCAGTCCCGCCGACAACGAGGCCGCCCTGGCGGCCTGACCACCACACCGGTGGTGTCCGCCGCAGCGGAACGAGTCAGACCACAGGAGTGTCACAACGTATGGACGGAACCGCAGGCAGCCCGTGGGCGGTAACCGGTCTGGATCCACTGGCCGGACTGGTGTTGGAGCACCTGGTATCCGTGCCGTCGGCGGACGCCACCGAGGTGGCGGCCGCTGTCGGGGTGTCCTCGGCGGAGGCGGAACGAGCACTGCGGCACCTGGCGGACTCCGCACTGGCGCTGCAGATCGACGGCACGACACCGCGATGGGCGGCCGGCCCCCCACGGTCATCGCTCAGCGCCCTGCTGGCCCGGCGGCGGGCCGAACTGGCCCGTGTTGACGGCATCGTGGAGCGGCTTCACGAGGTGTACGAGGCGGTGTCCGGGCCGCGCGCTGCGCACCTGGTGGAGGTGCTGGAGCGCGAGGACGAGGTGCCGGCGCGCTACGGTCAGCTGCTGAAGGGGAGTTCGGTCGAGGTACTGCATCTGGCCAAGCCGCCGTATGTGACGGCCGCGCAGCCGTCCGTCGGGGAGTCGGGCGTGGCGCCCGGGGTGCGGATGCGGTCGGTGTACGAGACGGAGGGCTTCACCGACGCGGTGTCGCTCACGACGGCGCTGCGCGGGACGGGTCAGGGCGGGGAACTGCGGCTGGCGGCACGGCTGCCGGTGAAGTTGGTGGTGTTCGACCGGGCGGCGGCTCTGCTGCCGGTGCGCGGGGACCGCCCGGCGGCGGGTTCCTTGGTGGTGCACCCCCCCCGCGCTGGTGGTGGCGCTGGTGGCGCTGTTCGAGAGCGTGTGGGAGCGCGCCGAGCCGGTGTCGCTGGCGAGCCGACATGACGGGCCGGCTCCGAAGGGCGGTCCGGCGACCGAGGGGCCGGACGGGCGAACACGGGAGATCCTGCACATGATGGCGACCGGGATGAAGGACGAGGCGATCGCCCGCGTGCTCCAGGTGAGCCGCCGTACGGTGCAGAAACATGTCAGCGAGGCGGGTTCCCTGCTCGGCGCCCGGACCCGGTTCCAGATCGCGCTGCTGGCGGCGGAGCGGGGGTGGCTCAAGGGCCCGGTGGGGAATTGACCAGGCCATGTCCTGAACGCGACGCCGCGCCGGGACCGCCCTGAGGGGTCCCGGCGCTTCGTCGTGGAGCGCGCCTCCTAGTAGGGGCTCACTTGCAGGACTTGGCTCCCTTCGCGTACGCCAGGCCGAAACCGCCGGCCGACGAGTCCATGAAGATCACCTCGCGCCCCGTGCCCGCCGTCGCGAACATCTGGGCGCCCGGGCTGCACGACGCCGGGCCGACGTACTTTCCGTTGAGCGTGTACTGCTTGAGCTTCGGATTGAGCGAGTTGTCCGGGTAGCCGCCGGTCGAGAGCCAGAGGTCCGCGGGGGCCTCCTCGGTAACCGTGAGGGTCGTGTCGGACAGCGTGAGGACGTCGGCGCGGATCGCCTGCGGGGAGTTCTCCTCGAAGAGCAGGTGGCTGGTGCCGGTGGCGAAGTCGAACAGCCGCACGGAGTCGTTGAACGTCCCCTGGCTCCACTCGCCGTCGACGTACCTGCCGTAGTCGCGGTTGATCACCCAGGCGACGCCGGTGGCGGACACCTGGGGGTAACTCATCGTCTCGGCACCAGGGTCACCGCCGGCGAAGGTCGTCTTCCCCGTCGCGATGTCGTACACCTCGACGCCCAGCGACCACCAGTTGCCGTTGGCGTCGGGCTGCGGGTAGTCCTCGTACCGGACGTAGGAGATCTTCCCGTTCTTGACGCTCGGCGCCGTCGCGTTCCCGAGCCAGTCGGGGTGGGCGAGGGTGTGGACGGTCCGCGAGCTGCCCTGCAGGTAGCGCACGACGTCGCGGTAGCCCTGCTCCGGGTCGTACTGGCTCCACGTGACGACGGTGCCGTCGAAGCTCAGGCCGTCGATCCGGTACGGGGAGCTGTAGAGCTCCTCGACCTGGCCGCCGCCGACTGGCGCCGACAGGATGTGGTCGACCTCCCACGTCGGGGAGTCGGGGTCCGCCTCGATCGACAGCCACACGACCCGCTTGCCATCGGTGTGCGGGAAGCTGTGCATGTTCCCGTCGTCCGGGGAGATCCGGTACGGCGCGACCTTGCCGTCAATGCGGCCCATCCAGATCGACGGCGGCTGGGTGTGGTTCGCGTCCGAGCGCGGCACGGTGAACCAGCCGCCGGCCATGCTCGCAGTCATGTCGACGTACATCCCGGTGTTGAGCCGGTCGACGAGGAGGTCGGTCTTCTTGCCGTAGAGGTTCGCCTTCCACTTCGCGGTGATCCCGCGCGAATCGAACGCCGCCCGCACCACCTTGAGGTCCTTCTGACTCAGGCCGGAGGACTTGGCGGAGGCGAGCACCGCCTCGCGGGCGTCGACGAAGTCGGACATCGGCGTGAGGTAGTCGGTGAGCGCCCGGTAGACGATCTTGTCGGCGACCGCGCCACCGAATGCCTGACGCAGGTCCCACAGCGCCCCGGACACGATCGTCGAGTTGAGGTGCACGCCGCCGTCGTCCATCTGCGGCGTGTCCATGAGGTGCTGGAAGTTCGCCGTGGTGGCGCCGTCGTCGAGGTTGCGCAGGGCGCACTTGGTGGGCGCCAGGGTGCGGCAGAGGTCGCCGCCGATCAGGCTCGCCTCGGGGTCGGACATGGGCGTGCCGGCCGCGTCGAGGTCGATGGCGTTGCCGAAGTAGTCGGCGATCGCCTCATTGAGCGCGCCGGGCTGGCCGGCGTAGACGAGGTTGGCGGAGTTCTCCACCACACCGTGCGTCATCTCGTGGCCCACGACGTCCGGGTCGGCGGCCAGCGGCAGGTACTCGTCGTCGCCGCTGCCGTACACCATGCGGGTGCCGTCCCAGTACGCGTTGACGAACGGGTAGCCGCCGTAGGTAATGCCCACGATCGAGTTGATCGGCATGCCGTCATCGTCCAGGCTGTTGCGCCCGAGATTCGTCTGGAACCACTCGAACACCTTCGCGGCGTCCCAGGCCGCGTCCACGGCGCCGGCGTCGGTCAGGTCCGCGCCGAGTGTGCTCGACGGCGACGCGAACGGCCCCACGCCCTCGGGCAACTGGCCGTCGAGCAGCTCGTAGTAGTCCCGGCCCCGAGCGTCCCAGGTGGTGATCGGCACCGTCCGGCCGTCCGGGAGGGTGTGGGTCTGATCGATCATGAGGTAGGAGCTCGCGTCGTCGGTCCGGACGAGCGGGACCGGCACCGTGGCGCCGTGCAGGCTCCTGCCCTCGCCGACGACCGGCGTCGTGCCCTTGCGCGACGGGAGCGCCTTCGTAACGGCCCGCGGCGCGACGGCGGTCCCGCCGGCGGCCAGGGCGGCGGCCTGCTGCGCGGTGGCGAAGGGCTTGATCCGGCTGACGCTGAGCAGCGTCACGCCGTTCGTCGCACCCACGTACACGTCGCGGAGCACGGGCTGGCCCGTGACGACGTCCTTGCCCTTGACGAGCACGCGCCGGGCGAGCACGCCGGTGCCAGTCGGCATGACCACGAGACCCTGGTCGGTGCCGCTGAGATCGGCGTGGGCGGCGTCGGGCGTCGTGCCGGGCCGCGGGGCGCCGGCCACGACGGCCGCACCGGGGTGCAGGCTCTTGCGCACGTCCTCGACCGCTCGGGAGACCGCGATGTGCGCGGGCATCGGGGTGCTGGTCGTGTCGACGTCGAGGTCTGTGAAGTAGGTGCCCGACGTGCCGGTCACCGCCCGCTTGCCGGCCTTCTTCTCCATCCGCACCACGTACTGGGCGCCGAACACGGGCAGACCCTTGTACTTCTGGTTCAGCCGGACCGTCTCCCGCGCGCCCTGCGTGTCGATGTTCGCGGTGGTGAGCGTGCCGGCCGGGTCGGCGATCCGGTAGCGGTCCTTGTGGCCCGCGAGGTGGGCCTTGGCGGCCTTGTCCGGTGCGATCGTGGCGTCGACCTGGTCGGCCAGGTCATCGACGAGCGCGGGGGCGTCCGTAGCGGGTGCCACGGTGGCCGGAACTGAAGCCTCCGCGGCGGTCGTCGTGCCCGTCGGCGACGGGGTCGCCGCGGTCGCGGCCTGGGCGGTGGTTCCGAGGAGGGCGGCCGTCGCCAGGACGGCGAGGGCGGGTGGTGCCTTGAGTCTGCGCATCTGTGCTCCTGCAAGGTGGTCCAGCGCCCGGCCGACTCCTTGCGGCACGGGGTTCGCTCACCCTCACCGCGGTGTCGCCATCGACACAAGGACGACTTTGCGCATCTGCACAAGTCAGAAGCCCGTCGAGGGAGAGCCGATCCGAACGGCACACCTGGTCGGGGCCGATGGTGGGCGCAGTGTCATCCCTGCACCCCGCACCGGTTCATGGCGACGAGGAGCGGCCGTTGGCAAGGGCTCGTTTCCCCGCGTGGCTCAAGGCCCGGTGCCCCGGCGCGACCGAGTTCGCTGCGCGGAGACTCCGTTCAGATGGGCGGGCGGCGGGACAGCAGGCATCTAGTCAGCGCCGCGGCGAGGCCGGCCAGCCCGGCTGCCGCGAAGCCGCCCGCTGGCACGGAGACGTCGATCGCCAGCCCGACGACCGGGGATCCGAGCGCGAAACCCGCGCTCAGCGCCGAGGATTGCAGACCTGTCGCCTCACCCCGCACGCTGGCCGGCGCAAGCCGGCTCACCGCGTCGGCCACCGTGGAAAGGGTTGGCGCGGTGAGAAGCCCGGCGCCGACCAGTGCCAGTCCCGGCGCGCCGTTCGCTCGCGGCCGGACGCGCTTGCGGGCCCAGCACAGGACGATGGCCGAATAGCCGTGTGAGCTCTCCTGGGCGACCTGCCGGACCTCGATCGACCCGTCCAGCGGCCCGAACTCCGGCCGCAGCACCGCCCTGAGGTCGTGTTCGTCGACATCAGCACTGGGAAAGGTCCTTTCCGCGACGAGGTAGCCGCGACATCGGCGCAGGGCCGCGGTGACGAAGAGACCCCCGGGCTGGACCAGGCCCGTGATGTGTCGCATGAGGAGCTGCCAGGTGGGCCGGTCGTCGGTGGCGGAGTCCGCGCAGTAGGCGCTGACCACCGTCGCGTACCGGCGGTCCACCGGGCGGGCGTGCCGGCCGTCCACCCGGATCAGCGCGGTGATCTTTCCCCTGACGAGGTCCTCGCGGGCGGCCACGTCCTCGTCGGTCGGGCAGCTGATCCCCTCGCACCGCAGGGTGTGGCGGACGAACGGTCGCCAGTCGTGGGCGTCGGGTTCGCGGTCGATCCACCGCTGGATCTCGCGGAGGTTGGCCGGCAGATAGTCGCCCAGGTGAATCTCCGATGCCACCTCGGCTGCCGCGAACACGTGGTGCAGGGTGGGCCCGACCCCGAAGAACAACACGGGTTGACCGCGCTCCGCGTGGCGCATCGCCTCGACGAAGAACGCGATGGTGGCGATCTCGTCCGGTTCGACGGCCCGGTAGTAGCTGGCGAGGTACTCGGCCGGTACCCAGTCCGTGTCGAACGAGGCGTACCGGTGGCGGCGGCGCCGGAGGAATGCTCGGGTGAGACGGGCGAGCCCGTACTCGTACAGCGCGGCACCGAGGTTCGCGCCGCCGAGGAACACGAGTGCGTCGTTCGAGCTGATCGAGTCGCTGAGCGCGGCGACCCCGAAGGCACCCGCGTAGTAGGGCACCTCCTTGGCGACCTCCGTACCGGCGTACCCGATGGCCGCCGCCACGCGCGGTGCGCGGGCGCTGTTCGTCATCCGCCGGATCACGTCGTACGCCGCTTTGGACAGCACGTTGGTGCTGGTTCCGGTCGTGGCCAGGAGCATCCAGTTCGCTCGCACATTGGCGGTGAGGCCGATCCCCCAGACCGCATAGCTCGCGACGAGAAACGCCACCACCCACTGGCGGTCGAGGCCGCTGAACAGACCGGAGGCGACCAGGCACGTGCCCGCGGCCACCACGCTCGCCTCCAGCGCGTAGGCCGACGCCACGGTGGCGGCAAGGCTGACGGTCCACTTCCTGAGCCCTCGGTGCTCCGTCGGCGGGCGTCGCGGTGGCCGAACCGCCTGCGCCACGGGAATCCCGTTCATACCGGTGTCGCCGCTCGGGCCGGTCGAGGGCCCGGATCCCAGGCCACCGACTGAAACACCGCGACCACCAGCGCACAGACCGGTTGCCCGGTGCAGCGAGCGCCCGCTGCCAGTTGGGTCGGACCACGGCCGACGGCCCCGGCCACCAGGATGTTCATCGGTTCCCGCCAGCCGAGCGGAGCTCGGCCGGGGATGCCTGCGCGGTCCGCGTCCGTTCCGACCGGACGCGCTCGGCCTCGACCAGCACCCGGCGCGAGAGCTTGCCCGACGGCGCCCTCGGCACCGATGGGGTGAACCGAACGGCGTGCAGCCGTTTGTAGGGGGCGACCCGCTCGGCCACGTAGGCCAGCAGTTCCTCGGCTGTGGCCGGTTCCCGCAGCACCACGTACGCGACCGGCACCTCGCCGGCGTCCGCGTCGGGCCGAGGCACCACGGCCGCGTCGGCGACCGCCAGGTGGGTGCGGAGCAGGTGCTCCAGCTCGGCCGGCGCGACCTGGTACCCCTGGTACTTGATCAATTCCTTCAGCCGGTCGACCACGTACAGGTAGCCGTCCTCGTCGAAGTAGCAGAGATCGCCGGTGTGCAGCCAGCCGTCGGCGTCGATGGTGGCGGCCGTGGCCTCCGGTCGGTCGCGGTAGCCCCGCATGAGCTGCGGGCCACGGATCCACAGCTCGCCGGCGCGTCCGGCACCGAGGTCGCCGCCGCCGTCCGGGTCGACGACGCGCGCCTCGGTGTTGGGTACCAGCCGGCCGACCGACCCGCGCCGCGGCTCGTCGAGTGGGCCGACGGTGACCATGGCGCTGGCCTCCGTCATGCCGAGGCCCTGACTGACCACACAGCCGAGCCGCTCGGCGCACCGCTGTTCCACATCGGCGCCGAGAGGTGCCGCACCCACGCCGAGGCTTCTCAGCGACGACAGGTCGTGCCTGTCCACCAGCGGATGGTCGGCCAACGCCGTCGCCAGCGGCGGTGACACCACGGTGACCGTCACCCGATGTTCCGCAATGGCCCGAAGGAAAACCTCGAAATCGGAGTTGGCCAGGGTGACGACGGTGGCGCCCGCCGCCAGGCTGCAGGGCAGCAGGAAGTTGAACCCCATGACGTGGAAGAACGGCGCTGCGGCGAGGACCACGTCGTCCTCGCGGAAATCGATCACCGCCTGGCTCTGGCGGACGTTCGTCACCAGGTTCGAGTGGGTCAGCTCCACTCCCTTGGGCAGGCCGGTGGTGCCGCTCGAGTAGGGCAGGGCGGCCAGCTCGTTGTCGAGGTCGCTCGTCACCTCCGCCGGCGGATGGTGGTGGGCGATCAGCTCGCGGAACGACGTCGCGCCCGCCGCCTCCCCGAAGACCAGCACCTCCTGGACGCCGGCCAGCTCGGCGGCCGCCAACGCGCGGTCCAGGAACGGCGGGACGGTGACCAGCATCCGCGCCGCGGCGTCGGTGAGCTGGCCGGCCAACTCCTCGACGGTGAGCATCGGGTTGGCGCCGGTGACGATCCCGCCGGCCGCCATCGTCCCGTAGGCCGCCAGGGCGTACTCGGGCAGATTGGGGCTGTAGAGGGCCAGGACGGCACCCGCCGCGAAGCCTCGGGCGACCAGGCCGGCCGCGACCCGCTCCACACCGGTGGCGAGCTGGCGGTAGCTGATCGTGCGGCCGGTTGCGCCGTCGATCAGGGCCGGCTTCTCGCCGAGGCGGGCGGCGTGCCGCAGCACGAGCGATTGCACGGTGGTACCGCCGACCTGCACCTCGGGCAGGTCGCTGCGGAACGGGTGGACGACTGCCATGGTGACTCCCCTGCCGTGTGCGACCACACCAGCCGGCGGGATGCCGCTGGTGGACCGGGTTTCGCCTCTCATGACCCGACCGTAGGGAGCCGTCGTG
This sequence comes from Micromonospora sp. NPDC005206, assembly GCF_040608175.1. NCBI lineage: Bacteria > Bacillati > Actinomycetota > Actinomycetes > Micromonosporales > Micromonosporaceae > Micromonospora > Micromonospora sp. NPDC005206. The sequence continues at coordinate 142,399 of NZ_JBEXHU010000017.1, forward strand.
TGCAGACCGTTTCCCGACCGTTTTCGCAGCGTGGATCGCGATAGAGTTCTTCGCGGACGACGACGGCGGTGGCGATGCGGGACCAGGAGTTGCGTGTCCGGGTGCTCGGCGGGGCCGAGCTGACGGTCGGCGGCCGTCCACTGGTCGAGCTGGCCTCTGCCAAGGCGACGGCGCTCCTGTTCTACCTGGCGGTCACCGGCACCGCCCACTCACGCTCGGCGCTGGCCGGGTTGCTCTGGAGCGACCTTCCGGAGCCGACGGCCCGGGCAAATCTGCGGCTGGTGCTGACCAAGCTGCGTCGGGTCGTCCCGGAGCATGTGGCAGTGAGCAGGCAGACCATTGCGCTGGCGGACAGCCGGCAGGTGTGGGTCGACGCTGTGGAGGTGGGCCGGGTGGCCGCCTCCGATCAGGACGACGACGAGCTGCTGGAGGCCGTCCGGCTCTGCCGAGGCGATTTTCTCGAGGGTTTCGGCGTCCCCGGAGCCCCGCTGTTCGACGAGTGGTTGGCCGACCGGCGCGCCGCGGTCCGAGCGGACATGCTCGCGCTCATGGACCGTGCCGTGCGGCGGGCCAGAGACCGGCGGGATGCTGCCGGCGGCATCGAGGTGACCCGTCGTCTGCTGCAGCTGGAGCGGCTCCACGAGGAGGCGCACCGCGCGTTGATGTGGTTCCTGGCCGTGGGCGGTCAGCGCAGCGCCGCTCTCGCCCAGTACGAGACCTGCCGCTACCTCCTCCGGGAGGAGCTGGGCGTCGAGCCGGCGCCGGCCACGCTCGCTCTGCGGGACGAGATCGCCGGCACCGGTGGGTTCACCGCGCTGGGTGTCCTCCCGGCCACGGCGAACCCGGCCCGGTCGGCCGGGTCGCCGACGTCCGACCTGCCTCGCCCGCTCACCGCGCTGATCGGTCGGGACCGGGAGCTGGCGCGTCTGCATGAGCTCCTCGACGATCCGGCGTGCCGGCTCGTGACCCTCGTGGGCCCCGGCGGAATCGGTAAGACCCGGCTGGCGGTGGAGGTCACCGCGAGTCGGCGGACGCGGCATCGTGGCGGGACGGTGTTCGTGTCGTTCGTGGGGACCAGCGCGGCCCGCCCGGACGAGGCCGCCGACCTGGTCGTCGCCGGCCTCGCCCGCGCGCTGGAGATAGAGCTGGCCGTGCCCCGCGAGCCACTGGACCTGCTCACCGACCAGCTCGCCGGCCGCGAACTGCTGCTGGTGCTCGACAACCTGGAGCACCTCCGGGACGCCGCGGGGGTCCTCGCCGAACTGCTGCGACGAGCACCGGGTACGCAGCTGCTGGTGACCTCCCGGCGGCAGCTGGGGCTGGGCGTGGAGTGGCTGGTCGAGGTGCCCGGCCTGCCGTACCCGCCGCCGGGCGCCGACGCGGACGCCGCCGGCTACGAGGCGGTGCAGCTCTTCCAGGAGCGGGCGCGGCCGCTGCGCCCCGGCTTCCCCGCCGTCGTCGACGCCGAGGGCGTCGGTCGGGTGTGCCGGCTGGTCGCCGGTGTGCCGCTGGCCATCGAGCTGGCCGCCCGCTGGGTACGGTCCGCCAGCCCGGCCGCCATCGCCGACCGGCTCGCCGACGGGCTCGAACTGCTCGAGACGACCGCACCTGACGTGGAGCGGCGGCACCGCAGCCTCCGCTCGGTGATCGACTGGTCGTGGCAGCTGCTGACCGACGAGGAACGCCGGACCCTGCGTCGGTTGTCGGTGCTGCGCCGCAGCTTCGACCTCGCGGCCGCCGGCGCCGTGGCGGACGCCGGACTGCCGATGCTGGCCAGCCTGGTCGACCAGTCGCTGGTCGCCGTCGGTGGGGACGACCGCTACGAGATGCATGAGCTGCTCCGGCAGTACGCCGCCGAGAGCCTGGCCACGGACCCGGTGGAGGAGGCGCGGGCGCGGTGGCGCCACGCCGAGCACTATGTCGCGCTGCTCCCCTCACCGGATGAGGCCCGCGCCGAGGGCCGGCCGAGTCTGGAAGTCGAGCAGGAGAACCTGCGCGCCGCCACCGACTGGCTCATCCTGGACGCCGACCCGACCGCGCTCGACGCCCACCTGCTGCGGCTGTGGGCGCTGTACCGGCGCCTGGGCTGGTTCCGGGAGGCTCAGGTCTTCTTCGGCGCCGCCCTGGAACGCCAGGGGATCACGACCCTGCAGCGGGCACGCTGGCACCGCATGCTCGGCGAGACGCACCAGCAGCTCGGCGAGGCGAACGCCGCGCGGTACCACCTGGAACGGGCGTTGGATCTGCTCGGCGCCCGCGTGCCGGCGTCGACGACGGGCCGGCTGGGGATGCTCACGTCACAGGTGGCACGCCGGACACTCCGGGGCCTGCGGCCGGGTGGTGCCGTCGCCCGTCGTGCGGAGCGGCGCGAGGCGGCCCGGGAACGCGCCGCCACCTGCTTCACGATCGCCGAGATCTACTGGGTGCTCAATGAGCATTTCCCGATCCTCGCGGCGTCGATCTCGTCGTTGAACGATGCCGAACGCGCCGGGGACCTCGATCTCATCGTCCGGGCGCAGGCCGGTCTCGGGATGACCGTCGGCACCCTGGGGTTGCGCCAGCTCGCGGGCCGACACCTCCGCGCCGCGAGCGCCGCCGTCGAGCGCACCAACGACCCGCTCACCGCCTGCTGGGTCGGCATCGTGGGCGGGCTGCACTGGACCGGCGTCGGCGACTGGGCGGCGGTCGAGGCCGGCGCCGCCAGGGTCCTGAAACTGCGGCGCCGGACACCGATGCACCGGTGGGCCGACGAGGTGCTGCTGATCACCGCGGTCACCCGGTACCTCACCGCCCGCTATTCGCAGGCGGCCGCGGCGGCCGTCGAGGCGATGGCTTCCGGCCGCGACCGCCGCGATCCCATCGTGCACCTGTGGGGTCTGCTCGTCCTGATCGAGACGGCCCTGCGCGCCAACCCCGACGACGCGGCTCTGGCGGGCTGGTCCGAAGAGGCCGCACAGCTCCTGCCGGCAGCAGCCCGGATCGACGCCGCCCGCCTCCACGTCGCCACCGCCCGCCAACACCTCGCAGCCGGGCGGCGGGCGGACGCGTGGCAGGCGATCCGCACCGCCGACCACCTGATGGGCCCACATCAGTCATTCGAGCAGTACGCCATCGAGGCGCACGCCGGCGTCCCCGAGGTCTGTCTGACGCTGCTCGAACAGGCCGGCTCTCGGGAAAATCCGGCTGGCGGAGCGGACGAGCCGGACCCCGCCCACCTGCGCGCGACCACAGCGGTCGCCCTGCGCCGGCTGCATCGCTACGCCCGCACGTTTCCCATGGCCCGTCCGAGAGCGCTCATCTGCCTGGGCTGGTACCACTGGCTCGACGGCCGCGCCGGGGCCGCCCGCCGGGCGTGGGTCCGGGCGGTACGCGAAGCCGAGCGCCGTGGGATGCCCTACGAACTGGCGCGCGCCCACCACGAACTCGGCCGTCACCTCGCCTCGGGGCAGCGGTCCACCCTTGGGCTCACCAGGGCCGAGCACCTGGATCGGGCGATCGCCGGATTCGACGCCGCCGGGTGTGGCGCCGATCTGCGCCGAGTTCAGGCGCTCGCCGGTTACTTGTCCGGCCGTACCATCTCCCGGTGATCTCCCCCCGCCGACGGCTGGCCGCCGCGTCCATTCTCCTGGTGTTGGAGGCGGTGGCGTTCGGGCTCGTCGTGACCGAGTCCGTGACCGGTGCGATCGCCGCCGTTGCCATCACCTGCGTGTCGTTGTGGGTGCACCTCGTCCTGCACGAGTGCGGACACCTCGTCATGGCGAAGCTGCTGCGTCTGCCGGTCATCGCGGTCCGTATCGCACCCTTTGGCGGGTGGCGGAACGAAGTGTCGGTCCGGCCAGCGCCGTCGGCGACCGCGTTACCGCTGCGGATGGTGCTGTTCTACCTCGGTGGCCCGATGGCGAACCTGTGCACTGCGGCGGTGCTCTGTGCCGCGGCGGCGTTGACGAGCACGGCGTTGACACGCCTGGCGCTGTTCGGCGCAGCGCTTTTCGCGGTGCTGCTCGGGGTGGTCAACCTCATTCCCGGGACTTCGCCCCGCAGTGACGGCCGCAACCTGCTGCGCTGGCTCCTCGCGCCAACAGCCACCCTTGCCGCGCTACGGGCTGGCTACTACCAGGGGGAGGTGAGCAGCACGTTGCGGACGATCGCCCGAGGGCAGGTCGACGACGATCGTCTCGGAGATCCGGCTCGCGACGGCAACGACCCGCGACTCGCGCTCGCCGCCGTCCACCGGCGCTGGAGCACGGGCCACACGCAGTCAGTGGCGGACCTCATCGCCGACGCCGAGCGGCTCGCGGCGTTGGCTCGCGCCGACCGCACCGATCCCATGACCGCCGCCGCAATCGGACAGGTGCTCACGGTTCAGTTCGGATTGTGGTACCTGTACGCCGCAGTGGTGAACGAATCGCCGGTCGAGCACCCAGAGGTGGTGGAGATCTCGGAGCTGGCGCAGCTCGCCTTCCACGTGCAGCCGCACAAGCTGTCCGCCCGTGTCGCCATGAGCCTGGCTCACCTGCTCAACCAGCGCCCGGAGCAGGCGCGGTCACTGCTTCTCGACATTCGGCCGGGTGTCGACCCGCCGAATCTGTGCAGCGTCGCGTTTCTCCTGCGGGCCATCGCCGAGTGTTACCTGGGCAACCACGCCGATGCGGACGCCCTCACCAGGGCGGCCGGCGGCGACCACCCGCAACTGACGCAGGTCGTTGCCGCGATCCAGGCTGCGGATCCGGTGCCGCCCCTGTTCGCCCCGGCACCGATGGCGGACACCTGATCGCGAGGAAATGTCCGCGGCACCGGTTCGGCTCGACAGATCGGCCGGTCGGCGTGGCGCCGGGGTCAGGCGCCGCGCGACGGCGCGCGGCGCAGCGAGCTGGTCGCGTTCACCCCGGCCTTGTCACTCACCCCGATGCCCAGCCGCTCGACCAGTTCCCCGCCCAGCCAGGCAGTCCCCAGGGCCAGGATGATGCCCGCGAAGCTCAGGACCAGCGCGGCGGCGTTCGGTTCCCAGTTCTCCCGGGACAGACGCACCAGCCAGCTCACCGCGAACAGGATCACGACCACCAGGTTGCCGACGCCGTGCGCCGCGCCGATCCGCTTGGCCCGGGTGCCGGCTGGGATGGCACTCCAGTCGATGAGGCCGAACAGGGCGGCGACCACGCCGCCGATGACACCCGCCGCGATGGTGTACGCGGCGGAGATCTGGAATCCGGTGCGGTCGGTGATCAGATAGAGGATGTCGAAGATGACCGACGTGGCGAGGAGCCCGAGCGGGAACACGATCAGCATGGGATGGATCGCGTGACCCATCGCCTTGGCTCGACTTTCCACCACTACCTCCTGTCGGGGCGACAACCGCGCCCGCATACCCGGACCGGACGCCGATACACCCGGCGGGACAGTTCGGTTTCAACGGCCGCCGACGGACCGAGCGTTCAGGTGAATGGCGTCGCGTATGACCGCGGCCAGGGCGGGTTCACCGTCGTCGGAGCAGCCCTCGTTTGGTTATGAAGGCTCGCAACGTCTCGGCATCCTCGGCCGACATCAACCAGCGTGGGATCACGGTCGCCGGCATCCGGCCGACGTACACGATCCAGAACTCCGGGGTATCCCTCACCTCGGCGACCCCGTCCCATGCGATGCCACCGGACTCCGAGCCGCTGCGCATCATGATGTTGTCATCGGTGATGTCGTAGGCGCCCTCGACGGCGTAGCGACTGGAGCGACGCCGGGCGCGCCACCGCACCCACGGCCAGTACAGCATCGACAGCAGGCCACCCACGACCATCGCCATCCACAGCGGCGAAGTCTGCTCACCCCACCCGGACCCCCGCGAGACGGCCAAACCGATCGCCCCGACCGCCGCCAGCACCGCACCGATGTAGCCGAACCTGCGCAGCCGGACCCTGCCGAGCGCAGCGGCCACGCGGCCTGGGTAGGCGGGATCGGCTGGGATGTCAAAACGGATGTGCACGCCAGAACGATAGTGTCCCCACCCGCCGGGACAAGGGAGCCATGGGATGACGCGATACTTGATCTCGTTCAATGACGGCTCGATGGACCACATCCCCGACGAGGATTGGCCCGACGTGGGCAAGGCATCGCACGCGGTAGTCCAGGAGGCCGTGAACGCCGGCGTGTTTGTGTTCGGCGCTGGACTCGAACGCCAGAGGGCGAGCGTCGTGGCAACGGACGGGATGGTCACCGATGGCCCTTACCCGGAGACCAAGGAGGTCATTGGCGGGTTCGTGGTCGTCGACGTGGCCTCACGCGAGGAGGCGCTGACGTGGGCTGCCAAGATTGCCGGCGCTTGCCGCTGCGCGCAAGAGGTTCGGGAGCTCATGCCCGATCCCGAAACAGACGCGATGCTTCGCCGGGCTGACATGTGATGGTTTAGTTCCGACGGTGTCGGATCGAGGAAGACTCGCCACGTCAGAGCAAGACTTGCGTCGGAGTCGCTCTCATCGCGGCTGCGCACCGTAGGTTGGTGTGGCTCTCATCTGGCGTGCGCCCCGCCGGTCACCGCGGCGGTGAGAGGCTCAAGAGGTCAGGGATGGTCCGTTCGCAGCGGCTGATCGCAGGCGGCGGCACGATCCAGCAGCAGGCTCCGCTCCCGCTCGTTGCGGGTCAGCGACGCCGCCCGCTCGAACTCCGCCCGCGCCTCGGCGTGCCGGCCCAGCTTGACCAGGAAGTCACCGCGTGCACTGGGCAGCAGGTGGTAGTTCTGCATGGCCGGAAAGGCCATCAGCTGATCCAGCAGCGCCAGCCCGGTCGCCGGCCCGAACGCCATGGACAGCGCCACCGCGCGGTTCAGCTCGACCACCGGGGACGGCATCGCCTCGGCCAGATTCTCGTAGAGCCAGGCGATGCGCTCCCAGTCGGTGTCCTCGAAGCGGCGTGCCCGGGCGTGGCAGGCGGTGATGGCCGCCTGCAGCACGTACGGGCCGGGCTTGCCATCGATCAGGGCCTCGGCACGCTCCAGCGCGGCCAAGCCGCGGCGGATCAGCAGCTGGTCCCAGCGGGCCCGGTTCTGGTCGCCCAGCAGGATCGGCTCGCCCCCGGGGCCGGTGCGGGCGACCGCCCGGGAGGCCTGGATCTCCATCAGCGCCAGCAGACCGTGCACCTCGGGCTCGCGCGGAGCCAGCCGGGCCAGGACCCGGCCCAGCCGCAGGGCCTCCTCGCACAGCGCCGGCCGCATCCACTCGTCGCCGGTGGTGGCCGAGTAGCCCTCGTTGAAGATCAGGTAGACGACCTCGAGCACCGAGGAGAGCCGGGCCGCCAGCTCGTCGCCCTGCGGTACCTCAAACGGCACCTGGGCGTTGGCCAGGGTCTTCTTGGCCCGCACGATCCGTTGCGCCACGGTCGGTTCCGGCACCAGGAAGGCCCGGGCGATCTCGTCGGTGGTCAGGCCGCCGAGCAGCCGCAGGGTCAGTGCGGCGCGGGCCTCCGTGGACAGCACCGGATGGCAGGCCACGAACACCAGCCGCAACAGGTCGTCGCCGATGCCGTCGTCCTCGGCGACCATCGCGCCGATGTCCGGGGTGGATTCCTCGAGTTCCCGGCCGACCTCCTCGACCTTGCGCTTGAAGGTCTCGTTGCGCCGGATCTGGTCGATGGCCCGACGCTTGGCGGTCGTCATCAGCCACGCGCCCGGATTACGCGGCACGCCCTCCGCCGGCCACTGCTCCAGCGCCGCGACCAGCGCGTCCTGCGCCAACTCCTCGGCCACGCCGATGTCGCGGACGAGCCTGGTCAGTCCGGCGATGAGCCGGGGCGCCTCGATCCGCCAGGCAGCCTCGATCGCGCGGTGGGTGTCAGTGGCCACGGCCCCCGTCTACCCCACCGCGCGATCGGACGCAAGCACGCTCATGCCACGCGGGCGGGTTCGGTCCTGAGCCGAACCCGCGTCTCCCAGGCTGCGGTGATCAGTTCCCGGCGACCGTCGCGCGCCGCCTCTCCACGGCCGCCTGCTGCTCGGCGGTGAATTCCTCGCCGAAGTCCTCGGCGTGGAAGACCCGCCGGATCTCGATGTTGGTCTGCGCCCCCACGCCCGGGTGCTGGATCGGGCAGCGCTTGAACCACTCGACACACTCCTCGAGCGACTTCATTTCGACCATGTAGTAACCGGCGATGAGCTCCTTGGTCTCGGTGAACGGTCCGTCCACCACGGTCTTCTTGTCGCCGTCGAAGTAGATCCGGGCACCCTTGGCGCTGGACTGAAGGCCGCCGGCGTCCAGCAGCACGCCGGCGTCGACCATCTCCTGAATGAACTTGCCCATCGTGTCGAAATCCTCGGTGGCGGGCAGCACGCCGGCCTCGCTCGCCGCGGTGGCCTTGGTGATCACCATGAACCGCATCGCTGTCTCCTCATGTCAGGGTGCCATCTCACCTACGCGTCGAACGGCGGTCGGCCCGCTCGACACCCTGCCAGAAGTTTTTTCCGCCGCGCTTGGCAACGCCGCGCTCGGCGGGTCGGCGGGTCCGCTGCCCACCACGCGAAGGCGGCCGGTCCGGCCTAGCGGGCGCGCGACGGCGGCCAGCGCTGGCGGGACGACCCTCCCCCCGGTTCGGTTGACTCCTGACCTGTGCGGATGTGTTCCTCACTGGAAGGATGTCTGTATGCCGAAGGCGTTCCCGCCGGAATCGCGTCGTGATGCGGTCGCGGTCGCCCGCGCGGGTGAGACGCCGATCGCCAAGGACCCGCACACGCGGCCTGAACTACTCAACCCCGCGAGTCACTCCAACCCGGGACGGTACGCCGGCAAAGCTGGAAGGCGACAGGGTTGAGCAGCGATCTGCGCGTGGCGGTGGCCGGTGCCGGCCTCGGCGGGTTGTGCCTCGCCCAGGGGCTCGTGCGGGCCGGCGTCGACGTCCAGGTCTACGAACGCGACGCCGCGCCCGACGTCCGCCGCCAGGGCTACCGGCTGCACGTCGACGCACGCGCCGGCCTGGCACTCGACAAGTGCCTGCCGCTGAAGCTGTTCCAGCTGTTTCTCGCGACGGAGAGCCAGCCGAGCAGGAAGTTCACCGTGCTCTCCGCCCAACTGCGCGTCCTGCACGAGACACTCACCGACCCGAACCGCGACCCGTACCAGCCCGAGACGCTCAGCACGTTGGTCAACCGCGTGACGCTTCGCGAGATTCTCGGCGCAGGCCTCGACGATCGGATCCACTTCGGCCGCGAACTCGACGAGTACGAGCAGGACACGGCCGGTGTGACCCTGCGCTTCGCGGACGGTTCGACCGAGCGCGCCGACGTGCTCGTCGGCGCGGACGGCGTGCACTCGGCGGTCCGCGGCACGATGCTGCCCGACGTGACGGTCGTGGACACCGGGTCGCGCATCATCTACGGCAAGACGCCGCTCGACGACGAGACGCGACGGCTCGTCCCGGCGGCGCTACGTGACGGGTTCACCGCGATCATCGGCGGCCACATCGGCTTGGCGACCGGACTCGTCGAGTTACGCCAGCCGCCGCCGGAGGCGGCCGCCGCAATCGCCCCAGGGGTGAGGCTGAGCCCGACCGGCGACTATCTGATGTGGGGCGTGTCCGCGCAGCATGACCGGTTCCCGGAGTCAGACGCGACGATGACCGGGATGGACGCGGTGGCGCTGCATGTCGTCGCGTCCACGGCGATCCGTACGTGGCCCCCGACCTGCGCGCGCTGCTCGCCAAAGCCGCGGTCGACGAGACGTTCCTCGTCCGGGTCCGCAGCGCCGAACGCGTCCAGCCGTGGACGCCGAGCCGGGTGACCCTGCTCGGCGACGCGATCCACGCGATGAGCCCGGCCCGCGGCTCCGGCGCGAATACGGCCCTACTGGACGCGTCGAACCTGTGCGGTGCGCTCACCGGCGGCGGCACCGACATCGTCGCAGCAATCGGCGCCTACGAGGAGAAGATGCGCGACTACGGCTTCACCGCAGTCGAGGCGTCCCGGCAGGCAGAGACGCGTACCGCCCGCTGGGGGAACTCGCTGTGGCTCTGGATTTTCAACCATCTGCCGAAGCCACGCTCCCGCACGTGACGGCCGGGCGCGGGTTTCCGCCACCGGGCAGGGCCGTAGGACCGACGCCGCGATGCGCACTCGGTACGACCTCGGTGTAGGTGCCGGACATCGGACGGCCGCGGCCTGGGCTCGCGATGCCAGGACCAGGCCTTGCCCGGCACACACCCGGCCAGCTACAGGGCAGTCGCGGTCTTCTCCAGGATGCTGGCAAGTGCGCCGTAGTCGACGGTTTGCCCATCTCTGATGTCAACGGCTTTGCGTTCACCGTTGCCCAGAGCCCGAAGAAACCCCTTGACCTCAGGAACGTCCGTTGCGTTGAACATCATGAACGAGACCTTGTCCTTGGCCACCGCGATGACGGCCGCGTAGTGCCCGTTCTTGAGGTAGTGCGGCTTGCCGTACTGGAGCCGCTCCTCGACATCTGGAATGGTCTGGCCGACCATTGCACGTAGTTTCTCGCACACATCGATCTGCCGCGGCTGCGCCTTGTTGATGTACTGGGTGACATCGTCACTCAAGGTCTTCTCCTTCATTGTCGTTGCCAGAAATGACGGTCCATATCCAGACCGATGCACGACGACCAGCTGGGTCTCATCGTAGATCCGGATCGTGCCGGTGTACCGCCCCGTTCACCCGTCACCGACAGGAGTCCGGGAGTCCTGCTCCCACCCGAGGAGGTCTCAACCCGGTCCGCAAAGCCGAGCCTCCACGACAGGGTCGGATAGCCTGCGCCGACCGCGACGACAACGGAGCCCGACCATGAAGCTGCCGCCCGGAGCCACCGGCTTCAACCCGCGCTCCAGCCACCGAGCGGACTCGATCCGGCCCATTGCCGCGTGTCACCACGCCGCCCGCGCCATCGGCGCAACCGTCACCGGCGTGACCCGTAGCCTGAGACAACGAACAACCAAGATCATCTAGTCGGACGTGTCACGAATCAAATGACAGCGATCCGTACCGCATCAAGTGGAGCCCGACATCGCCGGAAGCCGGCTGTCCGGTTCTCAGGACCTGCGTGACATATCGGAATAAGGAACTCACCGGCGTCGACTGTCGCCCGTCCGTGTAGCGCGGGTCGCTCGATTTAGTCCATGGCGGCACGTCCGCGGTCATCGCCGCTGCCGCATGTCAGAATGCTCCCAAACGTGGAGCAGAGCTGGCAGAACGGGCGAGCCGATGACGACGGGCAGGGCGTCCGAGCTGGTGCGGAAAGCCGAGGATCCACAGCGGGCCACGTTCCTGGAACTCTTCTTCGACCTGGTGTTCGTCCTCGCGCTCGCTCAGCTCTCGCGCGGCCTGGCCGAGGATCTCGGGTGGGGCGGCGCCTTCCGGACGCTGGTGCTGTTGGGGGCCCTGTGGTGGGTCTGGTCCAGCACCGCGTGGCTGACCGACCGGACGGACCCGCAACGAACGGTAATCCAGGCGCTGGTCATCGCGACCATGGTCGGCAGCCTGGTGATGGCGGCCGCGGTGCCCGAGGCATTCGGCGACACGGGCCTGATCTTCGCGGGCGCCTACGTCGCCATCCAGCTCGGCCGCGGGCTCGTCCTCGTGGTCGTTCTGCGTGGCCACGAGCTGCAGCGCACCGGCGTGCGCGGGCTGTTCTGGTACGGCCTGTCGGCGCTGCCGTGGTTCGCGGGGGCGCTCGTGCACGGTACGGCGCGTGGTGCGTTGTGGGCACTCGCGGTGGTCCTTGACCACACGGCAGGCAGAATCGGCTTCCCCACCCCGGGGGCGGGCCGTACGCCCAGCGAAGATCTTGTGATCTCGGGCGAGCACCTGTCCGAGCGCTACCGGCAGTTCTTCATCATCGCGCTCGGCGAGCTGATCTTCGTTACCGGACTGGCCCTGAGCAGCAGCGGCTTCGCGCCGGACAGGGTCGCCGCGTTCGCAGTGTCGATCGCGACCACCGTGCTGCTGTGGCGGATCTACATATACCGCGCTGGGCAGGTCCTGGCCGAAGCGATTGCCGTGTCTGGCGACCCGGTCCGCCTCGCCGGAACGGCGTCATACGCCCACCTGGCCATGGTGGCCGGCGTGGTCGCTACAGCCGTCGGCGACGAACTTGTCATCGCAAATCCACTCGGGCACACCCCACCGGCCTGGATCGCCGTCATCCTCGGCGGACCCGCGCTGTACCTGGCCGGGCGCGCCCGCTTCGAGCACGCGGTATTCGGCCGCGTATCCCGGTCCCGACCAATCGGCGTCCTTGCACTGGCCGCCCTGACACCGGCGATGCTCCCCCTGCCACCAGTCGTCGTCGCCACCGCCGCTGCCCTCGTCCTGACCGGGATCGCCATATCCGACGCAGCCCGCGCCCGCGGACGGCCGCCCGAGCCGCCGTCACCACCCGGCTAGCCAGAGGTTTCACCCATGTCTCGAGACTGATCTGTTACGCACGTCCCGCAAAGAGCTACTGGCAACCGGGGAAACCGTAGGCAAGCGGACGGCCGGAACTGGCACAGAACTCACCAGCCAGGAAGCCCAGATCTCCAGGCTGGCCAGAGACGGGCACACCAATCCTGAGATCGCCGCCCAGATGTTCATCAGCCCACGCACGGTGGAGTGGCACCTCGGCAACGTGTTCAGCAAGCTCGGCGTCAGGTCACGCAGGCAACTCCGCACATTGCTCTCTCCTTCGCAACCGCCGCCGACGTAATCAGCAGCGGTCTCGCGATATCTGGCAAGGAGACCCGCGCGCGAACTCACGCCCAGCTTGGGGAAAAGGCCTTGTACAGGTGGGTCGAGACGGTACGCGGCGGCAGCACGAGTCGCGCGGCGATCTGCTTCGTGGCCGACTCGTCCACCGACGTGCAGCGGTGTCCCGCCTGGTGCTTTCCGATCGTCACCCAGTCCTCCGCCCTGCGAGGCCACGTCTCCATCTCCCGGATCGACCTGATTTCCTTTAGCATCGTCGGCGTGGCAACGCGGCTGGTTCAAATCAACATGAAGGCTCGGGACGACTCCGCGCTGGGCGGCTTCTGGGCGCAGGCGCTCGGCTGGGAAGTCTCCAGCGAGGGACCCGGCGTGACCAACCTCGAACCCGAGGGCTTCGTCTACCCCGACCCCGTCGCTGTCTGCATCGACCTCGTCGTCTCCCCGGAACCCAAGACGGTGAAGAACCGCGTGCACGTCGACCTCGCCACCACCTCGGCGGCCCATCACGCGGAGGTGATCACGCGCCTGAAGGATCTCGGCGCAACACCCGCCGACGTCGGCCAGGGCGACGTCCCATGGACGGTCATGGCCGATCCAGAGGGCAACGAGTTCTGCGTGCTGGACTGGCACGACCCGATCCGAGACACCGGACCGATCGCCACGGTAGTGGTCGGCTGCGCGGATCCGCGTGCCATGGCCCGCTTCTGGGGCGAGGCCATGGACTGGACCCTGCACGAGGTGACCGACCACAAAGCGGTACTGCGCTCCGCCAAGGGTCTCGGCCCATATCTGCAGTTCCTCCGCACACCCGACGTGAAGACCGTGTGGAACCGCGTCCATCTCGACGTCCGCCCGTACCCGGGTGACGACCTGGAGGTCGAGGCGGCCAGGCTGCGCACTCTCGGCGCCACCGCCATCGACCTAGGCCAGAACGAAGTCCCGTGGACGGTCCTCGCCGACCCCGAAGGCAACGAGTTCTGCCTCCTCGCCCCAGGCTGAGCAAAACCCTCTTCACCCGCTCGCTACGGCAACGGCGCGGACGTGCGACGGCCGCCGCGCCCCGGGCGGCTGCCGACCCACCAGCTGCCCACCCAACGGGCTGTCGTTCTGCGGCGGTCCTCCGGGCTTCCCGCTGTCCGCGCCAGCTGCCGGGCCTCAGGCGTGACGGCCGCAGAGCGGCAGCGGCCGGCGAGCGCCCTGGCGGCGCGTGCGGCCCGTTGCGGCCGCCTTGGCCCGCGTGACAGGACTCCCCGCGAGCTGCGGCACGGCTTCGTGTGGCGGAGAGCTGGAAGGCAGCGTCCCGGTTGCCGACGGCGTTTGGCACGCGCGGGTCGCGGCAGAAATGACGTGGCACGGGGTGGGTATGCCGGACATCGCGGCCAGAGGTCGGCGGGACGCGGGCGATAACGGACAAAGCCGAGGTGATCTCATGGCAAGGAGCTGGCTGGCCAGTCTGACGAACGGGATCGTGGCCGGTGCCGCCGGCACGCTCGCCCGCGAACTGTTCAGCAATCTCGACGTGGGCGTCCGGGCTCGCCCGATGAGCGACACGCACGAGCGTGCCGTGCAGCGGATGGTGGATCTGGCCCACGTGAACCTGGGGCCGGCAGACCGGGCGGCGAAGCGGCGTGCCGGGTTCGGGCCGGTGTTCGGATTCGTCAACGGAGTGTTGGCCGTGTCGCTCTTCGCGGCGCTCGCCCACCGGCGGCGGCCACCGCTGCCGGTGGCGGCGGGTGTGATCGGGATCGGCGGCATGCTGGTGGCCGACGGGTCGATGGCCGCGCTCGGGGTGACGGACCCGCGCCGCTGGGGCGCCGAGGGCTGGCTCGAGGATGCCCTACCGTACGTCGCGTACGGCCTGGTCGCCGCCGCGACGTTGAAGCGGCTGGACCGGTGCGGCTGACACGGCCCGGCGCATTGGTGTTCAGCGGTCCGTTCGAGCGGGTGCCGGAGCCGTTGGCAGCAGTTGCCCGCGGGCCGCGGCGACAACCGTCCGGACGGCGATGCCGCCGATCAGCACGGTGATCGCGGCCAGCACCAGGTACGCGTAGACCCGGTGCCCGGACGGCCGGGTGTCGGCGATCCAGTGCAGCGTGGTCGTCGCCACCGCCGCGAACGGGAACGTGAACGCCCAGAACGTGGGGGCGAACGACAAGCCCAGGTACGCGGGGAGGAGCCGGACCTGCGCGAGGACCATCAACAGCCCGTACCCGGAGACCAGCGAGACGACAAAGTCGATCCGCGCCCCGTTGAGAGCAAACAGCGCCACGGCGGCCAGCGCAGGGGGCGCCACCTCGATAGCCAACGTCGGAATCAGCGCTGGCGGCAGCGGCGGCCGGAAGAACAGTCGGTTGAGCGTCAGCGAGCCGATGACGAGCCAGCAGACGAGCCCGAGTCCCAGCATGAGCAGTGAGAGCGGGCGCTGCCCGACGACGGCGGTGGTGGCGGAGGCGACGAGTCCACCGGCCACGGTGGGCAGGAAGTAGCCGGGATGCATGCGGTCGAGGTCGAGCGGGCCGTACATCCATTGGCCGGTTATCCATGCACCGAACAGCACAGTGAGGACGACGAACACGTCGACGACGATCCGGGCAGCGCCGAGGTGGCGCGGCGTGAGGCCCTGCGCGGCGAGCAGCATCGGCGTGATCACCGCGAGCGAGGCGAATGGGGCGAGCACCGGATCGAGCAGGTCAGCGACGAGCGCGCGGCGGACCGACAGGGTGTAGGCCGCGTAGCCCGCCGTGGTGGCCAGCCAGACCGCCGCCGCGAGCACGAGCAGGGCGTCGCCGACCCAGGTCGGCGCGCTGCCGCCGCCCGCCGCGACGGCCCAACTGCCCGCCAGGCCGGCCAGCCCGAAGGGAACGCCGAAGACGGTCGGCGGGACACGGACGGCGGCCATCGGCACCTCTCCTGCTCGGGCCTTGGGTCCACGCTGCCGACGCTCACCGCCCCCAGCGACGAGCGGTGCCGGGGTGGCCTGTTGCGGGCTGTGTGGGCGGCCGATTCGGGCCGTGCTCAGTGGCCGTCGACCGCGGAGGCGATCTTGGCCGGGGCGTTCAGGGGTGCAAGCTGGTCCTCGCCCAGTCCGTACCGCTGGGCGAGGTACGCGGGGTCCTGCCAGGTCACCAGCGAGCCGGGCTGGCCGTCGTTTCGCACCATGAGTCGCATTGGCAGGTCGATGGCGATCTCGGGACGGGCCTGCATGAGCGGAGTGCCCGCCTGCGGGTTCCCAAAGATGATTACCTGTGTGTCGGGCATACTCAGCCCGGCCTTGCGCGCGGCCGCCGCATGGTCGACCACCGCCGCCACCGCAGCGCCCACGCGTTCCGCCTCAGCCCGCAGCGCGGAGATTGTCTCTCCGACATCGTAGGCGCTCCGCCTGGTCACCAATCCGTCGTTCACGGCCGACCCCCGCTCACCGTGTCGCTGGGCGAATCCATCTCATCTTGCCCGCAACAGAGGCCGGTCTGGGGATGTTCGCCATAAAACGGCTGTGGGAACTGCTCGTACCTTCGCCGTCGGCGACGCCCCAGCTGTCGAGTAGGAGGCCGGTCCGACCTTCGTCGGCCCGAGCGAGCTACCTACCGTGTGAGCCGGGGCGTCGCCGCGACGACTCGTTGCGTCAGGCCGGGGCGGCCGGACAGCTCGCGCCGGTTGGCGGTGTGGCTCTTTCGATGAGGTACCGCTCGACGTGACTCCGGACGCACTCCGTCCGTGGGTAGCTGCCGTGCCCCGACCCCTCGCTCACGCTACGCCGAACGGCACCGCACACCTACACCATCGGCCCACGACAGCGGGGGTTCCCGGGCAATAAACTTGCGACTTTGAATCTGGTCCGGGGGACGGCGGCGGAGAGTGCCTAAAAAGAAGATGTGGGTTGAGTACGACGACGGATCGCGTCTCTCGAATTCGCAGAAGAAGCCCGGCGAGTACAGCCCCCTGACCCGTGAAGACGGCACCAACAAGCTCGGTCACGTCACGCTGAGCGACATCGACGAGGACGATGAAGAAGATCCGTCGATGGCGTACGTCTACACCATGGATTCGAGCGAGCCCGACAGACCGCCGGCACCGGCGGAGCCGTGGTTGTCGGATCGGGAGAGGGAGATGCTCGTCGACCTGCTCCTCCTCGGCGCCACCACCGCCGTGGACAAAGCCAAACCGCATGTGACGAGATGGCTGGAGCAGGCGGTGCCGGCCGTGAGGTCGACGTGGAATCGGTTCAGATCTCGCGAGCCCGGCCGGTCGGCCACCCGTGCCGAGCATGCCGCGGCGGCAGAGGCCGCAGCTCCGCCCGAGAGGCAGGAAGTGGTCGCCGCGCTCGAGGCGTACCGGGCCAGCATGAGCACCGAGGAAGCGCGGAACCGTTTCCTGGCGGCCCTCGTGACCCGGCTGTACAGCGAGGAGCAGCTTAGAGTGCTCCGGGAGGCCCGAATCGAGGATGTCGATGGCCTCTTGGAACTGGACAGCACGGTGGAGCCGCTCACCGCCGAGCAACTCCGATCCGCCATCACGGCGCTGCTCGATGAGGATCCGTCCCTGGTCGGCGACGGTGCGCAGGCCGAACTCGGGAAGATTCTCGGTGCAAGCCGCCCCGCAGCCGCCCGCGTACCCCTGGCCGGCGAGCCGTCCGCAGAGCCGGTCCGAACCGACCGCAGGATGTAGCGGGGACTGCCCGCATCTGGAGAATCGTCAGACGATGGCCGCCTCACGCTGAGCACCACCCGCCGAAGTCCACGCAGGACTGCTCCGAACGTCAGTAGCCGAGCTTGAACGACTAACTCAAGCAATGCTCAAGATCGGGCTCACGCGCGCCGTCGATGCGAAGAATTTGCATACACTCACCGCGTCCAGGTCGCTCACAGCCCGCATGCGCCTCTTACGACGACGACCGTCGTCGTACCCAGGCTCACCGCGGGCGACCTCAGCATATCCATCCGAATGGTTCGGTCCGGCCCGCTCGTGGGCCGGCCACGCATCAACCACAGGCCGAAACAGAAGGAGGGAAGCATGCACCGCAGACGACTGCGCATCGCGCTTCTCGCGCTGCCCGCCCTGGTGGCGAGCGTCCTCGTCGTGCCCGCGCCCGTAGGCGCGGATCCCGCGGCGTCCACAGCCACGACGGGTTCGGGGCGGTCCCACCTCGAGGACCAGGAGTCGGTACGCCTCGTACGCATCCAGCTGACCGGTGCCGACATGCTGGACAAGGTGGTCGCCGCCGGCTTCGACCTCGAGCACGGCCTCAGGCGCGTGCCCAGCGGCATCGAAGGCGAGGCGGTGGTAACCGCCGAGCAGATCGCCGAACTCGAGGCGATGGGCGTCGAGATCCTCGGTGACGACGAAGGGTTCGCCTGGAGCGAAGAGGCCGACGGGGGCATCCAAGCCTCCCGTATGCAGGCTGCCCAGCCGCTCAGCCACGAGGAGACGGTACGGATCGTCCGCGCTGACTGGTTTACCACGAAGGGCCAGGGTTTCCTCTACGTCGAGGCGCGGACCACCGAAGGGCAGCAGGCTGACCCGATCGTCACCATGCAGCTCGAGAACGAGTCAGGCCGGCGCACCTCGTTCGGCTTCGCCCGGACGATGAGCCGGTTCGTCGACTCCGGGCAGTACATGTTCCACCGGAACCTGTTCAAGCTCGACGTGCGCCCGAACCAGATCCGGGTCACGAGCTCGACCGGTGGCGTCACCACCGGCGACGTCTCCGACTGGCTCGAGGACGCTCCGCCGCCGCTGACGGAGAATCGGGGCTACAAGTCGGACTTCGTCGACGGCTACCGGAACCCGCAGCAGCTCTACAGCCGCGCCAAGGAGATCGCCCGGCAGTACCCGGACATCGCCGAGATCGTCTACCTGCCGAACCAGACGAATGGCTACCAGCGCAAGGCGCAGGCCACGATCGGCGGTACCGGGCAGTCTGCGGTCGTCGTCAGCTCGACGGCGTGGGGCCACGAGGGTGGCAACGACATCACCGTCGAGTTCGTGGAGCGGCCGGGCGCGAACCTTCCGCTCACCGTCGAGGTGGCGGGCAAGGCGGTCCGCGTCCTCCTCGCGAAGGACGCCTCCGCCGGGGGCTCGAGTACGGCTACCGAGGTGGCGGCGGCGCTGGAGGCCCAGTCCCAGGGCCTCATCGACCGGGCCCACCCGTACCGAACCAACGCGGGCACCGGCATCGTCGCGCCGACGTCCGGCCCGGTCGCGCTGACCGACTTCCTCGACCAGAAGCGCGTCGGCGCACCGGAGGGCGAGGTGCCACGTGGCCCGGCCACGATCCCCGTCCTGCGGATCGGTAAGCACCGCGACGGCAGGAACCCCGGTGTACTGATCCAGGCGCAGGACCACGCCCGCGAGTGGGTGCCCGCGACGACCTCGCTGGAGTCGGCCGAGCGTCTGGTGCACAACTACAAGTCGGACAAGGAAACAAAGAAGATCGTCGAGAGCACCGACATCTTCTTCATCCTGTCCAACAACCCCGATGGGGCGAACTACAGCTTCTACAACTTCGCCTCGCAGCGCCGGAACATGACGAACCACTGTCCGGATGAGAACGCAGATCCGGCCCGGCGTAACTCCTGGGGCGTCGACCTGAACCGGAACTACCGGGTCGGGTCGGGTCACGACGGCTACTCGGGTGCGTCGACCAGCTGCGTCAGCGACACCTACCAGGGACCGGAGAAGCTGTCCGAACCTGAGTCGGAGAACATCATCTGGCTGGTCGAGAAGTACTCGAACATCAAGTTCATGATGTCGGTGCACTCCAACGGCGGCCAGCTGTTCTGGCAGCCCGGTGCCTACATCGCGGACGGCCGTATCACCACGCCGCGCCCGCCGCTGGGTGACGAGGCGTTCTACTGGCAGTCGGCCGGCAGGATCCTGTCGCAGGTCAAGGCGCACCGGGAGACCGTCGTCACGCCGGAGAACGTCGGCGGCTCGTCGGACGTCCTCTACTCCTCCGCGGGCAACGTGCGCGAGGACCTCTACCACACCTATGGGATCTACGCCTTCGGCTGGGAGGTCGGCGGCTCGGTCTACAACCCGGCCACCGGCAACTGGCAGGGCGGCTCGTTCCAGCCGGCGTGGGAGGGCGATCCGAACCTCGTCAGCGGCCACGCCGAGACGATGGAGTACGCCAACGGAATCATGGAGATGTTCCGGGTCGCGGCGGACTGGGGCAAGGACAAGAAGGACCCGACGTCCAAGCTCGTTCCCGGCGGCGGAAAGTACTCCAAGCCCGTCGACGTGCGCTTCGAGACGAGCGAGCCGGCCACCATTTACTACACGACGGACGGCAGCCGGCCCACACTCCAGTCGCCACGCTACGAAGCGACCGAATTCCGAGAGCCGGGCGAGGTGTTCCACGTGACCGAGACGACGACGTTCCACTGGTTCTCGGTCGATGCGGCGGGCAACATCGAGCAGAACTACGACCCGACGAAGAGCGACAAGCGCAACAACTACCGTAAGGCGACCATCACGATCCGCAAGTAAGCGCCCATCTGGTCCGAGCGGGGTCGCGGGTCAGTCATGTAAACCCGGTTGGATGAGATTGGTCCGCCGGTACAGGTTCACCTCGAAGACCTGTACCGGCGGACCTCCCTCCAGGGACCCGTTAGCGTATCCGCCGTCGTCGCTCCCCCGGTCCACGCCGCGGGCGGACGGCAGTGTCGCCGCTCTGGTCTGGGCCTCCGTCCCCCTCGACCAGTCCAACCGCGACGGCGGCCCCGCGCTCGCCCGGCAGATCCGCTGGCCGTCGAGGGTGCCGCCGGCCGTACGGTGACGGTGACCCGGCTCGACCGTTAGCACGGCGACGTCACCACACTGGCCGAGCGACTCGGCGTGGCCGACTGGCCCGTCGGGGAACAGTGGGACGCGTTGCGCGCCGCCGGCTCGCTTTCCAGGCAGGTCAGGCCGACGGCAATGCTGGCCAAGTCGGCCTAGGATCGGGCGGGGTTCTGTACGCTGCGCTGAGTGACATGGGCACGATTCTTCGTCGCGCTCGCGGCGACCTTGACTGTTGCGGCATGCGATGCCGTCCGGACCCCGCCGGCCGGTGCGCCAACCCGCTCCGCCCCTGCGGCCTCCCCGTCACACCCCGCCGAGATCACCTTGGCCTTCGCGGGCGACGTGCACTTCGCCGGCCGTACGGCCGATCTGCTGGGCGACCCGGCGACCGCGTTCGGTTCGATCTCGTCGACCCTGTCGGCCGCAGACCTGACGATGGTCAACCTGGAAACTGCGGTCACCACACGCGGGACTCCCGAGCCGAAGGAGTTCCATTTCCAGGCGCCAGCAAGCGCGTATGACGCGGTGAAGGCCGCCGGCATCGACGTCGTGTCGATCGCCAACAACCACACGTTGGACTACGGGCGCACGGGGCTGGCCGACACCCTGGACGCAGCCAGGGCCATCGGGTTGCCGACCGTCGGGGCGGGCCCCGACGCGGCAGCGGCGTACGCGCCGTGGATCACCGAGATACGCGGTACCAGAATCGCTGTCCTCGGCTTCAGCCAGGTCTCCGAGCTGTGGTCGGAGTGGAAAGCCACCGACAGCCGGGCCGGCATCGCGATGACCCGGGACCTGCCGCGCGCCACCGCGGCGGTGCGCGCCGCCCGGCGCCAGGCCAGCGTGGTCATCGTCTACGTCCATTGGGGGACGGAGGGCGACGCGTGTCCACCCGCCGAGGCTCGCGCGTTCGCTGCTGAGATGGCCGAGGCGGGTGCCACGATCGTGGTCGGCACCCACGCCCACCTACTGCTCGGCGACGGGTGGCTCGGCAAGACTTTCGTCCAGTACGGACTCGGAAACTTCCTGTGGTGGCGTGACGACGCGTACAGCAACGACACGGGGGTGCTGCGGGTGACCCTCGACGGTTCGGCGATCCCGAAGACGGAACTGGTACCCGCGACGATCTCCCGAGGCACCGGTCGACCCGAACTCGCCGGCGGGGAGGACGCGGCCCGGATCCGCCAGAAGTACGCGGGCCTGCACGCCTGCACCGGACTCACTGCGAGCCCCACCCCATAGTCGGGCGAAGCACGGCCGGGCAAACCTGATGTCTGAAGGATCGATGGCTGTCGTGGATACTCCCGCAGTGGCGAAGAACGGGCTGGGATAGCCGGCGGACGGTGTCGACGCGGACCTGATCGCACCCCACAACGGTGCGCGGTCCAAGACGGTGCTCACGGTTGTCGGGCCGGTCGAGATCGACGCGCCCCGGGACCGCGATGGCAGCTTTGCCCGGGTTTCCTCGCTGCCAGTTGACTTTGTCGGGCCGCCCGAAACCGAAGCTCGCGCGAGCGGCTTGCATCTTGTACCTAGGTACAGGTCTACCGTCGGGGCATGACCGAGATGAAGGCGCTGGGTGAGGATCCGTGGGTGCCGCAGGCGTGCACGCTGCCGACGGTGGAGCGGCCGTTGCGGCTGGCCGAGTTCGATGACCTGTTCGCCTCAGCGGTGGTCGGAGTGGAGCGGGTTGACCGGCTGCGGGTGCGGCTGGAGCTGCGGCCCGAGCCGACGGTAGCCGGACGGGCGGCGGACCTGGTTACAAGGGAAACCGGGTGCTGCTCGTTCTTCACCTTCACCTTCACCTTGACGGCGACCGGCGGGCAGCTCGCCTTGGACGTAGCGGTGCCGGCGGGTCACGTCGACGTACTCGACGCTCTCGCCGCACGCGCCGGGCTCCAGGACGTCGCGTGAAGCCGGGGCTGCGGTCGGGGCAGGTAGCGGAGGCGGCGGGGGTGAACCAGCAGACGCTGCGCTACTACGAGCGGCGAGGTCTGGTGGCCGAGCCAGATCGGACGTTGGGTGGGCATCGGCTCTACCCGCCGGAGACGGTCACGGTCCTGCGGGTAATCAAGACCGCGCAGCGGCTGGGATTCACCCTGGATGAGGTCGCGGACCTGCTGGACGTGGGTGTTCACCGGCATGGTCGACGGCCCGAGGCCGGGTTGCAGGCCCGCGCTCAGGCGAAGCTGGTCGAGGTGGAGCAGAAGATCGCCGACCTGTCGGTGATCCGGGACACGCTGCGCGAGGCGGTCGCCGCTGGCTGCGACGACCTGGTCGCGTGCGCGGACAGCCCGTGCTGTCCGCTTCCGTTCGTGGAACTAGCCAAGGGAGCTGATCTTGTCGAGGGTTGATCCACGTCGATTGTTGCCGTCCGGGTTGACCGGGCTGGCCGGCGTCGCATGCGCGGCATGCTGCGTGCTGCCGCTGCTGCTGGCGGCCGGGCTCCTCGGCGGTGCCGGCTGGGCCGCCGCCACCCGGGCGATGCCCGGCGTCGCGGTCGGTTTGGCAGTCGCGGCGGGCGTCGCCTGGTGGTGGGCGGCCCGGCGGGGCCGGCACCGCACCGGATGTGCTGGTGGGAGCTGTGCCTGCGCCGAACCGCCTACACATCGGTCGCCGGAGGAGACCTCGGTAGGTTCCTCGTCGTGACCCTCGCGCGTTCCCTCGTCTTGTTCGTCCTGGCTGCGCTGGCCGAGATTGGCGGGGCCTGGCTGATCTGGCAGGGCTGGCGGGAGCATCGCGGGTTGCTGTGGATCGCTGCCGGGATCGTGGCTCTCGGTGCGTACGGTTTCGCGGCGTCGTTGCAGCCGGACCCGAACTTCGGCCGGATCCTGGCCGCCTACGGCGGAATCTTCGTCGCCGGCTCCCTGGCCTGGGGCGTCGTCGTGGACAAGTTCCGCCCAGACCGGTGGGACATCACCGGCGCGGTGATCTGCCTGATCGGCGTCGCCGTGATCATGTACGCGCCGCGCGGCTGACACCGCCACGAACCCGCCGCCAACTGCTTGCCAGCCGACGTACCACCTTCAAGCCGCGCCGGAATTGCCGATCTGGCGAACAGAGCTTCGGCAGCCTCCAGCAACGTTCGCGTCAGCCGATAGCCCGGACGGCCCGGGCCAGACGCGGCGTCCCGTTCTAGTCAGCCAGCAGGAGTGGGACCATGGTCGGGCATCCCGCCGGTCGGGACGAATGGGAAGGCAGCCGGACCGGTCGTATCACCAGGCGCCTAGGAACGACGTACCGTCGCTTGGGTGGACGTGTTGCTGCGCGGCGGGCCGGGTGACGGCCAAGTGGTCCGCGGCGGCGGGGAGAACGTCCTGTGGCAGGCGTGCCTGTACGAGATCACGTCCGAGGTAGCTCTCCGTCGCGGACGTGATCTGCGGGTGTACCGACACCGCCCCGATTGCTGCGAGCCGCACGGGCGAGGCTCCGAGGACAAGTGTGAGTGACGCTGTTAGACCCGACGCCCGTGTGGCCGTGTAGCGGTTCGGCCCGGGCGCGTATGGGTTGATCGCCTCAGGTCTGGGCGGTGAAGGGTTGTGGCGCAGGGGTTCTCGCTCGGGTGGTCATGCCGATGGCGGCGAGTGCGCAGCAGGTGGCGACCGCGGTGAGCAGCAGTGTGTATCCGCCAGCGGTATGCAGGAGGACGGCGGCTGCCAGGGGTGCGGTTGCTTTGGCGATGGTGACGGGGGCGGCGAGGCGTCCGGCGATGGTGGCGTAGGCGGTGGTGCCGTAGCGGTCGGCGAGTAGGGCTGGGGTGGCGAGGCTGGTGATGCCGAAGCCGAGTCCGAAGCCGACGACGGTGATGACAGCGCCGGCGCGGGTGTCGGCGAGCAGGGGCATCGTGAGGACGGCGGCGGCCTGGGTGGCGAAGACGACAGCCACGATCGTGGTGACGCGTAGGTGTCGGCGGGCGGCGGTCAGGACGAGTCGGCCGGTGACCGACAGGACGCCGAGCAGACCGGTGGCGGTGGCGGCGAAGGTGGCGGGGTGGCCGCGACTGATCAGGTAGCCGACGAGGTGGACGGTCATGGTGCTGGTGGCCGCGCCCTGGGAGATGAAGGTTGCGGCCAGGACCCAGAACCGGGCGTCGCGCATCGCGGCCTTGACGATCGCGCGCCGCTGGGCGTCGGCCGGCAGTGCGGGGTCGCCAGGTGCCGTCGTCGCTGTCGACCGGGGTCGGCGGATGGTGAATGCGTGCAGGGGCACGGTGACCAGGCCGTGGATGACGGCGAGGACGAGGAGCGCGTCGCGCCAGCCGAGGTGTGCGGCCAGGAGGCCGGTCAGCGGCATGAAGATGGTGCTGGCGAAGCCGGCCACGATGGTGACGGCCAGCAGGGCCGTGGCGCGTCGGTCCGGGGTGAACCAGGCGATGATGACGGCGAAGGCTGGCTCGTAGAGAACCATCGCGCCGGTGACTCCGATGCCGATCATGACGGCGTAAAGCTGGCCGATGGTCTGCACCTGGGACCAGGCGACGAGCAGGGCGGTCGCGGCGATCGACCCGATGGTCATCAGCGCGCGCCCGCCGCGGTGATCAAGCCACCGGCCGACCGGGATGGCCATGAGGGCGCCCGCGAGGACGGAAACGGTGAGCGCGCCGGTCACGGCGGTGGTGGAGGCGCCGAGGGTGGCGGCCATGGGACGGAGCAGGACCGGGTAGGCGTAGTAGAGGGTGCCGTAGCCGACGGTGGAGGTGATGGCGAGGGCGGCGACGATTCGCCAGCCGTGGCCGTGGTGCCCGCCGACTGTGGGGTCGGCGGGCACCCTCGTGGTGGTGGGCATCAGCTGCCGCAGCAGCCGCCGGCCTGACCGCCAGCGGTGGCGGCGTCGAGGGTGACCAGGTTCAACGGTGCGGACAGCAGACCCCCGGAAATGCCGGTGGCCAGCCCGCGCGCCGCCGGCTCGGCGGCGGGCGTCGGCCCACAGCAGCTGTCGCCGGTGGCGGAGTCGGCGGGGTTGCTGTTGCACACCCCGGTTTCGGGCAGGTCGAGCTGGACGTCGCGGGCGGCAGTCCAGTCGCCGGCGAGGGCCGCGACGACGGAGCGGACCTGCTCGTAGCCGGTGGCCATCAGGAACGTCGGCGCGCGGCCGTAGGACTTCATGCCGACGGCGTAGTAGCCGGTCTCCGGGTGGGCGAGCTCGTTCACGCCGTGTGGGGGCACGGTGCCGCAGGAGTGCTCGTTCGGGTCGATCAGCGGCGCGAGGGCGCGGGTGGCGCCCAGCACCGGGTCGAGGTCCAGGCGCAGCTCGGCGGCGATCGAGTGATCGGGGCGGAAGCCCGTCGCGGCGACGATCCGGTCCACCGTCACTGACTCCTCGCTGCCGTCCGCATGCCGCACGACGACGGTCACCCGCCCGCCTGTCGGGGTGAGGGCGTGCACGGAGAAGCCGGTGAGCAGCCGGATCCGGCCGGCGTCGACGTGCGCGCGCAGCCGCGAGCCCAGGGCACCGCGCGCGGGCAGCGCGTCGGCGTCCCCGCCGCCGTAGGTCCGCGTCGGTGAGGTCGTCCGGATCGCCCAGGTCACCTCGGTGCCCGGCGTGGATTCGGCCAGCTCGGCCAGGGACAGCAGCGTGTTCGCGGCGGAGTGGCCGGCCCCGACCACGAGGGTGTGCCGACCGGCGAAGCGGTCCCGGGCCGCGCCAAGGACGTCGGGCAGCGCGTGCTCCAGGAACGAAGCGACAGTGGTCTCGCCGCGAGCGGGCAAGCCGGACGCGCCCAGGACGTTCGGCGTGCCCCAGGTGCCGGACGCGTCGATCACGGCACGGGCCAGCAACTCGTCGCCGTCGGCGAGGCGGATCAGGAACGGCGTGGACTCACGGCCGGCGGTGCGCAGCCGGTCCAGGCCCAGCCGGCTGATCGCCTCGACCCGGGCGCCGTAGCGCAGGTGCGGCTTGAGCTGCGGCAGCTCCGCGAGGGGTTGGAGGTAGTCGTCGACGAGCTCCGCCCCGGTCGGCAGGGCCTCCGGGTCAGGGGCGAGCCAGCCGGCCTCGTCGAGGATCCGGCGGGCGGCCGGGTCGATGTTGTAGCGCCACGGGGAGAAGACCCGCACGTGGCCCCACTGCCGCACGGCGGCACCCGGGGTGTCCCCGGCTTCGAGGACGGTGAAGGCGATGCGCCGCTCGTGTAGGTGCGCGGCGGCGGCCAGGCCTACCGGTCCGGCGCCGATGACCACGACGGGCAGCTCGTTCAGGGCGCTCATCAGTCAAACTCCTCTGTGTTGATAACTGTCGAATCAAATAGGTAGACGGGCCCCGCTTGCAGGGGCGAGGGTTGGTCAGGTGACGGCGGGGCTGCGCCGCTCGAGCAGAACGACGTCGCGCCAGCGGCCGTGGTGGCGACCGACCCGCTCGCGCACACCGATGACCCGGAAGCCGGCCCGCTCGTGCAGGGTGAGGCTCGCGGCGTTCTCGGGGAAGACTCCGGACTGGATGGTCCAGATGCCGGCGGCTTCGGTGGAGGCGATCAGAGTGTCCAGCAGCAGTCGGGCGACGCCGCGGCCCTGCGCGGCGGGGTCGACGTAGACGGAGTGCTCGACCACACCGGCGTAGACCGTGCGGCCCGAGATGGGTGCGACAGCGATCCAACCGATCACCGTGTCGTTTCCGTCGGTCGCCACGAAGCGATGCTCGGGCAGCTTCGCCGCGTTGAAGGCCGCCCAGGTGGGTGCGGTCGTCTCGAAGCTGGCGTTGCCGGCGTCGAGTCCGGCCTGGTAGATGGCCAAAACCCGGTCGGCGTCGGCGTCCCGCAGGGGGCGCACCGTGATGTCGGCCATCAGCAGGCTCCGTTCGGCTGGGGGGCGGGTCGGCCCATGACCACGTCCGCGGCGGAGGGGAAGCAGTCGACGCAGGCGTCGTTGATCCGGTAGTGGCGGGCGGTGCCGGCCGGCTCGACGAGGACGAACCGCACCTCGGTGAGGATCTTCAGGTGCTGCGAGACGGTGGACTGCGCCAGGCCGACGGCGGCCACGATCTCCCCCACGCTCATCGGCCGGGCGTGCCGGGCGAGGTACTCCACGATCTGCACCCGGGTCGGGTCGGCCAGTGCCCGGAACCACGACGCGTACGTCTGCGCGGTGGCCCGGTCGAGCAGCTCGGCCACCACACCGCCCCCTTCATCGTTTATCGCCGATTGACGATGAAAGTGTAGCGGGTGCGGGCGCGGCGAGGGACACGGTCGCGACAACCAGGCGGGCGATGGCCGTCAGGGTGTGCGGGTCGACGCGATCCGGGGTGTCGGCCGGGCTGTGGTAACCGGCCATTCCCGCACCGATGCCCACGGCCGCGAGCCCGGCGGCGCCGTAGCGGCGGTTGTCCGACGCCACCGGCCCGGCAGTGAGGGCAAGGCTGGTGTGTCGACCGGCTTGGTCGAGCAGGGCGAGCAGTCGGTGGGCGGGCCCGCCGGCCTCGACCGCGGCGGCCTGGTCGAGGCGGCCGGCGCCGTCGACGTTGATGACCAGCGGATTGCCGCCGCCGTCACGCAGTTGGGAACTGTGGTGGGCGGATCCCAACGCCCCGATTTCCTCGGCGTCGAGCAGCGCGACGGACAGTCCGAGGTCGTCGGGGAGTACGGCGGACAGGACCCGGGCGGCCTCCAGGACCACGGCGACGCCGCTGGCGTTGTCGGACGCGCCGGGCTGGCGCAGGCCGGGGTGGTCCCCCACCCCGTCGTAGTGAGCGGTCAACAGCAGCTCCACCGTACGGGGCGAGGGTGGGCCGAAGGTGGCGTAGATGTTGACACCGGTGGCGTCGGCGCGGCGCAGCGGGGTGTTTGCGCTCATCCAGCCCTCACCGGCGGCGTCCAGGACCACAGGGTGCGTGCGCGGGTCCAGCGTCAGGACCGGCAGGGGTCCCGGGTCCGGGCCCGCGAGGGTTGTGTACTGCCATCCGTCGGCGTCGACGGCGCGGCTCAGGAGCAGACCGGCGGCCCCTCGGGTGTCCCGGTAGGCGTCGAACAGGCTCATCCCCGCTGGCACGACCAGCCAACGGCCGGTGGGCTCATCGCTACCGGCCACGCCCAGCAGGCCGCGCCTGACCTCGATGGTGTCGGCGGAAGCCGGGTGGATCGACACCTCACGACCGAAGGTCAGATCCGCCGACCCGGCGCCGACACCCCATGCGACGGTCGGTGCGGCGTAGATGTCCGGCACGGCTCGGACCGGGAAAACGTCGGTGTCGACCCTCGCGCCGAGCGCGGTGAGGTGGTCGGCGAGCCAGGCGCGGGCGGCGGCCCCGCCCTGTGTGCCGACCCGCCGTCCGGCGAAGTCGTCCCCGGCCAGGGCGGCGACGCTCGTGGTCATCCGCCTGGCGGACACGGCCGCGAGCCGCGCCGCCATGGCCGCGGGCGGGCCGGCTGCCGGGGTCATCCGCAGCACCCCTGTCCGGTGCGCACGGCGTCAGCCTTCGCTGTGGTGCCGCAGCATGAGTCGGCCGCCTCAGCGGCCCGTTGGGTGCCGCAACACGGGCCGCCGGTCGCCGCTGTCTCGCCAGCGGGCGGGAGGATCGAGCCGACCCCCTGCGCGGGGCTTCCGCAACAGGAACCCGACCCGGTCACGGCCAGGGCGGCGGCCGGGTCGCCGGTGAAACCGCCGGCTGTCCTCTGGGTGTTCTCGCTCATCATGACGTCCCTTCCCTTCCTGGTTACCGTGAGCCGGTCAGGGTGTAGTAGCTGGTGCGGAGGTGGTCGTAGCTACGCTGCGCGCGCTGCGCAGCGGTGGTCGCCGTGGCGCAGGAGTCACAAAACCGCGCTCCCGCTCGATCCACCGCTGAGCGCCGACCTCTGGAGAACATGACAGTCCCTTCCCGCGACGTCTGTCTTGACGTCCGTCTAAGCAGAGAGTTGCACGTTGATTAGAAGGATGTCAACCTAGAGGCATGTCAAAGCAAGGCGCGCCCCTCGCTCTCGTGGATCTGACCGCTGACACGCCATGCTGCCCACCACTGGCTCAGCGGCGGGTGCCGGCCGAAACCGCAGCAGTGCTTGCTCCGGCCTTCAAGGCCCTGGGCGACCCGGTGCGGCTGCAGCTGATGTCGATGATCGCCTCGGCGGAGGGCGGGGAGGCGTGCGTCTGCGACCTCACTCCCGCCTTCGACCTCACCGGGCCGACCATCTCGCATCACCTCAAGACGCTGCGCGAGGCCGGCCTTGTCGACGCCGAGCGACGCGGGACGTGGGTCTACTACCGGGCCCGCCCGGCCATCCTGCGCCAGCTCGCCGCGCTGCTCACGGTCGAACCGACCCCCGCTGCGTAAGGCGCGTCCGGCGCCGCAGCCCTCCGTGCAGGGCGCGGGTGAGGGCGGTGACGACGTGGATGGCGTCGAGGCCAACGCCGCGCAGAGTGTTGGACGAGAACGACCGCTGGAACTCCAAACCGAGGTAGACCAGCCCGGGGTGGGTGGTGGAGACACCGCCCGCATGCCGGGGCAGACCGTCGCGCTCCAGGGTCCCGAGTGCAGCGAGGTATCCGAGGTTCGGACGGTAGCCGGTCGCGAAGATCACCGTGTCGACCGCCTCGTCAGTACCGTCAGGCCAGATGACGCCGTCGGCGGTGAAGGCGGTGAACATCTCCCGGCGGGCGAGCAGGCCCGAGGCGATGGCGGCGCGGTAGACGCCGGTGTCGAGCACTGCGGCGTGGCGGACGAGTCGGGTGAGCACCGCCCGGGGCAGGAGGTCCGCGCCGGTGACGTGGATCCAGTGGTGCAGATCCCGGCCGCGGATGCGCTGGGGCATGAACTGGATCGGCGCCCGGGTGGTGAGGGTGACCCTCGCATGTGGCGCGAGCTCGTAGGCGACCTGGATGGCAGAGTTCCCGGCGCCCACGACGAGGACCCGCTTTCCGGCGTAGGGCTCGGGTCCTCGGTAGTGCGCGACATGTCGCACCTCGCCGACGTAGGTGTCTCGGCCGGGCAGCACCGGCAGGTACGGGTTGCTGAAGGAGCCGCTCGCGGCGACGACGCCCGCCGCGGCGATCTCGTCGCCGCTGTCGGTCTGGACGAGGTAGCCACCGCCTGGGCGTGGGTGCACAGCGGTGACCCGGGTGCCGGTGCGGATCTCGGCGTCGATGCTCCCGGAATAGCGGCGCAGATAGGCGACGACCTCGTCGCGGGCCGGGTAGCGGTCGGGGTCTGCGCCGTCGAACGCCATGCCGGGCAGCGAGCTGTATCGGGCCGGGGAGAACAGGGTGAGGCTGTCGTAGTAGTCGGGCCAGGACCCCACCGGCGCGGCGCCTGCCTCCAGGACGACGGGACGCAGGCCAGCGGAGAGGGCTGCGCGAGCGGCGACGAGACCGGACTGGCCGCCACCGACGATGACGACGGGTTCTGAAGAGGTGGTCACTCCAACATCATATCGTCGTTTTGTTGAATGACAATATGATGATGATGCGAGAAGGTGGGGCCATGGATCAGCCAGAGCCCGCAGCGGTGGCGCCCGGCGCCGGACCAACCGGGCTGGCGCCGGACACGCAGGAGTTCCTCAAGGCGCTGGGCAGCCCAACGCGACAGCGGATCATGATGCTGTTCTCCCAAGGCGCCGAGCTGTCGGTCGGGGAGGTCGCCGAACGCACGGGCATCAGCCAAGCGACGGCGTCGCAGCAGCTGACGCTGCTGCGCCGGGGGCGGATCGTGACCTCACGGCGCGAGGGGAAGACCGTGTACTACCGCGCCGACCGCAACGGCGCCGTCGCGGCGCTGGCCGAGCTGCAGTCATATCTCATGACTTGCTGCTGACCCGAAGGCGGAGACGCCAACGACACCACTCCCCCAGCTGGTCGCCCATCGGCGCGAACCACCCACGGAAGCAGGCCCTGCCAGATCCAGGAGTCAGCCTGCCCCGGCCCAACCTCCACCCGGCCCGGCGCTCTCAGCGTGCCCCCATCGAGCACTGCCTCGTCGTCATTTGACAACGCCACAGTAGCTCAGTATTAATTGACTCAATGACTACTGAGCTAGATTCCCTGCAGGGGCGGGCCCACGTCCATGCCGCGCTCGGGGATCCGGCGCGCCTGGCGGTCGTCGACGCGCTCACCCTGGGCGATGCCTCCCCTGGTGAGATCGCCCAGGAGCTGGGGATGCCGACGAATCTGGTCGCCCACCACGTCAAAGTCCTCACCGAAGCCGGGCTCGTTGTTCGCGGCCGGTCCGAGGGAGACCGCCGTCGCACCTATCTGCGGCTGCGGCCCGAGGCCCTAGCCATGTTGATGCCGGCGCCGTTGCCCGAGGCGGGTCGGGTGGTGTTCGTCTGCACCCACAACTCCGCCCGCTCGCAGCTCGCCGCCGCCCTCTGGTCCGACCGCACCCACACCCCAGCGGCGTCCGCCGGAACGAAGCCCGCCGAGCGGGTTCATCCGCGCGCTGCCGCCGTGGCCCACCGGCACGGGCTGCGGCTGAACCCGACCGGCACGGCGCACGTAGCGGACATCGTGCGCGACGGCGACCTCGTCATCGCGGTCTGCGACAACGCCCATGAGGAACTCACCGGCCCCGCCGCGCCCCGGCTGCACTGGTCGGTGCCCGACCCGGTCCGTGTCGACACCGACGCCGCGTTCGAGGCCGCGTTCGCCGACCTCGCCGCCCGTGTCGAACGCATCGCCCCCATCGTCGCCCCCGCCGCGAGTTCGGCCAGCCGCGATGACTGACACCAGCCCGTACGTGCGCGATGAACGAGCGCAACCCGGCGCCCAACCGCACCCCGCAAGAACCAAGTCGCAGCACGGTGAGGCGGAAACGTATCGGAGCCTGGTGAATACCTCGCGTTCCGCCAGCCGTTACCAGCGGCTCGACCGCAACAGCGACCCCGCCCGCGCCCTGGCGGCGATTCCCGACCAGGCACTAATCAACCGGCCCGGCGCCCCGTGCTGCAAGGAAGGCTCCTGATGTCCACCAAGCCCAGCGTTCTGTTCGTCTGTGTGCACAACGCCGGCCGCTCCCAGATGGCCGCCGGCTGGCTACGCCACCTCGCCGGCGACACCGTCGAGGTCCGCTCCGCCGGCTCCGCCCCCGCCGCGACGGTCAACCCCGCCGCCGTGCAGGCCATGCGGGAGGTCGGAATCGACATCACCGCCCAGACCCCGAAGCTCCTCGAGTACGCCACGGCCGAGTCCTCGGACGTCATCGTGACCATGGGCTGCGGCGACACCTGCCCGGTCTTCCCCGGCAAGCGTTACGAGGACTGGAAACTCGACGACCCCGCCGGCAAGGGCGTCGAGTCCGTACGCCCCATCCGCGACGAGATCCGCAGCCGGGTGGAGAAGCTCCTCACCGAGTTGCGCCCCGTCCTCTGACCCTGACCGCACCGCCCGCCCGGCCACTGGACCTACCACCGGCTGCGGCCGGCAGCGGTCCACGCACTCGGCCAGGGCCTCGCCGCCCTCGCCTACCAAGCGCCACCGGCGCCGAGGGCAGACGGCCCAGTGGACCGGACGCACCCACCCCGGAACCAACAGAGGAACCGACCACATGACGACATTGGCCACACCGGCGCGCACCACCCCCCGGCTCTCGACGCTGGATCGGCTCCTGCCGGTATGGATCGGCGCCGCCATGGCCGCCGGGCTGCTCCTCGGCCGGCTGATCCCCGGTCTCGACGATGCCCTCGACCATGTCAAGATCGGCGGGATCTCCGTACCCATCGCCCTCGGTCTGCTGGTCATGATGTACCCGGTCCTGGCCAAGGTCCGCTACGACCGCCTCGACACCGTCACCTCCGACCGGCGCCTACTGATCTCCTCGCTGGTCATCAACTGGCTGATCGGCCCCACGGTCATGTTCGCCCTGGCCTGGCTGCTCCTACCCGACCAGCCCGCGTACCGCACCGGCCTGATCATCGTCGGCCTCGCCCGCTGCATCGCCATGGTCATCATCTGGAACGACCTCGCCTGCGGCGACCGGGAGGCCGCCGCCGTCCTGGTCGCGCTCAACTCCGTCTTCCAGGTCCTCGCCTTCGGCTTGCTCGGCTGGTTCTACCTCACGGTCCTGCCCGGCTGGCTCGGCCTGGAGCAGGCCGGACTGTCGGTCTCCGGATGGGACATCGCCGGCAGCGTCCTGGTCTTCCTCGGCATCCCCCTGGCCGCCGGCTACCTCACCCGCACATTCGGCGAACGCGCCAAGGGCCGCGACTGGTACGAGGCGAAGTTCCTGCCCCGGATCGGACCGGTCGCCCTGTACGGGCTGCTGTTCACCATCGTGTTGCTCTTCGCCCTGCAGGGCGACGCGATCACCGCCCAGCCCTGGGACGTCGCCCGCATCGCGCTCCCCCTCCTCGCGTATTTCGCGATCATGTGGTTCGGCTCGTTCGCTATCGGTCGAGTAATCGGCCTGAACTACGAACGCACCACCACGCTCGCCTTCACCGCGGCCGGCAACAACTTTGAACTCGCTATCGCCGTGGCGATCGGCGTGTTCGGCGTCACCAGCGGCCAGGCCCTCGCCGGAGTCGTCGGGCCACTGATCGAGGTGCCGGTCCTGGTCGCTCTCGTCTACGTCAGCCTTGCCGCCCGCCGACGGTTCTTCCCCACCGGAGTCACCAATGCCTAGCTGGGCTCCGGCTCCGGCCGCCAGCGGCGCGAGGTCGCCGGTCGGTAGCCGTTCGGAACCAGCTACTCCGGCGGCAGGCCCCACCCGGATCACGACGGCTCATTGGCCAGCGGCTGGCACCGTAGGAACCAGTGATG
The DNA here is from genome assembly GCF_040608175.1 of Micromonospora sp. NPDC005206. NCBI lineage: Bacteria > Bacillati > Actinomycetota > Actinomycetes > Micromonosporales > Micromonosporaceae > Micromonospora > Micromonospora sp. NPDC005206. Next base: position 176,512 of record NZ_JBEXHU010000017.1, read on the forward strand.
GACGGCCCGTTCGACGGTGCGGACACCCGGGATGTCGACTACGTGCTCGGGCAGATCGGGAAACGGCTCTCAAGTCGGTTCACCGGCGTGTTCGGCCCGGAAACCGTCGAACGGTACGTCTTCGAGTCCTACATGTACCTGCACCGAACCGTCCGCCTCCAAACCCACCTGCCCGCCCTGGCAGAGAACTTCGCCGCCGAACGACTCACCGCCCTGGCGCAGGTCGAAGGCAGCATCGACAAACCCGTACCCGAGGTGCTGTTCCTCTGCGCCTACAACGCCGGCCGTTCCCAACTCGCCGCCGCACTCGCCGACCGGTACGCGCAAGGCAAGGTGCACGTGCGGTGCGCGGGCTCGCACCCGGCGCACTGGCTGGACCAGAACGTCATCGAGGCGCTCGGCGAATGGGGCGTCGACATCAGCCGGGCGTACCCCAAGCCCCTGACCTCGGACATCCTCGACGCGAGCGACGTGATCGTGACCATGGGCTGCGGCGACGCCTGCCCAGTCCTCGCCGGCAAGCGCTACCTCGACTGGGACATCCCCGACCCCGCCGGACAAGACCTGCCCTTCGTCCGAACCGTCCGCGACGACATCGACGCCCGCGTGCGAGCGCTGATCGACGACCTCACCCTGAGTTGATCTCAGAAAGTGCGAGGGCTGACAGGCGACTGTTCTGTTCGTGTGCGGGCACAACGTAGGCCGCTCCCAGATGGCCTCCGGCTGGCTGCGCCCGCTTCCGGCAGTCCCGCTCGGACGGACGGGGTTCCACCGACTGGCAGGCGCCACGCTCGTCGACCGGCTGACCTTGACGGCGACTGCCACGCTGTCGCTGCTCCAGCACAGTGCGGCCGGTGACAGCAGCGAGCAGGGTTACGAGCCGAGCCAGCGGTCCAGGTAAGCGATCAGCCCGGTCAGGTCGGTGCCACCAGCCCGGTAGCCGATGTGCCCATCGGGACGGACCAGCAACACCCCATGAGCGCCGGGGCCGAGACCCAACCGCCGCAGCGCCGGAGCAGCGGACGTGGGGGCCGCTCCGGTGGCGTCGGGCTCGGTCAGCCGGTGCACGGCGAGCTGATCCCGGGCCAACCCCGTGATGTCGCCGGCCGGCCAGGCAGCGGATGGTCCGCACAGCAGCAGGTGCCATCCGGGCGTGGAGGTGAGCCCATGCAGTGTGCTGGCGTCTCCGGTGCCGGGCAGTGGGACGTCGGGCAGCCGGTCGCCGGGTCGTGGACCGGTGCGCGATGGGCGCGGCCCTTGCCACGACAGCGGGCTGTTCCGGTAGCTGATGCCCAGCTGCGAAACCGTCCGGAAGGCGGAGGCCCGCACGAACCGAGACGCGAGCACGACCGGGATGAGAGCGGGGGCGATCCTGGTACGAGCGAACCGGACGGCCGGATTGGTGGACGTCGCGACAGTGAACGCCCGGTCGCTGAAGCGCAGCACCATCCGGCCGACCGGCGCCCGTTCGGTCTCGTAGGTATCCAACAGCGTCGAGGTGGCGTCGCCCCGCAGGGCCTGGGCGAGTTTCCAGCCGAGGTTGACGGCGTCCTGGATGCCGGTGTTCATGCCCTGAGCGCCGGCGGGGCTGTGGATGTGCGCGGCGTCGCCAGCCAGGAACACCGCCCCGGCCCGGTAGTGGGTGGCGGCGCGGTGGTGCAGCCGGAAGTTGGTCATCCAGACAGGATCACGCAGGCGCACAGTCGCATCGGTGTACGTGTCAGCGAGTGCCTGCACCTCGCCGAGGGTGACCGGGGCGTCTGATGAGACCACCTCGGCGGGTGGCCGCATGACCAACAGCCGCCAGGTGCTCGGGTGCCCGAGTGGGAAGAAGAACAACATCCCCCGCCCGGACAAGAAGACGTGCGCCGCCCCAATGTCGAGGCCGTCGGCCTCCAGATCAGCTAGGACGAACGTCTGCGGATACGCAGCGCCCTCGAATCCGATTCCGGCGAGGTGCCGCACAGCGCTGTGCGCGCCGTCGCAACCCACCACGAACCGGGCCGCCACCCGCTCCGCCGGGCCGTCCCCATGCCGCAACGTCGCCACCGCACCGTCGGCGGCACGGTCCAGCCCCACCAGCTCGACTCCCCGTTCAATGTCAAGCCCCACCGCCGCCAGGTGCTCCCCCAGGATGCGCTCGGTCTCCGCCTGCGACAGGAACAGCAGATACGGATACGCGGTTCCCGACAGACCCAGGTCGAACAGCGGCACGGCAGGCGCCCGCCCCCGCGCGTGCAGACACAGCCGCACCGCGCGGTTCCCGACGGCCACCAGCTCCTCGGTCACCCCGAGACTGGCGAGTACCTCCAGAGTGCGGGGCTGAATCGCCAGTGCACGGGACTCGTGAACCCGGTCGAGCGAACGGTCTACCACCCGGACCCGCACACCCAAGGCGGCCAATTGCCCGGCCATGGCGAGTCCGGTTGGCCCCGCCCCGACCACCAGAACCTCGACGGCCCTCACCGGACATCGACCCGTCGAGATCCGTCGATCGCGACCGGTGCTGTCAGCGGACCGGCTGAGGTCCCGAAGGCGATCACGTACTCAATGCCGATCATCCAGATCCCCTGGCTCGACGCGCGACTGACCAGTCTCGACCCGACGGTAACCCCATATCGCCAACAGCATCACGGACGCGATCCAGCCCGCGGCCAGCGGCGCACACGCCTCACCGATTGAGGTGGCCAAGGTGGGTGGCTCTCGGCGGTTCGCTGCCAGGCGCGCCGTTCTGCGTCGGGCGCCGGGCGTGTGGTGGCCGGGGACCAGCTGGGTGGGCACGTGGGCGAGTTTCGTCCAGTCCAGTCGCGCGGTACGTGCTCGGGGAGCCGCTCCGTGCCATCGGTGATCGTCATGCCGGCGACGCTACGTGGTCGGTTGGACTGCGATATGGTCTGCTTTCGTGGCAGATTCGCGGGCCAATTCGGAGGCCAGATCAGCGTCGGTGTTCGGCGTCGACCTACATCTGGACCTGACCGGCCCCGGCCTGCGCGCCGGGCTCACGGACGCCCTGCGGGAGGCCATCCGGACCGGACGTCTGGTGCCCGGCACCCGGCTACCGTCGTCCCGCTCACTCGCAGCCGATCTTGGTGTCGCCCGCAACACCGTTGCCGACACCTACGCTGAGCTGGTCGCCGAGGGCTGGATCACCGCCCAACAGGGCTCCGGAACGCGGGTGGCCAAGCGGGCCGAACCGCGCGGCGCGGCGCCCGCCGCCGCTCGCCCGAGGCCCGCCCAGCGCCGTCCCACGTACGGCCTGCTGCCGGGTTCGCCGACCCTCGCGGAGTTTCCCCGCACGCAGTGGCTCGCAGCAGCTCGTCGGGCTCTGACGGCGGCCCCGAACGATGCCTTCGGCTACGGCGACGCTCTCGGTCGAGTGGAGCTGCGTACCGCCCTCGCGGACTATCTGGCGCGGGCTCGCGGGGTGTACGCCGAGCCGGACCGGATCGTGATCTGCGCCGGTTTCCACCACGGTCTGACGCTGATGGCGCAGGTCCTGCGGGCACGGCGTGTGGCGGCGCTGGCAGTCGAGTCGTACGGCCTCGACGTCTATCGCGATCTGCTGACCAGCGCCGGCCTGCGTATCCCGCCCCTCTACGTCGACGAGCACGGCGCGCGCACCGACGACCTGGCGGGGTTGAACGCGGCGGGCGCGGCGCTGTTGACACCGGCGCATCAGTACCCGACGGGGGTCGCGTTGACCCCGCAGCGGCGCACCGCGGCGGTGGACTGGGCCCGCGCCACCAGCGGGCTGATTCTGGAGGACGACTACGACGGGGAGTTCAGATACGACCGCCAGCCGGTGGGCGCGCTGCAGGGCCTCGACCCGGAGCGGGTGGTGTACTTCGGCACGGCGAGCAAGTCGCTGGCGCCCGGGCTGCGGCTCGGTTGGATGGTGCTGCCGAAGGAGCTGGTCCCGGAGGTCGTGGCGGCCAAGGGGGACATCGACTACATGTCGAGCGCGCTGGAGCAGCTGACCCTCGCGGAGTTCATCGCCTCAGGCGCGTACGACCGTCAGGTGCGCTCGATGCGTGTGCGCTACCGGCGCCGCCGGGACGAGCTGGTCGCGGCGCTGGCTCAGCGGGCGCCCGGCGTCCGCGTGACCGGGATGGCCGCCGGGCTGCAAGCGGTCCTCGAGCTCCCGCCCGGCACCGAGGGTTCGGTCGTCCAGGCGGCCGCCCGCCAGGGCCTGGCGGTGGCCCGGATGGCCGACTTCCGCCACGAGCTGGCCGACCCGGAATGGCAGTTGGCCGAGCGGGACGCCCTGGTGGTCAACTACGCGGCTCCCTCGGACAGCGCGTGGGCGGGAGCGCTGGACGCACTGTGCAGGGTCATGCCCTAGGCCAGACCCGGTCAGAGGGTTGCCGCGTCGCCGGTTTGGTGAGGTTGTGCCAGGCCGCCGTTCAGGTGCTGGCCTGGCCGCCGCGCTTCGGGTTTCGCAACGGCTGGCACTCGTGGATGCTCCGGATCAACGCCGGATTGGCCCATGGATCTGCCACGGAACTGGACCAGAGCACAGTGCCACCCGGCGCGTAACTTTGCGGCCGTGACCACGAACCAAGCACCAGCAAACGGACAACACCCCCAGAGCGCATAGCGCGCCTGAACTGGACGAATGTCTACCAAGCCATGACTGCCTCGACAGGCCCGCGCGTCCCTCCGTCCCATCAGTGAGGGCGATCAGGGTCGGCGGCGGATGGCAGGACACCTTTCTCCCGCTGAGCGACCGGGCGTTACCGGCGCTGCTGTAGCGGGCCAGTCGTCGCGCGGACCGGTGCAGTCCAGCGGCGGCAGCGCACATAGCTCGACCTACCGAACTACGAATAATTGGGAGAAATGATGCGGGTATTTCTTGCCGGTGCGTCCGGCGTGATCGGGCAGCGGCTGATCCCCCGACTGGTTCAGGCGGGGCATGTGGTCGGTGGCATGACGCGATCGTCCGACAAGACGGAGCTGCTGGCGCAGCTTGGCGCCGAGCCGATCCTGTGTGACGTCTTCGACCGGGACGCCCTGATCCAGGCGGTTCGAGACTTCGAACCGGACGTCATCCTGAACGAGCTGACCGATCTGCCGGATGAGGTGGAGAGGATCGGTGATCATGCGGAGCTGAACGCTCGCATCCGGACCGAGGGCAACCAGAATCTGATCGAGGCGGCGCGGCAGAGCGGATCGCCGAAGATCCTGGCCCAAACCGTCGCCTGGCAGTTGCCGGACGGGCCCGACGCCCGGGCTGTCGCCGAGTTGGAGCGCGCCGTCCTCGCCGAGGGTGGCGTGGTACTGAGCTACGGACAGTTCTACGGGCCCGGCACCTACAACGAACAGCAGATCCCGGCCGAGCCTCGGGTCCAGATCGATCGGGCTGCCGAGCGCACGGTGAAACTGCTGGATGCACCGTCGGGTGTCGTCGTCATCACCGACTAGCGATCACGATCCGGCCGCCGTGCCGCGCCGAGTTCGGCCGTGGACCAGATCCGGGCCCGACGGCAGTGGCCCGGCGGCGGATTCCCCTTCCCACCTTCACCAATTCTTCGGTCCGCGCATCGCTGCGGCCGCCCTATGGAGCTGTCATGTCCTCGATTCCGGGAACCATCGACGCGCCCTCGACCCGTCGGCGGCGCACTCTCCCCGCCGGACTGGCGTTGACAGGTACGGCGCTCGCGTTCACCAGCCTGTATCTCGCGGCGGGTGTGCTGACGCCCCTGCTGGTGCTCTACCGCCAGCAGTGGAACTTCGCACCGTCGCTGCTCACGCTGGCGTTCGCGGTCTACGCGATCGGCTTCCTCGCCGCCGTCCTCACCCTGGGGTCGCTGTCCGACCATGTCGGCCGGCGCCCGGTGCTGATCGGCGCACTGGTGATCCAGCTCGCGTCGAATGCCCTGTTCCTCGTCGCCCACGATGTGAGCTGGGTGATCGCCGGGCGCATCGTGCAAGGTGTCGCCAGCGGCGCGGCGACGGCCGCCTTCACCGCGGCGCTCGTCGAACTCGCCCCGCCGAACAAGAAGAGACTGGGTACGATCCTCGGCAGTGTCGGCCTGACCGGTGGGCTGAGTGTCGGCTCCCTGCTGGCCGGTCTCGCCATCCAGCTCACGCCCAGAGCGAACTCGATCGTCTTCGCCGTCCTCGTCGTCCTCACGATTCTCGGCGCCGTCGTCATCGCCCTGTCTCCGGAGACCATGCCCCGCACCGCGGGTGCGCTCCGCTCGATGGTTCCGCGCGTCGCCGTCCCGCCCACTGCCCGAGCGGAGTTCGCCGCCGCGGCACCCGTGGTCGCCGCCGTCTGGATGCTCGCAGGTCTCTCCGGCGGGCTGGCCCCGAGCATGGTTCGCAGCATCTTCCATCTGGACAGCGGCCTGCTCAACGGCGTGGCCGGGTTCATCGCGCCGGCGGTATCGGCCATCGTCGGACTGGCCTTCGCCCGCATTAACCCGCGGCGAGCGATGACCATCGGAATCTACGCGTCCCTCGCCGGGGCCATCGGCATCATCGGTGGAGTGTTCGCCGGAAGCCTGGCCGTCATGATCATCGGGCAGGCCATCGCCGGTGTCGGCTTCGGCGCGTCCTTCACCGCCGCGCTACGCCTCATCTTCCCGCTCGGGGCAGCGCACCAGCGCGCGGGAGTCGTCGGCGGAATCTACGTCGTCTCCTACGTTGCCTTCGGGCTACCCATCGTCATCGAGGGGCAGCTCACCGGTCCGCTCGGCGAGGTGCCGGCAGTCGTCTGCTACACCGCGTTGACCGTCCTCCTCACGCTCATCAGCCTTGCCGCCCAGACCCGCATCACACGGCGCACGCGCGGCTGACGGACGCAACGTAGGCAACCGACGAAGGACCTGGAAAGTGAACCAAACGGACCGACCCGATGCTGCCTCGTGGCTCGTCGCCCTGGACCTTGACGGAACCACGCTCCGCGAAGACGGCTCCATCAGCAACGCGGTGATCGAGCAGGTACGCCGGCTCGACGCGGCCGGCCATCACCTGGTACTCACCACTGGCCGCTCCTCCGCGACCACCATCCCGGTGCTTGATCAGCTCGGCATCGCGCCGCGGTTCCTGGTCCGTTGCAACGGCGCGGTCACCCTGCACCGTGACCCGGGTGCGCCAAGCGGCTACCGGCGAGAATGGGTGGAGTCCTTCGACCCGACCGAGGTGCTCCGGTCGATCCGCGCACACCTGGTAAACGTCCGGTTCGCAGTCGAGGACGAAGACGGCCGCTACCGGTACACGGAACCGTTTCCAGCCGCGACGACCGGTCTCGACAGCGAGCAGGCGAAGGTAGCGTTCGAGGAGTTGTGGAACCGGCCGGCCACCCGGGTCGTCGCGATTTCGCCCGGCCACGACCTGGACGACTTCCTCGCCGTGGTCGAGAAGATGGGCCTCCGCCAGGTGAGCTACGCCGTCGGCTGGACTGCCTGGCTCGACATCGCGGCCGAGGGCGTGAACAAAGCCACGGCCATCGAACGGGTACGCGCCGAACTCGGCATCCGGCGGGAACGGGTGATGGCCGTGGGCGACGGTCACAATGACATCGAGCGGACACGACCGTCTTCAATCCGACCGTGACCGCATCGGCCGGTGGCCTGGTCAGCACCCCCACCGACCTGGCCCGCTTCTGGCAGGCGATGGCGCGCGGGCAGCTGTTGCGGCCCGGACAGATGGCCGAGCTGCACCAGACCGTGCTGGCCGACGGGTTCCAGGAAATCCGGCCCGGCATCCGCTACGGCCTGGGCATCATGTGGATACCCAACCGGTGCGGCGGCTCCTGGGCGCACGTCGGCTCCATGCCCGGGATGAGCACCCTCGCCGCGGTCACCCCAGACGGGCACCGCTCGACGGTCTTGTACCTGGCCACCGAGCTGGCCGACCCGGACTGGGCAAAGGCGGTCATACAGCGGGAGATGGCACTGCTCGACGGCCTGATCTGCGGCTGACGGTCATCGGGGAAAGAACGGGAATTCGATGTACACCCGGTCGGCGGCGGCGAGGATCTTCGCGGCGCCGTCGACCGGGGGTGGATGTGTTGGTTGACGCGCCGCTTGACATCGGCGGCGGCCAGGCCCTGGCAGGAATCGCCGATCCGCGATCTGGTCGCAAGCCTCGGAGTCGAACCGAGCAGGCCGCCGTTATGAGCAGCAGCTGGACCCACGTCCGCCTGCGCCTCACTCCGCAGTGAATGGCATCTGGAGGCCGTAGCGGGACTCGAATCCGGCGTGCGCGGTTTTGCAGACCGCTCCCTGACCTCTCGGGCATACGACCGTGCGCGCCCCCGGACCGATTCGAACGGCTGGCCTGCGGTCCCGGAAACCGCTGCTCTATCCGCTGAGCTACGGGGGCATGGTGCAGGAGGAGGGACTCGAACCCCCAGGGCTACTGGTTTACAGCCAGCGCTGGACAGCCATCAGCTCCTGCCTGGGGTGACTGGCGGGTACTGACCCCGCACCTCCGGGACCACAACCCGGCGCTCTACCACTGAGCTACAGTCACAACTTCGGCCATTCGGCCAGTGCCCGCGGAGAGATTCGAACTCCCGACCCTCGCTTTGTAAGAGCAACGCTCTCCCCCTGAGTACACGGGCATGCGCGGAGAGGGTGGGATTCGAACCCACGAGGGCGCTTACGCGCCCCACGCCGTTTCCAACGGCGTCTCCTTGACCACTGGCCTCTCCATTGCTCCCCCGCTCGGACTCGAACCAAGATCAGCCGGTTAACAGCCGGCCGCTCTGCCCTTGAGCTACGAGGGAATGGTCGCGCGTGCGGGGCTCGAACCCGCTCCATCGCCTTGAAAGGGCGAGGGCCTACCCATAACCGAACGCGCGGTGCTGCGCCCCGAGCTGGTGTCGAACCAGCGACCCCCGCCTTGTCGAGACGGTGCTCTCCCGCTGAGCTACCGGGGCTTGGTGGCGGGTGTCCGATTCGAACGGCGTCTCCGGGTTATGAGCCCGGCGTGGTGCCTCTCCACCACACCCGCAAGTGCCGCCGGAGGGAATCGAACCCACCTCAGTCCGGATCAGAAGTCCGGTGCCCGGCCATCAGGCGCCGGCGACTTAAACGATCTTGTGGGAGGCTGGGCCGGGTCGTCAGCTTCGGCCGAGGCCGTCACCCACTTGATCGAGCATTCTCGAAACCGAGCCCCCCGCTGTGCACAACGCGATAACTTCGCGATGTGGGCATCACCGGGGGGATAGCATGCGTTCTTCTGATCGCCGTCATCGTGGCGGGCCTCGTGCTCTGGTTGTTGCGGGCCGGATTCGGCCCTAAGAAGCCACCACCGCCACCATCGGACGTTCTAGAGCCGCCGGAGCACCCACGCGACCGCTGACGCGACGACCGACCGGTCCAGGCGCACCCCAATCAAGAAGATCACGTCCCCCGAGCGGGACTCGAACCTGCGACGGCCGGTGCAGGAAACGAGCGCTCTGTCCACTGAGCTACCGGGGGAATTGGTACGCCGCCAGGGACTCGAACCCTGCACTTACTGAATAAGAGTCAGCAGCTCTACCCCATGAGCTAGCGGCGCTCGGCCGTCGAGCCGCGCCCACCTGAAGGTGCGGGCCGTTCGACGGCGGTGGTCGTTGGCGCAGACCACCTCACACTTCTCGATCTCGACGAGGGTTCGATCCCACAGAGCGCCGGCGCCCCACCAGTGCGTTCACCCCGACCTCCTTGTCGCGCTGGTGGTCGAAGTTCGGCCTGCTTGGCCCACGCGTAGTACCTCGAGGCGCCGATGTTGAGGACCCGTAGCAGGAGCGCGACCGCGAACTGGTCACGGTGTTCATAAATGAACGTCATGACCGTCGCCGGGTCGGGTCGAGCTCCGCCGCGAAATACGCGCTCGCCGCTTTCAAGATCTCATTCGCCCGGCGCAGCTCGGTGACTTCCCTACGCAGCCGGCGGTTCTCCTGCGCCATCTCGCTGGTCGGCCGGTCATGACGCTCGTCGGCGTCTGCCTCGGCTTGGCGGATCCAGTTCCTGAGCGCCTCGTGATGCACGCCCAGTTGCTCAGCCGGCCGCCGGATCACGGGCTTCGGGTCCGATTCGCGGTACAAACGCACAGCGCGCTGACGTAGCTCATCGGGGTACTTCCAAGACCACGAAGTTAAGGTTGTCGGTGACGTGTCAAGCAGGTTGGGACCTCTGGGCTTGAGACGGTTTAGCTCCTGATAGGACAAGACGTCCGCAAAGATCGTCTTTGAGGAGCCTGTTG
>NZ_JBEXHU010000018.1:0-185268 GCF_040608175.1 Micromonospora sp. NPDC005206
CTTGCGCGCCTTGGCGTCGGCGTAACGCTTGGGGTCGTCGCCGAACTCGGCCAGCACCCGAGCACCGAGGACCACACCGAGGCCGGGCAGGCTGGACCCGACAGAACCCATGAGATCCGGATACTCCCGCCGCCAGGGGAGAACTGGCCTTCCCTATGAGGACTGGGTGGTGCGATCGGATGGTGTCGAAACCCGCCGCCGAGCCGGCGCCCGTAGCTGGGTGCGGGTGGTCAGCCGGGCGCGAAACGGTTTGGTGGCGCTGGCCGGAGCGCCCTCCCGTCCCTGATGCGAGACGGGAGGGCGCGGCCAGCCGGGTCAGCGGGTGAGGATCTGGGCGAGCACGTCGTGCACGTGGGTGTTCGGGTGCTTGCCGCTGAACTGCTCGGCCAGCGGACCGACCGCGGTTACCGGCACGTCGGCGCCGGTGTGCCCGCTGGTGGTCCAGTCCAGGTTGAAGCTCAGGCTGCTGCCCTTGATCGGGAAGGGGCCGTCCTCGGCCGAGATGCCGTCGCCCGATTCGTCGGAGGTGGCGGTGTCCTCGACGGTCAGGCCGCCGCACTCGTGGTCACCGGTCACCACGACCAGGGTGTCCGGGTGGCTGGCCGCGTAGTTGCGGGCCACCGCGACGGCCTTCTCCAGCTCGCCGAGGGCCTGGAGCATTCGGGTGCCATTGTTCGCGTGGGCGAACTCGTCGATGCCCTCCTCCTCGACGAAGAGGAAGAAACCCTGCTTGTTCTTCGACAGGGTGGACAGGGCCTTGTCGGTCATCGTGGCCAGGCTGGCCGGCGGGTTGTAGACGTCGCCCTCGCCCTCGGGGCGCTGCTGGAACAGCTCCTCGTTGGCGAAGAGGCCGAGCAGTTTGCCGCCCTTGGCGGCCTGCAGCTGATCGGCGGTGGATACGTACTGGTAGCCCTTGGCCTTCGCCTCGGTGATCAGGTCGCCCTTGGTGCCCGTGCTGGCCTCGGACGGGTCCTCGGCCGGCTTGTCCGGATAGGCCCCGGCGGCGCCGGCCGGCAGCCACCAGTCCTCGCCGCCGCCCAGGATGACGTCCGGCTTGGTGACCTCGAGGTACTGCCGGGCGATCTCGTCCTGGGCGGAGCGGTTGGCGGTGTTGGCGAAGAAGGCGGCCGGGCTGGCGTCGGTGACCTGGGCTGTGGTGACCAGGCCGGTCGCCTTGCCGGCGGCTTTTGCCTGGGCGCCGAGGGTGGGCAGCGGGTTGCCGTCCACGTCGACGCTGATCGCGCCGTTGTAGGTCTTCTCGCCGGTGGCCCAGGCGGTCGCGGCGGCGGCGGAGTCGGTGATCGGCGACGCTGGGTCGTGCGGGCTGGTGGTGAGCTGGCCGGAATAGGGCAGCTTGTCCATGGTGAGCTGGCCGTCGAGACCGGCCAGGTAGAGGCGGGCGGCCTCGCGCTGGGCAGCGGCCATACCGTCACCGTTGATGAAGATGACGTTGCGAGCCTTGCCCTTGGCCGGGCCGGCGTCGGCCGCGGTGATCGGGTTGACCAGGCTCAGGCCGGTGGCGGCGACCGCCCCCGCGACCACGGGGGCCAGCAGCCAGCGGCTGGAACGGAAAGTCACGGGTTGTCCTCCTGACGGACGGGCGTTTGGCGGTCACCACGCAACCGCAGCCGCCGGTCAGGCGCCTGACCTGCGGGTTAACGCGGGACGGCGGTTCTCCGACTTCTGTCGCCCCGGGCAACGGCATGGCCTCCGGCCCCGGGCGTGGCCGCCGTCGTGCGTCTACGTGGTCGACGGGGCCTGCGCCGGTTCACCGTCACCGACGGCGGCGCGCTGCGCGCCGGCGAGGTCTTCGGCACCTGCGACGCCGGCTCCTTCGACGGCGTACGCGTCGACGATGCGGGCCGGGTCTGCGTCGCCACGCACGACGGGCTGCACTGCTTCCACCTCGTCGGGCAGTCGCCAGAGCGTCCAGCCTCCCCGGACGGGGCCAAGGGTGGAGCGCACTACCGGACGACCTTGGCCCCGTCCGGGAAGGCTGGTAGCCATAGCCCTTGTGGTGCCCGGCGAGGGGATCCGCGGCTGATGTCTGAGGAGGGGTCGGGGTTCGGGGCGGTCCCCGAGGTCTTCCCAAGGTTTTGTGCCCGTCAGCGTGGCGGGCCGGCCCGGCCGGTGCCGGCCGAAAGCCGCTGGCAGGCCCAGGCGAGCTGCTAGTGCTTTTGCCCGCTCGAGGCTGCGCGCGGCTGCCGGACTTCTTCTTCGTGCTCCAGGCCGGCGTCGGTCAGCCGGCGGTTGAAGGTGGTGAGCAGGTCTTCGGCAGCGGCGTGGTCGCCGAGCGCCTCGAGGGCGTGTATGGCGCGCCGGTGCAGGTCTTCGTTGTACGGGTCGACGCGGATCGCGTCTTGCAGCAGGGACAGGGCGCGCCGCGGGTCGGGCTGGGTGGCGGCCAGGGCGGTGTAGGCGTCGATGACGCGCCGGCGTAGGGCTTCTCGTGGCGGGTTGAGCCACGGCCAGTCGTGGCCGGCGGCGAGGTTGCCGGTGTAGGCGTTGATGACGGCCTGCCGGGCGGCGGGGCGTGCGGTCACTGCGGTGGCGGCATGTTCTACCGCAGCGTGGAACCGCCACAGGTCCACCTCGATGTGGTCGCGGCGCAGGCGGTAGCGGTCACCGGTGTGCTCGATGAGCGGAATCTCGCTGACGGCGGCGACGGCTTTTCTGAGGTCACTGAGGGTGGTGTAGAGGCGGCTGGTGACGGTGTGTGCGGGAAGGCCGGGCCAGATCGCGGTTGTCAGGTCCCGGCTGTTGGCGCCGTCGGGATGCACGGCGAGGAAGACCAGGGCTTGGCGGGCGGCGGTGCGCCGGATTGTCACCGGCCGGCCGTGGCACTGCAGCATCGCGTCGCCGAGGATTTGCAGGTGCAGGCGCTGACCAGTGGTGCGGCGGGGCGTGGGTGGCGCATCGCCTCGAGCGGTCTGTCGCGGGACGCGCGCCTGGGTCGGCGGTCGGTCGGCTGCCGGAGGCAGTGGCTCGTGGTGTCCTGGCTGAGGCCGGGCCTGGCTGATCACTGCGAGCAGGTCGGCGGCAGCCGCCGCGTTGAGGACGATGCCGGAAGCAGCGTCGGTCAATGTGTGGGCGGCGCGACGGTAGTCGCGGAGGATCTTGAAGCACTTCATCCTGGCCAGGGCGTGTTCCACCTGTGCTCGGACGGTGCGGTGCTGTCTGCTCAGGTCGTCCTTCCACTCGGGTAGCTCGCTGCCGTCGGCTGGCTTGCGGTACGGGATGATCACCTCTGGGTTGCCGCGGTAGGCGCCGTCGGCCATCACCGGCCGTCCGGCCAGCTTCTGGTCGATGCCGCTGGTGCGGTAGACGATGGTGTCGTTGCGGTTGCCGGGTTGTGGGTCGCCGAGGGCCACCACGAGGCGGGTGTGGGCGTCGATGGCGACCTGCAGGTTCGTTGAGTAGCGGTAGTTCTTGCTCGGGGCGGCCAGGCGGTGGTCCCGGGTCGGGATGAGGGTGCCGTCGACGATCGCGATCTGGTCGACCCGGCGCCGACGAACCGGGGCCAGTGCGAGGAGCGGGCCGAGGGTGTCGATGACCCGGTGAGCGGCGGAGTGCGACACCCCGAACAACGGGCCGATCTGGTGCATCGTCAGGTTCGTCCGCCAGTACGCGGCGACCAGCAGCACCCGGTCAGAGAGGTCGAGAGACCACTGCCGGCCCGGCCGGCCGTCAGCGATCGCGTCACCGCCACGCTCGGCGACCAGGCGGACCAGCCGGCGGAACTGGGCGGCTACCGCCAAGCCGAGACCGACGTCACCGGCACCGACGACACCGGCACTGTCGTGGCCGGCGGCACGCGACGCGCGGCCGTAGGCTGATTGTCGTGCCGACTGTCAGCGGGGGTGCGCCGGCCCATCGACCGGCCCGCACCACGGCGCCGCCCACCTGGCGGCGATGAGCGGGCCTGCCCGGGGCACCCGGGCCACCCACCAGGAGCTGCCGCCAGCGCTGCGCGACGCGGTGGACGATTTCGCCGACTACCTGTCCCGGGTCCGCAACCGGTCGACGCACACCGTCCGCGCGTACGTCACCGACCTGGTCTCGCTGCTCGACCACGCCGTTCGGATGGGCTGTGTCGAGCTGGCCGAGCTGGACCTGTCGGTGCTGCGCAGCTGGCTGGCCCGGCAACGGACGACCGGTGCCGCCCGCACGTCCCTGGCCCGGCGGGCCGCGTCGGCGCGGGCGTTCAGCGCCTGGGCACACCGTGCCGGGTTGCTCCCCGCCGACGTGGGCGCCGCGCTCGCCAGCCCTCGCGCGCACCGGGAACTTCCCACCGTCCTGCGCGCCGACCAGGCCGCCGCCCTGGTCGAGGCACCAACCCGGCTGACCCCCGCCTCCACACCGACCGGGCCGACAACGGCTGAGCCGCCGGACGAGGCGAAGCCCGGCCCGGCGGAAGGGACGGCGGTCGAGGCGGTACGGCTGCGCGACCGGGTGCTGCTGGAACTGCTCTACGCCACCGGCGTGCGGATCAGCGAGGCCTGCGGGTTGGACGTCGGGGACGTCGACCACGGCCGCCGGGTGATCCGGGTGTTCGGCAAGGGCGGTCGGGAGCGCTCGGTGCCGTACGGGGTGCCCGCGCAGCGAGCACTCGACGACTGGCTGCGGCGGGGCCGCCCGGCGCTGGTTGGCGCCCGCTCGGGCGACGCGCTGCTGCTCGGTGCCCGGGGCGGCCGACTCAACCCGACCACCGCACGCCAGATCGTCGGCGGGTACGCCGAGGCCACCGGCCTCCCCCGGACCAGCCCGCACGGGCTGCGCCACTCCGCCGCCACCCACCTCCTCGAGGGCGGCGCCGACCTGCGCGCGGTGCAGGAACTGCTGGGCCACTCGTCGCTGGCCAGCACACAGATCTACACGCACGTCTCGGTGGATCGGCTGCGCGCCGCCTACCGCCAGGCCCACCCGCGCGCCTGACCCCGACGAGCGAACCGCTCGGCGGTGATCGACCGGCGGTTACGATCATCAGGTGAGCGTCCCGCAGCCCCCCGAGCCGATCCCGGGCGCCCGCCTGCTCTTCTCCCTCGACCCGGCGGTCAGCCACCTCAACCACGGTTCGTTCGGCGCGGTGCCGATCGGCGTGCAGCGAGCCCAACAGCGGCTGCGCGACGAGATGGAGGCCAACCCGCTGCGCTTCTTCACCCAGGGGCTCGTCGACCGGATCGGGCACACCCGCCGGCACCTCGCCAGTTTCCTGGGCGCCGACCCGGAGGGCAGCGCCCTGGTCGGCAACACCACCACCGGCGTCGCCGTGGTGCTCCAGTCGCTGGGGCTGCAGCCCGGTGACGAGGTGCTCAGCACCGACCACGGGTACGGGGCGGTGAGCCTGGCCATCCAGCGGGAGTGCCGCCGGACCGGAGCGGTTGGCCGGGTGCTGCCGATCCCGCTGGCGGCCACCGACGAGCAGATCGTGCAGACCGTCCGCGCCGGCCTACGCCCGGGGCGGACCCGGCTCCTCGTCGTCGATCAGCTCACCTCGGCCACCGCCCGGCTCTTCCCGACCGCCGCCATCGTCGGGGTGGCCCGCGAACACGGCGTTCCGGTCCTGGTGGACGCCGCGCACGCGCCGGGCATGCTGCCGACCCCGGTCACCAGCATCGGCGCCGACTTCTGGGTGGGCAACCTGCACAAGTGGGGGTACGCCCCACGCGGCACCGCCCTGCTCGCGGTGAGCGCGCCGTGGCGGGACCGGATCGAGCCGCTGGTGGTCTCGTGGGAGCAGGACACCGGTTTCCCGGCCCGGATCGAATGGCAGGCCACCCTGGACTACACCTCGTGGCTGGCCGCCCCGGCGGGCCTCTTCACGCTGCGCAGCCTGGGCGTCGACCGGGTCCGGGAGCACAACGCCGCGCTCGCCGCGTACGGCCAGCGGGTGGTGGGGGACGCGCTGGGGGTGCCTCCCGCCCACCTGCCCGACCCCGGCGGGCCCGCGGTGGCTCTGCGGATCATCCCGCTGCCGGCCGGCACGGCCACCACCATCGACGCGGCGCGGGCCCTGCAGACGCGCATCGGCGAGCGGCTCGCCGCCGAGGTGGCGGTGATGAGCTGGAACGGCCGGGGGTGGCTGCGGCTCACCGGTCAGGTCTACAACGCCGCCGGCGAGTACGAACGGCTGGCCGTGCGGCTGCCGGCGCTGCTCGCCCAGCGCTGACCCCGCCGACCGGGAGCAGGCGTACCGGGCCGAGGCCGAGCAGGGCCAGCGGGTCGAGGTATTCCGCGCCCCGGCGCAGGCCCCAGTGCAGGCAGGCGACGGCGGGGCAGCCCGGATGCCCGGGCAGCAGTTCACCCAGCGGCGCACCGGCGGCGAGCGGCTGGCCGGGGCGTACCGACGGTCGCACCGGCTCGTGGGTGGTGCGCGGCCCGCCGGCGTGCCCCACGGTGACCACCGGTCGACCGGCCACCAGGCCCGCGAAGAGCACCGTGCCCCGCCCGGCGCTGCGGATCACCGCGCCGGCCGGGGCGGCCAGGTCCACTCCCCGGTGCCCGGCCAGCCACGGCTGGGGCGGCGGGTCGAATCGGCGCACCGGGCGGGGCTGCCCGTCGACCGGCCAGCGGAACCGCCCCGGGCCGGTGTCCGTCGGGTCGGGCGCCACGACCGCGACCGGCACGACCAGCGTCGGCGGGCGGCCGGGCAGTGCCGCGACCAGCAGCGCCAGGCAGCTGAGCTGGGCGGTCAGCGCGAGCGGGAACGCGGCGCAGAGCAGCACGGTGCGGCGGATCGGGACGGTGCGCGGGGCGGGTGGCGGTCGCATGACGGCAGCCTGCGACCGGGCGGGGCCGCCTGCCACCCCCGAGCAGCCGGGCTGTGGACAAATAGGGCTGCTGTGGACGACCACTCAAGGCCCTCGATGATCTGCTATGTCGCGGGCCGGCGGACGCTGCCTATGCTGGGCCGATGGCTCGGGACTGGCTTGCCTGGCATGACGACTACGACCAGCCGGGTTCGGCGCTGGCCGCCCGGCTGGTTGAGGTGCGGGAGCAGGTTCGGGCGGCACTGGACGGGGCGCCGGCTGGGCCGCTCCGGGTGATCAGCGCGTGCGCCGGTCAGGGCCGGGACCTGATCCCGGTGCTCGCCACCCACCCGCGCCGCCACGACGTGACCGCCCGCCTGGTCGAGCTGGACCCGCGCAACGCCGCCGTGGCCGAGGACGCCGCCCGGACGGCTGGTCTCAGCGGCGTACAGGTGGTGGTCGGCGACGCGGCGGTGACCGACGCGTACGCCGATCTGGTCCCGGCCGACCTCGTGCTGCTTTGCGGGGTGTTCGGCAACGTGTCGGACGCCGACGTTCGGGCCACCGTGGGGCACTCTGCCGCGCTCTGCGCGAGGGGCGGCACGGTGATCTGGACCCGGCATCGGCGCGAGCCGGATCTGGTGCCCGCCGTCTGTGACTGGTTCGCGCAGGAGGGATTCGCACCGGTCGCGGTAGGTCGCCCGGCGGACCGGGTCGGCGTCGGCGTGCACCGCCACCTCAACCGTCCCCGGCCTCTGCCGCCCGGGTTGACGATGTTCCGCTTCCTCCCCCGATGACCCTGCCACCCCGCACCGGAGGCGTCGCGCGCACCGGGCCGCGCTCGGGCCGTCGCAGAGGGCCTAGGCTGGTCCGAGTGCGAGCGCAGTGCCGCCGTCCGAGCCGGGGAGGCCCCTATGACCACTGTCGATGACCGGACGTCGGGGTCTCAGCAGGACGTCCCGACTCCGCACCTCGGGGCGGCCGACGCGCCGACGGTCGCCGAGGTGAGCGGCCCGTCCCGGCTCGCTGAGCCGGGCGAGGCGATCAGCGCCGAGGAGTTGCAGCTCGCCGCCCGCAACCACGGCATCCCGCTGGAGGCGCTGCGCTACGACGTCACCCCGGCGGGGTTGCACTACCTGCTCATCCACTACGACATCCCGGAGCTGGACCCGGCCACGCACGCGCTGACCGTCGGCGGTGCGGTGGACCGGCCGCTGACCGTCAGCCTGGCGGAGCTTCGTGAACGGCCCCGGGTCACCCACCGGGTCACCCTGGAGTGCGCCGGCAACGGCCGGGTCCTGCTGGACCCCCGGCCGGTCAGCCAGCCCTGGCTGGTCGAGGCGGTCGGCAACGCCGAATGGACCGGCACCCCGCTGGCGCCGCTGCTGCGCGAGGCGGGTCTCGACCCGGCCGCGGTCGACGTGGTCTTCACCGGCGCCGATCACGGCGTCGAGCGCGGGGTCGAGCAGGACTACCAGCGCGGGCTGCCCGTCGCCGACGCGCTGCGCGAGGAGGTGCTGCTGGCGTACGAGATGAACGGTGCTCCCCTGCTGCCGCAGCACGGTGCGCCGCTGCGGCTGATCGTGCCGGGCTGGTACGGCATGGCGCACGTGAAGTGGCTCCACTCGATCGACGTCCGGACGGAACCGTTCGAGGGCTACCAGAACGCGGTCGCCTACCGGCTGCGCCGCGACGCCGACGACCCGGGCGTTCCGGTCACCCGGATCGAGCCACGCGCGCTGGTCCGCCCGCCCGGCTTCCCCGACTTCATGTCCCGCCGCCGCGTGCTCCGGCCGGGGCCGTGCACTCTGGACGGTCGGGCCTGGTCGGGGCACGCGCCGGTGGTCTCCGTGGAGGTGACCACTGACGGCGGGACGACCTGGGTGCCGGCGGAGCTGGACGCCGCGGAGGGCGGCGACTTCGCCTGGCGACGGTGGCGGCACGAGTGGACGGCGACGCCGGGCCGGTACGTGCTCGGCGCGCGGGCGACGGACGCCTCCGGGCGGACCCAGCCGGTTGAGCAGCCGTGGAACCGGGGCGGCTTCGCCAACAACCTGGTGCAGCGGGTTGAGGTCGTGGTGCCGGCCGAATGACCGGCGGCGTGGGCTACGCCACGGGTGGGGGGCCCGTGGTGGCGCCGGACGGTACGGGAGCGGTCAGCCGCCGAAGCCGGAGTCGGCGGGGAGCGAGATGTCCGGCTTCTCCAGCTCCTCGACGTTGACGTCCTTGAAAGTCATCACTCGGACGTTCTTCACGAAGCGGGCAGGACGGTACATGTCCCACACCCAGGCGTCGTGCATCTCAACCTCGAAGTAGACCTCGCCGTCGGAGTTGCGCACGTGCAGGTCGACCTGGTTGGCCAGGTAGAACCGGCGTTCCGTCTCCACCACGTAGGAGAACTGGCGGACAATGTCGCGGTACTCCCGGTAGAGCTGCAGCTCCATCTCGGTCTCGTACTTCTCGAGATCTTCCGCGCTCATCGCACTCCGCCTTCCATGACCACATCTTCCCCCACCGGCGCCGGAGGCCGAAGCTGCTCGCCCAACGCCACGCCGACGGTACTCCCTGACGCCCAGGAGCGCTCCATCGGCTCATCCGGGCCCGGTTGGACGGGCCGACGGGCGCGCGGCGGCCGGCCGTCGCGACCGGAGACCGCGGCGACGTTGACGTACGAGAACCGGTGCTCCCGGCACGGCCCGTGCTCCCGCAGCGCCGCGGAGTGCTCCGGGGTGATGTAGCCCTTGTGCTCGGCGAAGCCGTACGCCGGGAACACCCCGTCCAACTCCACCATGATCCGATCCCGGGTGACCTTGGCGAGCACGCTGGCCGCCGCCACGCAGGCCGCCACGCGGTCGCCCTTCCACACCGCCAGCCCCGGCACCCCCAGGCCGTCCACGCCGAAGCCGTCGGTCAGCACGTACTCCGGCCGGGTGGTGAGCGAGGCGAGCGCCCGGCGCATCGCGGACAGGTTGCACACGTGCAGCCCCCTGGCGTCGACCTCCTCGGCCGGGATGACCACCACGGCGTACGCCAGCGCGCGGTCCACGACCTCCGCGTACACCCGCTCCCGGCTCGCCGGGGTGAGCAGCTTGGAGTCGGCCAGCCCGTCGATCTCGCCCCGTCGCCCCTCGGGCAGCACCGCCGCGGCGGCGACCAGCGGACCGGCGCACGCGCCCCGACCGGCCTCGTCGGCACCAGCGACCTGCCGGAAGCCGCGCCGCTGCAACGCCCGCTCCAGCGCGTACAGCCCGGCCTCCCGGCGCACGACGGTGCGCGGCGGGGTCAGCACGAGCCCTCGTCCCGGCCGACGCCGACCGTCGGTCGCAGGAGCGTGGTCAGCAGGGCGGGCAG
The DNA here is from genome assembly GCF_040608175.1 of Micromonospora sp. NPDC005206. Classification (NCBI taxonomy): domain Bacteria; kingdom Bacillati; phylum Actinomycetota; class Actinomycetes; order Micromonosporales; family Micromonosporaceae; genus Micromonospora; species Micromonospora sp. NPDC005206. The sequence continues at coordinate 10,101 of NZ_JBEXHU010000018.1, forward strand.
CTCGACCGGGTAGTACCGCTCATCGCTGGCCGCCAGCTCGTCCGGCGACCACCAGCGGTGACCGGCGATGCTGCGCTGCTCGACGTCGTCGAAGCCCGCGGTGTCCACCTGCCACGACGACACCTGGACCAGGAAGAACACCTGCTGCTGGCGATACCACACACCGTCGAACGGGAACTCGGTCATCTCGGACCAGACCGGCTCGCCCAGCTCGGCGGGGTCGAGTCGCAACCCGGTCTCCTCGGCCAACTCCCGGGCCGCGCCCGCCGCCGGTGACTCCGTCGGATCCAGCCCACCGCCCGGGGTGAACCAGTAGCGGTGCCCGGGGCGGGCCGGGTCGAAGCCGTCGAAGAGCAGAACCCGGCCGGCCGCGTCGACGAGCAGCACGCGGGCGGCGCGTCGAGGGGTGTAGACGGTCACGCCCCCAGCCTGCCAGACCGGCGGCGGATCGCCCACGCCCCCGTCGGGCCTACGGCTTCGGAATGCCGTCGTACTGATCCGGCACGGTCAGCCAGGTGGCCCGGTTGACCGGCCAGAACACGGTGAACGCCCGCCCGACCACCTCGCCCTCCGGGATCGTGGCCTCGGTGATGTTCTGCCCGGACTGCTGCCAGTGCTCCAGCGAGTCGCCCGAGGCCGACCGGTGGTCGCCCATCACCCACAGCCGCCCCTTCGGCACGGTGATGTCGAATTCCTGGTCCGCCGGCTTGTCGCGGACCCCGTCCATCGAGAAGATGTACGGCTCGTCGAGCGACTTGCCGTTGATCACCAGCCGCTCCTGCGGGTCGCAGCAGACCACGTGGTCACCACCGACGCCGATCACCCGCTTGATGAAGTCCTCACCGTCGGGGTTGCCGCTCCACTCGATCGGCGCCTTGAACACGATCACCTCGCCGCGGTGCGGTGACCGGAAGTCGTAGACCAGCTTGTTGACCAGCACCCGGTCATCGATCTTGAGGGTGTTTTCCATGGACGGGGAGGGGATGAAAAAGGTCTGCAGCACGAAGGCGCGGACCAGCACCGCTACCAGGATCGCCACACCCAGCAGGATCGGCAGCTCCTTCCAGAAGGAACTACGGGGCTTGTCGGTCTGCTCGTCAATCACGCCAAGGAGCCTACGTTGCCGGGCCAGACGTCACCGTCCGGAACGCGCGGGAACGCCGCAGCGCGGCTACCAGGGGAAGAAGCAGCAGCACACCGCCCTGCGGGGTCGGACGGACCGGGGGCGCGCCCGAGGACGCCGCAGCCGGCCCGGACACGTCGTCGAACGTCGACGGCACCGACAGCGGATTCCACCGGGAGGACGGCCAGACCACCATGAAGGCACGGCCGACCACGTTGTCGATCGGCACCGGGCCCTGGCAACGCGCGTCCTGGGACACCAGCCGGTGGTCGCCCATCACGAAGATCTGGCCGGGCGGCACGACGACCTCGTCGAAACGCCGGGAGCGGCACTCCCCCGGGTTGGGTGGCAGGTCCAGCGGGGAGTCGCGCACCACGTACGGCTCGTCGAGTGGAGTGCCGTTGACGGTGACCCGGCCCTGGCTGTCGCAGCACTTGACCCGGTCGCCGGGGAGACCGATCACCCGCTTGATGAAGTCCTTCTCGCCGGGGCGGCTCACCCCCACCAGGTCACCGACGGTCCGGGTGAGCTTGCCGGCGAAGCCCGGCGCCGGCTGCTCGTCGACCTGCGGTGCCCAGCGGTCGGTGCCCCGGAAGACCACCACCTCGCCGCGTACCGGGTCGCGGACGTCGTAGACGACCTTGTTGACCAGCACGCGGTCGCCGATCAGGAGCGTGTCCTCCATCGAACCGGACGGGATGAAGAACGCCTGGAGCAGGAAGGTGCGGATCAGCACCGCGAGGCAGAACGCGACGACCAGCAGCAGCGGGAGCTCCTGCCAGAGCGGCATCTGCCGGCGGGTGCGGCGGGCCCGCCGGCGCCACGGATCGACGGTGCCGTCCTCGTCAAGCGTCTGCACCACGCCACTCCCCGGTCCGCAGAAACACCACCGCCCGGGAGCCTCGTCGAGGCCCCACGGGCGGTTGTGGACGGCTGCCCGCCACATGGGCGGGGCCGCCGCCTCGCTGCGCCCGTACGACCAGGGTAGTGCGGTCCGGTCGGTACGGCATACGCGCAGCTCAGGCGGCGTGGCGAGCGGGAAGTCAGCTGGGCTGCTTCTCCCGCTTCTCCTTGATCTTGGCCTTCTTGCCGCGCAGCTCGCGCAGGTAGTACAGCTTGGCGCGGCGCACGGCACCGCGGGTCACGATCTCGATCCGGTCGATGCCCGGGCCGTTGATCGGATAGGTCCGCTCGACGCCGACACCGAAGCTGACCTTGCGGACCGAGAAGGTCTCGCGCAGACCGTCACCCTGGCGGCGGATCACGACGCCCTGGAAGATCTGGACACGGGACCGGGCGCCCTCAACGACGCGGGCGTGCACCTTGACGGTGTCACCGGCACGGAAGTCGGGAAGATCGGTCCGCTTCGACTGGGCGTCAAGGGCGTCCAGGATGTTCATCGCTGCGTCCTCGTGAGGCTCACGGCGCACCGTCACTCGGTGCGCGGGTGGGTGGTTCTGATCCCCGGGTGGTGGTCGGCGTGCCGACCCCGGTCGAGGATCCTCGCAGCCGCCCGCGGGCGCGGACGGATGCGGCAACCCCTCTACTTTGCCACATCCCCCGGCGGCGGCTGAAATCCGGCCCGGTCCAGCGCCGCGATGTCCCGTTTGTCGAGCTGATCGGCGGGCAGCGCGGCGAGCAGGTCCGGGCGCCGGGCGGCGGTGCGCAGCAGACCCTCCTCGCGCCGCCAGCGGGCGATCTTGCCGTGATCGCCGGAGCGGAGCACCTCCGGCACGTCGTGCCCGCGCCAGCTCGGCGGCTTGGTGTAGATCGGCGCTTCGAGCAGCCCGTGCGCGTGCGACTCCTCGTCCAGCGAGCCGGCGTTGCCCAGCACACCGGGCAGCAGCCGGGTGACCGCCTCCAGGACGACCAGCACCGCCACCTCGCCGCCGAAGAGCACGTAGTCGCCGAGCGACACCTCGGTGACCGGCATCCGGGTCGCGGCGTGCGCCAGTACCCGCTGGTCGATCCCCTCGTACCGACCGCAGGCGAAGAGCAGGTGCGGCTCGGCGGCCAGCTCGTGCGCCATGGCCTGGGTGAACGGGACACCGGCCGGCGAGGGCACCAGCAGCCGGGGCGGCGGGGCTTCGGCCGGCGCGAGCGCGTCCAGCGCGCCGCCCCACGGCTCCGGGCGCATCACCATGCCCGGACCGCCGCCGTAGGGGGTGTCGTCGACCGTGCGGTGCACGTCGTGGGTCCAGGTCCGCAGGTCGTGCACGGCCAACTGGAGTACGCCATTGGCCCGGGCCCGGCCGATCAGCGACAGGTCGAGAGGGGCGAAGTACTCCGGGAAGATCGACACGATGTCGACGCGCATGCGGGTGGTCCTAAAGGTCGAGCAGTCCGGCGGGTGGGTCGACGATCACGCGTCCACCGGCCAGGTCGACCTCCGGAACGATCGCCCGGACGAACGGGATCAACGCGACACGCCCCTCGGGGCGTCGCAGCACCAGCAGGTCGGAGGAGGGGGCGTGGTCGATCCGGGCCACCTCGCCCAGCCGCTCGCCGCCCGGCGTGACCACGGCCAGCCCGACGAGCTGGTGGTCGTGGAACTCCTCCGGGTCCTCCGGGGGCTCCACGTCGGCGCTGTCCACCACGAGCAGGGTCCCGCGCAGCGCCTCGGCGCCGTCGCGATCCAGTATCCCGGCGAACGCGACCAGCATCCGGCCCTGATGGAAGCGGGATTCCTCGATGGTCAGCTCGGCCGGGACCCGGAACAGCACCCCGGGCCCGTCCGTGGCCGGGGGCGGCGGAACCGCCCCAGGCTCGGTGCGCAGCACGCCGCTGCTGCGCGGGGACACAGTCTGGGGCGTCGCCCCAGGCTCGGTGCGCAGCACCGTGCCTGGGGCGAACCGTGCTTCGGGCTCGTCGGTCCGCACCTCCACGGTGACCTCACCGCGGACACCGTGCGGCTTGCCGATCCTGCCGACGACGAGCTGCATCAGTACGAGTCGACGATGTCGACGCGTACCCCGCGCCCGCCGATGGAGCCGATCACCTGGCGCAGCGCCTTGGCGGTCCGGCCGGACCGCCCGATCACAGTGCCGAGGTCCTCGGGGTGCACGCGGACTTCCAGCCGCTTGCCCCGACGGGAATCGACCATCCGCACCCGGACATCGTCCGGGTGGTCGACGATGCCCTTGACCAGGTGCTCCAACGCCGGACGCAGAGGCATATCAGGCCTGCTCACCGGCGTCGGCAGCGGCAGCCGGGGCCTCGGCCGGAGCCTCGGTCTTCGGCGCCTCAGCCGGAGCCTCGGCCTTCGGAGCCTCAGCCGGAGCCTCGGCCTTCGGAGCCTCAGCGGCCTTGGCGGCCTTCTTGGCCGGCTTGGCCGGGGTCTCCGGGGCGAGCCCGGCGGCGGCCTTCGCCTCAGCCTCGTACGCCGCCTTGCGGTCGGCCCGCTCGGGGGCGACCTTCAGCGGCGGCGGGGCCGGCAGGCCCTTGTACTTCTGCCAGTCACCGGTCAGCTCCAGCAGCCGCTGCACCGCCTCGCTCGGCTGAGCGCCGACGGACAGCCAGTACTGGACCCGCTCCGACTTGACCTCGATGATCGAAGGGTCTTCCTTCGGCTGGTACACCCCGACGAACTCGATCGCCCGGCCGTCACGCTTGGTGCGCGAGTCGGCGATGACAATGCGGTACTGCGGGTTGCGGATCTTACCCATCCGCAGGAGCCGGATCTTTACGGCCACAGTTGTTTCGCTCCTGTTGCGATCTCACCAGCCCGGTACGGGCGGTGTGTATGGGTGAGCGCCGACGGCACAGTGGGGTTGGGCCGGAGACTACTCGGTGGACTGGCGACGCGCCTGGGTTAGAGGGCGCCGGACGCGCGCCGGATACCAGCGACCCATTCTGCCAGATCCGCCGCCGATCTCTCGCACCGGACCCGGACACCGCGCCCGGCTCGCCCGGACCGGTGACCCGGAACACCCCTCAGCGCACCCGCGGACGGTCCCAGCCCGGCGGAAGTTCGTCCGGTACGTCCCAGTCGGCGGGAGGCGCGAAGTCGCACCAGGTGCCGTCGAACGGGAACTCTCCGGCCTCGGCGAGCGCGATCACCCGCTCCCCCTCGGCCCGAACCGCCTTCTCGTCGGCCACCCAGTAGTCGTCCGGGAAGGCGAGGCGCTCGACGAACTCCTCCTCGTCCTTCCACTGCCAGCTGCGGTCCGGGTGCACCACCACGTCGAGGTCCTGGTCCACCACGTCGACGCCGGCCACCGGGCCGTCGTCCCAGCGCACGCCGGGCTCCTCCAGGTTGACGTACCAGTGGGCGAACCGGCCCTGCGCGTCCCGGAACCACCAGACGGAGTGCGCCGCACCGGTGGGCAGGAACTTCAGCAGCGGCGGCCCGTTCCAGCGCCCGTGCTCCAGCCGGTACGCCGACGAGATCCACTGGGCGAACGGCATCGCCCGCATCCCCAGCCCCGCCTCGCTCACCTCGTGGGCGACCGGCGAGTCCCGGGCGATCCAGACCAGCAGGCCCCGCTCGTCGTCGCTGACCACCCGGCCCGGCCGGACCCATCCGATCCGGCCGCGTCGCACGCTGCGGTGCATGATCAGCCGACCCGACTCGAAGCGCACCGCACCACCTCCGGGGCTGTTAACAGGGGGCCCTTCCTCTACCGCAGGCGTTAAGAAGGTGCCCTTCCTTCCGCCTCAGTAGGCGCGGGCGAGGATGGCGATCAGGTCGGGTTCGTCCTCGGAGTCCGGCACCGAGCCGTCGGCGCGAAGCAGGCAGCGCACCGTGACGCCCTGGCCGTTCGCCTCGGCCTCGCCGGCCACGCCGACCGCCGACCACGGCACCCGGGCCCAGCCGTTCGCGGCGGCCTCGATCGCCTCGGCGAGGGTGGCCACCTCCACCGTGAGCGACTCGCGGTTGGCCAGCGCCTGGTCGTGCAGCACCTGCTGGTCGGTCTCCAGCGCGGCCAGCACCACGCCGACCACGTCGGCCACCGGCGTCGGGGACTTCGACCCGTCGGTACGGCGCACCACCACGGCGTTGCCGGCGGCCAGGTCGCGGGGGCCGACCTCGACGCGTACCGGATAGCCGCGCAGCTCGGCGTCGACGGCCCGGCGGCCGAACGCGGTGTCCGTGCGGTCGTCGAGCGCGACCCGGACACCGGCGTCACGCAGGCCGTCGCGCAGCTTGGCCGCCGCCTCGGCGACGCCCTCGCCGTCCTTGACGATCATGACGTACGCCTGGATCGGGGCCAGCCTCGGCGGCACCCGCAGGCCGTTGTCGTCGCCGTGCGCCATGATCAGCCCGCCGAGCATCCGGGTCGAGGTGCCCCAGGAGGTCGTCCAGGCGTGCTCCCGGCCACCCTCGGCCGACGAGTAGCTGATGTCGAACGCCTTGGCGAAGTTCTGGCCCAGCTCGTGGCTGGTGCCCAGCTGAAGCGCCTTGCCGTCGCCCATCATGCCTTCACAGGTGTACGTGGCGGTCGCACCGGCGAACCGCTCGCGGGCCGTCTTCAGACCCACCACCACGGGGATGCCGATCACGTTGACCATCAGGTCCTCGTACGCCTCGTGCAGGATCCGCCGGGCGTAGGCCCGGGCGTCCTCGCGGGTGGCGTGCGCGGTGTGCCCCTCCTGCCAGAGGAACTCGCTGGTACGCAGGAAGATCCGCGGGCGCAGCTCCCACCGGACCACGTTGGCCCACTGGTTGAGCAGCAGCGGCAGGTCCCGGTACGAGTCGATCCACTTGGCCATGAACTCGCCGATGACCGTCTCGCTGGTGGGGCGCACCACCACCGGTTCGGCGAGCTGCTTGCCGCCACCGTGAGTGACCACCGCCAGCTCCGGCGAGAAGCCCTCGACGTGCTGGGCCTCGCGCTTGAGGTAGCTCTCCGGAATGAACAGCGGGAAGTACGCGTTCTCCGCGCCCGCCGCCTTGATCCGGGCGTCCATCTCGGCCTGCATCCGTTCCCAGATGGCATAGCCGGCCGGGCGGATGACCATGGTGCCGCGGACCGGGCCGTTGTCGGCCAGCTTCGCCTTGGCGATCAGGTCCTGGTACCAGCGGGGGAAGTCCTCCGCACGGGGAGTGAGCACGCGTGCCATGACCGCACATCCTATGCGCCACACGGGGGGACACCGCGTCCGGGAGTGGCCGTGCCGTGTCGCGCCCGCCCGTCGTGCGGTGTCACGCCCGGCTTGTCGTCGTCGTGGCAGCTCTGGGCGTGGCGACGGTGCCCCCGTAGAATTCGACCACCATGACTGCATCGACCGGCTCGCCGCGCCAGCAACTGCGGGACACGATCGTGGACGCCGCCCGTACGCGGACCATCGCCGGCGGCTGGGACGCGGTCCGGATGGGTGGGGTGGCCACCACGGCCGGGGTGAGCCGGCAGACCGTCTACAACGAGTTCGGCAGCAAGGCGGGGCTGGCCGAGGCGCTGGCCCGGCGCGAGGTGGACCGGTTCGTCGGCGACGTCCGTGCCGCACTTGTCGCGAACGGCGACGACGTGCGGGCCGGGGCATACGCGGCCATCGCGCGCACCCTCGCCACGGCAGCGGACAACCCGCTGGTCAAGGCCATCCTGACCAGTGCCCGGGGTGGCTCGGACGAGCTGCTGCCATATCTGACCACCCGGGCCGAGGTGGTGCTCACCGAGGCTTCCGGCGCGCTGATCGAGTGGGCCGGAGACCACCTGCCGGGAGCCGACCCGGCCGCGCTGGCCTTCGCCGCCGACAGCATCGTCCGCCTGGTGGTGAGCCACATCGTGCTTCCCCGCTCCCCGATCGACCAGACCGCCTCAGCCCTGACCGACCTGGCGATACGCCTCTTCGCGGCGACGGCCCGCCCAACCCACTAACCCCACGGGCCGCGCGCGGGGCGTCAGCGGATGACGCGGCCCCGGAGGATGGTGCGGGACGGGGCACGGACGACGCGCAGGTCGTGGCGTGGGTCCTCGGGGTAGACCGTCAGGTCGGCGAGGCCGCCCTCGACCAGGCCGGGAAAACCGAGCCACTCCCGGGCGCCCCAGGAGGCTGCGGCCAGCACGTCGATCGGCGCCATCCCGGCCCGCTCGTGCAGCAGCAGCATCTCCTCGGCGGCCAGCCCGTGGTCGATGCCGCCGCCCGCGTCGGTGCCCACGTAGATCGGCACGCCCGCCTCGTGTGCGGCCCGCACCACCTCCGGGAATCCGTCCCGCAGTGCCAGCATGTGCTCGGCATACCCGGGGAACTTGGCCCGCGCCTGCTCTGCGATGCCGTCGAAGGTGGCAATGTTGATCATCGTGGGGACCAGCGCGGTGCCCTGGCGGGCCATCTCGTCGATCAGGTCGAGGCTCAGCCCGGTGCCGTGCTCGACCGAGTCCACCCCGGCCCGCACCATGATCTCCACCGCCGACTCGGAGAAGGTGTGCACCGCTGCGCGTACCCCGGCGTCGTGCGCGGCCCGCACGGCGGCGGTGAGGGTGTCCGCGTCCCAGGCCGGCGCCAGGTCACCCACGCCGCGGTCGATCCAGTCGCCGACCAGCTTGACCCAGCCGTTGCCGGCCCGCGCCTGAGCCGCCACCGTGGCGGCCACCTCGGCCGCGCCGACCTCCACGCCGATGTCGCGCAGGTAGCGCTTCGGCGGCGCGACATGCCGGCCCGCCCGGGCCAGTCGCGGCAGGTCCAGTTCGTCGTCGAGTTCGGGGTACGGGTACGGCGAGCCGGCGTCGCGGATCGCCAGCACGCCAGCGTCCCGGTCGACGTGGGCCAGCTCGCGGGCCTGATCGAGGGAGGTGATCGGGGCACCGCCACGGGCGATGCCGATGTGGCAGTGCGCGTCGACCAGCCCAGGCAGGACGAAACCGCCGTCGACCACCGTCTCCGCGTCGGGCACCGGGGTGAAGGTCACCCGGTCGCCGACCAGCCAGAGATCCCGGACCTCGTCGTCGGGGAGCAGCACACCGCGCACATGAAGAGCCATGCGCACAGTCCTACCCGATCAGCCCGGCGTCTGCGGAATCAGCGGGGGCCCTTGTCGCCACCCTTGCCGAGCTTGTTGAAGTCGATCTTCGGGAGCTTGAAGCCGGGCGGCAGCCCCTGGCCCCCGGCGAGGTCGTTCGGGTCCATCCCCGGCGGGAGCTGCGGCATACCGCCCGGGAAGCCGCCCGGCATCCCGGCACCGGCGCCGGTACGCGGCCGACCGCCACCCTTGGTGCCCTTCCGCTTGTTCTTCGGCGACTTGGTCGCCTTGCGCCGGCCACCGCCGGGCAGGCCCATCATGCCGCCCATCTGCTTCATCATCTTCTGCGCGTCGGCGAAGCGGTTGAGCAGCTGGTTGACGTCCATCACGGTGACTCCGGAGCCGTTGGCGATGCGCGCCCGGCGGGAGCCGTTGATGATCTTCGGGTTGGTCCGCTCGCCCGGGGTCATCGACCGGATGATCGCGGTGACCCGGTCGAAGTGGGTGTCGTCCAGATCGGCCAGCTGGTCCTTCATCTGCCCCATGCCGGGCATCATGGCCAGCACGTTGGCGATCGGACCCATCCGCCGCACGGCGATGAGCTGGTCGAGGAAGTCCTCCAGGGTGAACTGCTCGCCGCCCATCAGCTTGGCGGTCATCTTCTCCTTCTGATCGGAGTCGAAGGCCTGCTCGGCCTGCTCGATCAGAGTGAGGACGTCGCCCATGCCGAGGATCCGGCTGGCCATCCGGTCGGGGTGGAAGACGTCGAAGTCCTCCAGCTTCTCGCCGGTGGAGGCGAACAGGATCGGCTGCCCGGTCACCTCGCGCACCGACAGCGCGGCGCCACCACGGGCGTCGCCGTCGAGCTTGGAGAGCACCACACCGGTGATGCCGACACCGTCACGGAACGCCTCGGCGGTGCGGACGGCGTCCTGACCGACCATCGCGTCGATGACGAAGATGACCTCGTCCGGCTGGACCGCGTCGCGGATGTCGGCGGCCTGCTGCATCATCTCGGCGTCGATGCCGAGCCGGCCGGCGGTGTCGACGATGACGATGTCCCGGGCCGCCCGCTTCGCGTGCTCGATCGACGCGCGGGCCACCTGGACCGGGTCGCCGACGCCGTTGCCGGGCTCCGGGGCGTACACCTCGACGCCGGCCCGGCCACCGAGCACCTGGAGCTGCCCGACGGCGTTGGGACGCTGGAGGTCCGCGGCGACCAGCAGCGGCTGGTGCCCCTGGCCCTTGAGCCAGCGGGCCAGCTTGCCGGCGAGGGTGGTCTTACCGGAGCCCTGGAGGCCGGCCAGCATGATCACGGTCGGGGACTGCTTGGCGAACTGGAGCCGCCGGCCCTCGCCGCCGAGCACGTTGATCAGCTCATCGTTGACGATCTTGATGATCTGCTGGGCCGGGTTCAGCGCCTGGGAGACCTCGGAGCTGCGGGCCCGCTCCTTGACGGCCGCGATGAAGCCCTTGACGACCGGCAGCGCGACGTCCGCCTCCAGCAGCGCGAGGCGGATCTCGCGCGCGGTGGCGTCGATGTCGGCGTCGGTGAGCCGCCCCTTGCCGCGGAGCTTGGTGAAGATCCCGGACAGGCGGTCACTCAAGGTGTCAAACACGCGAACATCCCGTTTGTCAGTGTTCCGGCGGGCACAACGTGGCCGGCAGTGCGGAGTCCGACCACCGCAAGGGTAGCGGGCCGGCTGCACGGCCGCTGTCGCCCGGCCCGGGCCGCGTCCCGGCCGCCCCGCCGCGCCCGGCCGCCGCCGTTTATCCGGACACCAACCCCGACTGGTACGCGAAGACGACGAGCTGCGCCCGGTCCCGAGCGCCCAGCTTGCCCATCGCCCTGCTGACGTGGGTACGCGCGGTCGCCGGGCTGACCACCAGCCGGGCGGCGATCTCCTCGTTGTTCAGCCCCTCACCGACCAGGCCGACCACCTGGCGCTCCCGGTCGGTGAGCGCGTCGAGCCGCGGGTGCGGGCGGGGCGCCCGGGACGGGCGGGTGGCGAACTCCCGCACCACCCGCCGGGTCACCGACGGCGACAGCAGCGCCTCCCCCTCGGCGACCAGCCGGACAGCCCGCAGCAGCTCGGCCGGCCGGGTGTCCTTGGTGAGGAACCCGCTCGCCCCGTACCGCAGCGCGTCGAAGACGTACTCGTCCAGCTCGAAGGTGGTGAGCACCACGACCCGTGTGCCGACCAGGTCGGGGTCGGCGACGATCCGACGGGTGGCCTCGATCCCGTCGATGCCCGGCATCCGGATGTCCATCAACACCACGTCCGGCCGTTCCCGGCGGGCCAGCTCCACCGCCCGCAGTCCGTCGGCCGCCTCACCGGCGAGCGCCAGGTCGTCCTCGCTCTCCACCAGCGCGCGCAGCCCGAGCCGGACCAGGTCCTGGTCGTCGGCGATCAGCACCCGGATCACGCGGACGGCTCCACCGGCAGCCGGGCGTACACCCGGAAACCGCCGTCGGGGCGCGGCCCGACGAGCAGCCGCCCACCGAGCGCGTCGACCCGCTCCCGCATCCCGGCCAGACCGTGCCCGCCGTCGCCGGCGGGATCCAACACGTCGCCGGCCGCGCCCGCGCCCCGGTCGGTGACCTCGACGGTCAACTCGTCGACGCGGTAGCCGACCGTCACGTCCGCGTTGGCCACCCCGGCGTGGCGCAGGACGTTGGTCAACGCCTCCTGCACCACCCGGTACGCGGCCAGGTCCACCGGGTTCGGCAGCTCCCGGGGATCACCGACCACCCGCAGCTCGACGGCGAGACCAGCCCCGGCGAGCCGGTCGCGCAGCGCCGGGAGTCGGGCCAGGCCGGGCACCGGCCCACGCTCCGCGCCCCGCCGCACGGCCCCCAGAGTGACCCGCAGCTCGTCGAGTGCCTCCCGGCTGGTCCGGCTGATCGCGGTCAGCGCGGTCTCCGCCTGCTCCGGCCGTTTCGGCAGCAGGTGCAGGGCGATCTCCGCCTGCATGCTGATCGCGGCCAGCCCGTGCCCCACCACGTCATGCACCTCCTGAGCGATGCGCAGCCGCTCCTCGTCGGCCTGTCGCCGGGCCTGCTCGGCGCGGCTGCGAGCCTGCTCGGCACGACTGCGGGCCGTCGCCTCGCGGTTGACCCGCACCACCGTCCCCGCCGCGAACGGTACGACCGCCCACGCCGACGCGGGCAGCACCGCGGCCCAGCCCGGAGCCGGACCCCGGGACCAAAAGACGTGTGTCAGCAGCAGCACGAACGCGCCGCCGGTGGCAAGCGCCGCAAGCCGCACCGGCAGTCGCGCCGCCACGGTGTACACCGCGATCAGGAAAGTGAGCAGAATCGGACCGTACGGGTAGCCGAGCACGAGGTACGCCGTGGTTGCCACGGTGACCACGGCCAGGGTGGCGACCGGGGCGCGGCGTCGGGCCAGCAGGGCCAGCGCGGCGACCGCGATCAGCACCCGGCAGGCGGCGTCCACCGGCCTCGACCCCGGCTGGTTGTTCCCGGCCAGGCCGGTCGCGAGCAGCGCGAATCCGAGCAGCACCAGGGCGAGCGCCGCGTCAACGGCCGTCTCCTGCCACCCTCGCTGCCCGCTCCCTCGCATGGCCGTCATTCTGCCCGCGCCGAAGCCGCCCGGCGTGCGTCCACGAGCGGCACCGCAGCTACGCCCCCGGACGTACCCGCCGCCCCAGGGCCCCCGCCCCTGTCCGCCTCGCCGCACGCCGCCCTGCCACACGCCGCCCTGCCCCAAAAGCCCTGCCACACGCCGCTCTGCCGCACGCCGCTCTGCCGCTCCCGCCCGCTGCCGGTGGCCGCGCCACCCGCCGGCCCGCGCCTCTCACCGGCCGCCGTTCCCCGGCACACCCCCAGAAGGCACACCCCCGGACGGCGCCCTTCCGGACAGGGCCCTTCCGGACAAGGCCCCCTCCGGACGGCGCCACAGCGCTCCCGCTGGGCGGTGAGACCCGCCGGACGGCTCGAGCGCGCCCGGGCCGGCGGCGGACACCTCCGCGAGCGTTATACCTCTGAGGCATAAATATGACTCTGAGGTATAACGCTTGTGAGCGAGATGGGCTGGCACGAGGGTTGGGCCGCCGAAGACGCAGGCGCGCGTGGCAGCCGGACAGCGGCGGCGGCCGCGGTACCGACAGCAGGGACCACGTCCGGTGGGCGGCGTCCCCCCGCCCGGGGGTGTGCTGGGCCTAGCAGAGCAATGAGGTGCCGCGTCGGCTAGGCGGACGCCGCAGCGCCGGGCGTCGGACGGCGCAGCGCCGCGCGTCGGACAGCGCAGCGCGGGCACCGGCCGGGGCTTCGGGGCGGATCCGATCGCGGGTCAGACGGCGGCAAGGACTGCGGTCTCCAGGCGGGCTCGGGTGGCGTCGTCCGGCCAGCCGCCGACCAGGTAGAAGGCGTCGACCACGTCGGCGCCGAGGGTGGAGATGCGGGCCGCGCGGACCAGGGCACCCGCCTCGTCGAGCGCACAGGTGACGCGGTAGAGCAGCCCGGCGGCGTCGGCGGCGCGCAGTTCCAGCAGCACCGCGTCGGTGGCCGCCTCGCGGTGCCAAACCACCCGGGGGGCCGCGCCGCCGCCCCGGGCGGCGAGCGCACGGCCGCGCAGCCGCTGGGTGACCGACACGTCGCCGGATACCGCTCGCCGCAGGTCGGCGCGGAGCGGGACCGGGTCCGGCGGCAGGCCGTAGCGCGGCTGCACCCGGCACTCGACCAGGGCCCGGCCGTCGACCACGGAGGCGTCCGCGGAGATCACTTCCAACCGGTGCAGCGCCAGGCAGCCGGCCACCGTGGCGAGCAGGCCGCGCCGGTCCGCCGCCGCCACCGCTACTCGGTCCCCGGTCAGGTGGACGACCGGCAGGGGCCCGGCCAGCAGCGCCGGGTCGGGGGTCGGCGGCTCGGGCAGCACGCCGGTGTCCAGCGCGGTGCGGACCCGGGCGACCAGTTCGGCGACCAGCCGGCCCTTCCAGTCCGACCAGGCCGCCGGTCCGGTGGCCGCCGCGTCCGCCCGGACCAGCGCGTGCAGCAGGTCGAGTGTGCCGGTGTCGCCGACCGCCTCGGCCACCGATGCGATGGTCACCGGGTCGGCCAGGTCCCGGCGGGTGGCCACGTCGGGCAGCAGCAGGTGCAGCCGGACCAGCGTGCCGATCAGCTCGACCTCGCCGGTGGGCAGGCCGATCCGGGTCGCCACCGCCTCGGCCAGCGGCACACCGACCGTGCTGTGATCTCCGGGCAACCCCTTGCCGATGTCGTGCAGCAGGGCGCCGAGGAGCAGCAGGTCCGGACGGTCCACCTCGCGGGAGTGTCGGCTGGCCTCGTGCGCGGTCTGCACCAGGTGCCGGTCGAGGGTGTACCGGTGCACGGGGTTGTGCTGGGGCAGGCTGCGCAGCCGGGCCCACTCGGGAAGCCAGCCGTCGACCAGCCCGTACCGGTCACAGGTCTCCCAGGCCGGCACCAGGCCGGGACCGGCGCCGAGCAGGGTGGTCAGCGCGGCCCGGGCCCCGGCCGGCCAGGGCGCGGGCAGCGGCGGACAGTACGCCGCCAGCCACTCGCAGGTGGCGCGGGCTATCGGCAGCCGAGTGGCGGCCGCGGCGGCGGCCACCCGCAGTGACAGGCTCGGGTCGGGGCGTGCTCCGATCGCCGTGCGGGCGAGCACCAGTTCGCCGTCGTGCTCCACCACGTCCCGGGCCACCGGTCGGCGCACCGGGCGTCCGTTCCCGCCCCGGGAGCGGCCGGAGCGCAGCCGGTCGGCGGCGCGGAAGGCGTCGTCCAGGGCGTGGCTGACCGTGCGCGCGTCCCCGGCGACCCGGCGCAGGAGGGCATCGCCGTCCTCTACGACGGCTCCAGGGCGCCGCGCGGCGTCAGACGCGCCGAGCTGGAGTTGTCGGAGGCCGAGGAGCGTGGCCACCCCGTCACGCTCCTGGGCGACCAGCCGGTCGACCCGGCGGCCGACCTGCTGGTGCAGGGCGTCCCGGGTGTCCAGCAGGCGCAGGTGTGCGGCGCGCACGGCGGGACGTAGTGCGTCGGTGATCCCCGCGGCGGAGATCGCCCGCAGCAGCCCCACGTCGCGCAGCCCGCCGGCGGCCTCCTTGAGGTCGCCCTCCAACAGGAAGGCCAGCTCGCCGTGGGCCTGCCAGCGGGCGGCGGTGACCTCCCGCAGGCCGGGCAGCTGGCGGACGGCGGTCCGCCGCCAGTGGTCGGCGGCGGTACGGACCAGCGCGTCGGCCAGGGCGCGGTCGCCGGCCACCAGCCGGGCATCGAGCAACCCGAGGGCGACCTTGACGTCGTCCCGGGCCACCGAGAGCGCCTCGGCGACGGTCCGCACCGAGTGGTCCAGCCGCAGGCCGGCGTCCCAGATCGGGTACCAGACCGCGGCGGCCAGCTCGTCCGTGCCGGGTACACCGGCGTGCAGCAGCACCAGGTCGAGGTCACCGTACGGGGCGCACTGCCGCCGGCCCAGCCCACCGACAGCGAGCAGCGCCACGCCCGCACGCGCGGGCAGCAAACCCCGCAGGAAGTCGTCGTACGCTGCCGCCCGGGCCAGCCGGGCCGGCTCGCCGATCCCCCCGGGTAGACCGACGACCTCGTTGATCAAGCGGCCCGCGTCGCCGTCGCCGGCGTGCCCTGACGCGTTCCCCTTGATCAACGAGGTCATGTCGGTCGTGGCCCGGTCAGAGCGCGTCGAGGCCGCGTTCGCCGGTACGAACCCGGACGACCTCCTCGACACCGGTGACCCAGACCTTGCCGTCGCCGATCTTGCCCGTGCGGGCTGCACCGACGATGGCGTCCACGATCTTTTCCACGTCGATCTCGTCGGTGAGCACCTCGACCCGGATCTTGGGCAGGAACTCGACCGTGTACTCGGCACCCCGGTAGACCTCGGTGTGCCCCTTCTGCCGCCCGTACCCCTGAACCTCGCTGACGGTCAGCCCGGCCACCCCGAGGGCGTGCAGAGCCTCCTTCACCGCGTCCAGCTGGTACGGCTTGATGACCGCGGTCACCAGCTTCATGTCCAACCCCTCCATCCCAGGAACGTTAACCGGCGACCTTCTCGCTGACCGGCTCGGCGGGATCCGCCTCCGGCTTGGCACCGCTCGTCACGCCGCCACCGGGGGTGCCGATGCCGGCCATCGCGAACGCGCTGCCCGTGCCGCCGCCCGCCGGGGACAGGTCGTAGCTGCTCTCGGCGTGCTCGGCGATGTCGATCCCCTCGACCTCAGCCTCGGCCCGCACCCGGAAGCCGATCGTCTTCTCGATGACGAAGGCGAGCACCCAGGCGATGCCGAACGACCAGACCGAGACGATCAGGCCGGCGAGCGCCTGCCGTCCGAGCTGGGTGACGCCGCCGCCGTAGAAAAGGCCGTCGGAGGCGCCCACCACGTCACTGATCGCGGCGTTGACCGAGTTGGTGGCGAAGAGGCCGAGCCAGAGCGAGCCGATCCAGCCGCCGACGAAGTGCACGCCGACCACGTCGAGGGAGTCGTCGTAGCCGAACCGGTACTTGAGACTGACGGCGAGCGCGCACACCACCCCGGCGACGATGCCGAGCAGAACGGCCGCCCAGGGGGCGATGAACCCGCAGGCCGGGGTGATGGCGACCAGGCCGGCGACGGCGCCGGACGAGGCGCCGACCATGGTCGGCTTCCGGTCCTTGATCCATTCGACCGCGATCCAACCGAGCACGGCGGCCGCCGTGGCGAGCTGGGTGTTGATGAAGGCGAGGCCGGCGACCGAGTCGACGGTCAGCTCCGAGCCGGCGTTGAACCCGAACCACCCGAACCACAGCAGGCCGGCACCGAGCGCGACCAGGGGAATGTTGTGCGGCTTCATGCCCTCGCGCGGCCAGCCGAGCCGCTTGCCGAGCACCAGAGCCACGGCCAGGGCCGCCGCGCCGGCGTTGATGTGCACCGCGGTGCCACCGGCGAAGTCCAGCGCGTGGATGTCGCCGCCGATGATCCCGCCGCCCCAGACCCAGTGGGCGACCGGGAAGTAGACCAGGGTGGCCCAGCCGAAGGCGAACAGCAGCCAGCCGGCGAACTTGGCCCGGTCGGCGATGGCACCGCTGATCAGCGCGACGGTGATCACCGCGAAGACCATCTGGAAGGCCATGAACACGTAGAGCGGAACCCCGATGCCGCTCGGGTTCTCCGCCGTGGCGCCCCACAGGTCGGTCTCGGCGAGGAAGGTCTTGGTGCCGAGGTACGCGCCCGGGTCGCCCCAGAAACCGTTCACGTCGGTCCCGAAGGCGACGCTGAAGCCGTAGAACCACCACAGAACAGAGATGAGCCCGATGGCGGAGAAGCTCATCATCATCATGTTGAGCACGCCCTTGGCCCGGTTGAGCCCGCCGTAGAACAGCGCCAGTCCCGGGGTCATGAGCAGCACGAGCGCGGTCGAAACCAGCAGCCAAACGGTATTGCCGCCGTCGATCGTGGGTGCTTCAGGCACGCTGGCCTCCTAAAGGTGAAGTTCCCTCCTTCGCGGCTTTCCGGGGCAGCGTCGCCCGTCGGCCGGTTGGGCGGAAGCTTCGCGGCCGGCTGTTTCACCCATGGTCCCGTGCCGGTTTCCGTTTCGTGACGGGTTGTTTCGTACGTGTCACGAACTTCGCACGGTCAGCGGAATGCGCTCAACGGAGGGCGTTCTCCAGGGCGTGCCGCTCGTAGTCGAGCAGCCGCAGATCGCGCATCGGCCGGCGCAGGTGCCCCTTGTGCACGATCCGGACGAACGCCGGCTCCCCGGCGGCGGCCATCCGACGGATTCCCTCGACGTGATCCACGATCCGCTTGCGGATGGTCCGGATCAGCCGGTGCCGGTCCCGGGGGATCAGCCCGTACGCGTCGGCGAAGAGCCGCAGCCGGCGCGGCCGGTCCGGGCGCTTCCAGCCGAGGGTGATCGAATCCCGGTCCGCGAAGATCGGCACCCAGGTCCAGGCCGCGTACGCCACGTCGTAGATCCGGGAGCCTGGCGACGCCAGATCGAAGTCGATCAGCCCGAGCGTGCCGTCCGGCCGCCAGATCACGTTGTGCGGCGCCGCGTCGTGGTGGCAGATCACCTCCGTGTCCGGTGGCGGCGGCCCGAACGAGCGCCAGACCGCCCCGGGCGGCGGGGTGAAGCCGTACTGCGCGTCGTGGAACATCCGCAGCATGGTGGCCACGGTGACCAGCGCCTCGTCGGTCACCCAGTGCGGGGCGAGCGGGTACTCCCCGCACTCCCCCTCCAGGTACGACAGCACCTCGCGGTTGCGCTCGTCCATGCCCAGGGCCCGGGGTGCGCCGGTGAACCCGACGTACTCCAGGTGCCTCAGCAGGGCGTGCACGGACGGGGTCCAGGGCCCGGCGTTGCGGCGGACCGTGTCACCGACCCGGACCACGGTGCTCACGTTGCCGCCGTGCAGCGGGATCTCCTGCGAAGTCACGTACGGTCTCCCGAGGCGCTGCGAGGGGTGGCCGGGGTCGCGCCAGCCCGCGTACGCGCGATCGTCAGTGGTCACCCGAGACTACGCGTCCCGTCCGGCGGCCTCGGTGCCCAACAGCGCGTCGACGAACTGCGCCGGGTCGAACGGGGCCAGATCGTCCTTGCCCTCACCGAGGCCGACGAGCTTCACCGGGATGCCCAGCTTGCGCTGCACGGCGATCACGATGCCGCCCTTCGCGGTGCCGTCGAGCTTGGTCAGGACCACGCCCGTCACGTTGACCACCTCGGTGAAGACCCGGGCCTGCTCCAGACCGTTCTGCCCTGTTGTGGCGTCCAGGATGAGCAGTGTCTCATCGATCGGGCCCTGTTTCTCCACCACCCGCTTGACCTTGCCCAGCTCGTCCATCAGGCCGACCTTGTTCTGCAGCCGGCCGGCGGTGTCGATGAGCACGGTGTCCACGCCGGTGTCGATGCCGCGCTTGACCGCGTCGAAGGCGACGCTGGCCGGGTCCGCGGCCTCCGGGCCGCGGACGGTCTCCGCCCCGACCCGTGACCCCCAGGTCTCCAGCTGGTCGGCGGCGGCGGCCCGGAAGGTGTCCGCCGCGCCGAGCAGGACGCTGCGGCCGTCGGCCACCAGCACCCGGGCGATCTTGCCGCAGGTGGTGGTCTTGCCGGCGCCGTTGACGCCGACGACCAGCAGCACCGCCGGGACGCCGTCTTTCGGGGCGGTGCGCAGCGACCGGTCCAGGCTCGGGTCGAGGGCGTTGACCAACTCGGCGGCGAGCAGTGCGCGCAGCTCGGAGGCCGAGCGGGTGCCCAGCACCCGGGTGCGCTCGCGCAGCCGGTCGACGATGTCGCGGGTGGCGTCGACGCCGACGTCGGCGGTGATCAGGCTGTCCTCGATCTCCTCCCAGACGTCCTCGTCGAGGTGGTCGCGGGCGAGCAGGCCGAGCAGCCCCTTGCCGAAGACGTTCTGCGAGCGGGACAGCCGCGAGCGGAGCCGGACCAGCCGCCCGGCGGTCGGCTCGGGCACCTCGACGGTCGGCGCGGGCACCTCGACGGTCGGCGCGGGCACCTCGAGCACCGGTGGCGGCTCGACCAGGACACCGGTGGACAGATCGGACTCCGGCGCCTCGACCGGCGGGCCGGCGAGATCCTCCTCGGCCCGGGTGTCGACCTCGGTGCGCGGCAGTGGGGGCTCGGGCCGCCGCCGCAATCGCGGCACGACCAGCCCGACTGTGCCGGCGATCAGCACACCGAGCAGGACCAGAGCGAGGACGAGATATTCGGCCATGCCGGAATCCTGTCAGATGCCGGGCGCGGCGTCCCAGCCACCGCACCCCGGCCGGTGCGGGAACCGGCGGTAGGCTCGCCGCATGCCCGCCGCCCACCTCCTCATCGGCCCCCTTCTGCGGCGAGTGGTGGACACCCGGGCGACCATCTGGGTGGAGACGGCGGCGCCCGCCGTGGTCACCGTCCGCACCGCGGACGGCGCCACCGGCACCGAAGCCACCTTCTCGGCGTACGACCATCACTACGCGCTCGTGGTGGTGCAGGGGCTCACCCCGGACAGCGCGACCACGTACGAGGTGCTGGTCGACGACGAGGTGGTCTGGCCGGTGCCGAGCAGCGGCTTCCCGCCGAGTGTGATCCGCACCCGGGCGGCCGACGACCGGGACCAGCCGGTGAGCCTGCTCTTCGGCTCATGCCGGGAAACCACCCAGCACGCCACCACGCGCAAGCTCCCGCCGGACGCGCTGGACGCGTACGCCCGGCGGTTGATGGCCGACCCCGAGGCGAACGCGCTGCCGGACCTGCTGGTGCTGCTCGGCGACCAGGTCTACGCCGACGTCACGTCGCCGACGGTGCGCCGGTTGCTGCGTCGGCGCCGGCGGCGACCGAAGGGCGCCCCGGCCGACCAGGTGGTGAGCTTCGACGAGTACACCAAGCTCTACCTGGAGTCCTGGCGGGATCCGGAGATCCGCTGGCTGCTCTCCACCGTGCCGAGCGTGATGATCTTCGACGACCACGAGATCATCGACGACTGGAACACCTCGGCGTCCTGGCGGGCCGAGGTCCGCGAGCAGCCGTGGTGGTCCGAGCGGATCGGCAGCGGTCTCGCCTCCTACTGGGTCTACCAGCACCTGGGCAACCTCTCCCCGGACGACATCGCCGCCGACCCGGTGTTCGCGAAGGTCACCGCCGCGGAGGACGCCACCGGCGTGCTGCGCGAGTTCGGCCACCGGGTCGACCAGGAGTCCGACCTGGCGCACGACACCGAGCGTTGGCGTGCGGTGCAGTACCAGTGGAGTTACGCGCTGGACCTGGGCCGGACCCGGCTGGTGATGCTGGACAACCGGTGCAGTCGGGTGCTCGAGCGGGGCAACCGGGCGATGCTGCCGCCGGGTGAGTGGGCCTGGTTCCTCGACCAGGCGCACGGGGTTTACGACCACCTGGTGGTCGGCGCCTCGCTGCCCTGGCTGCTGCCGCAGGGCATCCACCATGTCGAGGCGTGGAACGAGAGGCTCGCCGACTCACGCCGGCCCTGGGTGGCGCGCGGGGCGGAGAAGCTGCGCCGGGCACTGGACCTGGAGCACTGGGCTGCCTTCCGCCGCTCCTTCGAGGCGCTCGCGGAAACCTTCGCCCGGATCGGCACCGGCACCCCGAGCCGGTCCGGCGCGCGGGTCGGCGCAGGCCCGGCGTACGCCCCGCCGGCGTCGATCAGCGTGCTGTCCGGGGACGTGCACCACTCGTACGTGGCCCAGGCCCGGTTCGCCGACCCGGCGGTGGTGACCCCGGTGCACCAGCTCACCTGTTCGCCGATCCACAACCAGGTGCCGGCCGGTATCCGTCCGCTGATGCGGCTCGCCTGGTCGGCCGGCCCGGCGGGGGCGACCCGGGCGTTGGCCCGCTCGGCGGGTGTCCGCCGCCCGGGGGTGCGCTGGCGCAAGCTGGCCGGCCCCTACTTCGGCAACGCGGTGTCCACCCTGACCCACCGGGGGCGCGCGGCTGAGGTGACCGTCGAGGGCACCACGAAGGATGGGCGGCTACGCCCGGTGATGCGCCACCGGCTCTCCGGCAACGGCTGAGCTGACCCCGCCGTAGTCTCTACGCCGTGGACGACGAGCACCTGCCGAAGCCGATCCGGGCGGTCGAGCACGAACTGACGGCCCTGCTGCGTCGTGGCCGGGCGGTCTCCTGGGAGATCGCCCGGGAGGTGCACCCGAACCTCGAACCGAACACCTACGGCCTGCTGCTCTGGCTGCGCCGCAGTGGCTCGATCCGGTTGACCGAGCTGGCGGGGCGGCTGGGGGTGGGCAAGGGGACGTTGAGCCGGCAGATCAACGGGCTGGAAGCGCTCGGCCTGGTCAACCGCGACCCCGATCCCAGCGATCGGCGGGCCGCGCAGATCAGCCTCACCGAGGAGGGTCAGCGGCGGTTCGACGTCGCCCGGTCCGCCCGGCTGGGCGAATTCCTGCGCGCCCTGGACGGCTGGCCGGCCCGGGACGTCGAGGAGTTCGCCCGGCTGCTCGGCCGGTTCAACGACTCCTGGGTCTGACCGGCGGCGGCGGGGAATGCCGGCGCGGTCCGACGAGTTGTTGCTTGAGGCAACCAACCCCTACGGTTGCTTCAAGCAACTTCTGAGCGGCAGCGGCCTCACCGGCCCCGCCGCTCCACCTCGACTCCACGCGGAGGCAGCAACGATGAGCCAGGCGACAGCGCCCACCCGGGCGACCGGCGTCGACATGACCCACCGACAGATCCTGGAGGCCCTCTCCGGTCTGCTGCTGGGCATGTTCGTCGCGATCCTCTCCTCCACGGTCGTCTCGAACGCGCTGCCGCGGATCATCACCGAGCTGCACGGCGGCCAGTCCGCGTACACCTGGGTGGTCACCTCGGCCCTGCTCGCGACCACCGCGACCACCCCCATCTGGGGCAAGCTCGCCGACCTGACCAGCAAGAAGCTCCTGGTCCAGCTCTCCCTGGGGATCTACGTGCTGGGCTCGGTGCTGGCCGGCGCCGCGCAGGGCACCAGTGAGCTGATCGCCTGCCGGGTGCTCCAGGGCATCGGCGCCGGCGGCCTCACCGCGCTGGCCCAGGTGATCATGGCGACCATGATCGCGCCGCGCGAGCGGGGACGCTACAGCGGCTACCTCGGCGCCGTGTTGGCCGTCGGCACCATCGGCGGCCCGCTGATCGGCGGCGTGATCGTCGACACCTCGTGGCTGGGCTGGCGCTGGTGCTTCTACGTTGGGGTGCCCTTCGCCATCGCCGCGCTGGTCGTGCTCCAGAAGACCCTGCACCTGCCGGTGGTGAAGCGGAAGGCGCAGATCGACTGGTGGGGCGCCACGCTGATCACCGCGGCCGTCTCGTTGCTGCTGATCTGGGTCTCGCTCGCCGGTAACCAGTTCGACTGGACCTCCTGGCAGTCCGCCGCCATGGTGATCGGCGCGCTGGTGCTCGGCGCGTTGGCGATCCGGGTGGAGACCCGGGCCGCCGAGCCGATGATCCCGCCGCGCCTGTTCCACAACCGCACCATCACCCTGGCCGTCGTCGCGAGCATCGCGGTCGGCGTGGGCATGTTCGGCGCCTCGGTCTTCCTCGGCCAGTACTTCCAGATCAGCCGCGGCCAGAGCCCGACGATGTCCGGCCTCATGACCCTGCCGATGATCCTCGGCCTACTGGTCGCGTCGACGCTGAGCGGTCGGATCATCACCAAGACCGGCCGCTGGAAGCGGTTCCTGGTGATCGGTACGGCGCTGCTCACAGTCGGCTTCGCGCTGATGGGCACGCTCCGGGCCGACACGAGCTTCACCCTGCTCAGCATCTACATGGCGCTGGTCGGCATCGGCCTCGGCATGACCATGCAGAACCTGGTCCTCGCCGTGCAGAACACCGTCGGCACGCACGAGCTCGGCGCGGCCAGCTCGATGGTGGCGTTCTTCCGCAGCCTGGGCGGCGCGATCGGCGTCTCCGCGCTCGGCGCGGTGCTCGGCCACAAGGTCACCGGCTACACGTCCGAGGGCCTGGCCCGGCTCGGCATCTCCGCGTCCAGCTCGGGCGGCGGTGGCGTCCTTCCCGACGTGCACACCCTGCCCGGCCCGATCCGGGCGGTGGTGGAGAGCGCGTACGGCCACGGCGCTGGCGACATCTTCGTGGCCGCTGCCCCCTTCGCGCTGATCGCGCTGATCGCTGTGAGCTTCATCAAGGAGGTGCCGCTGCGGCAGCACACCGGCTCTCCGGTCGGCGCCGAAGTCGAGCAAGAATCAACCATCGGGGCCGGCGCTGATGCCGCCGTCGTCCGTACCGGCGAGCAGAGGTGAGGTAGACAGCCATGAGCGTGGGAGCGCCTGACCGCGAGGACTACGGGCCCCGGACCCGCCCGTTGCCCTTCGAGCGAGGCACGGACGGACCCCGGGTGATCATGGTGGGTGTGGACGGCACCCGCACCTCCGAGCGGGCCGGCTCCTACGCCGCCGGCCTGGCCCGCCGGCAGGGCGCCGCGCTGGTGGTGCTCTTCGTCAGCTCGGCGAGCGGACTGACCGCCCTGGTGCCGGGGATGGACGCGGGCGCGGTGCAGCGCACCCACGACGAGTTGGCCGACGAACTGCGCCGGGAGTGCCGGCGCGGCGCCGAGGAGCTCGGCCTGCCGGTGACCTTCCTGTGCCGGCGGGGCGACGCGTACGGCGAACTGTGCGCGGCGGCCGACGAGTTCCAGGCCGACATGGTGGTGGTCGGCGCTTCCGAGCAGGCGGGTCACCGGCTGGTCGGCTCGGTCGCCACCCGCCTGGTTCGCACCGGCCGCTGGCCCGTCGTCGTGGTGCCCTGATAACCCGTCGCGTTGTGTCAGGTCCGCCGGGCAGGATGCGCGGCATGACGTGGATCGCACCGGAGATCACCCGGACACCTGAACCGTACGTCGGCGACGAGCGCACCATGCTCGACGGCTGGCTCGACTACCACCGACAGACGCTGCTGCTCAAATGCGCCGGGCTGACCGAGGCCCAGCTGCGCACGCCGAGCGTGGAGCCGTCCGGGCTGACCCTGCTCGGCCTGGTCCGGCACCTGGCCGAGGTGGAGGCCTGGTGGTTCCGGGAGAACTTCGCCGGCGAGCCGGTCGACTACCCGTACTTCACCCCGGAGACGCCGGACGCCGACCACGACGTCAGCGCCGCCGACGCCGAGGCCGACTTCGCCACCTTCCATCGGGAGGTGGCGCTGGCCCGGGAGGCTGCCTTCGGCCACTCGCTCGACGAGACCTTCACGGAGGTCGGCGCGAAGAAGCGCACCTTCAACCTGCGCTGGGTCTATGTGCACATGATCGAGGAGTACGCCCGGCACAACGGTCACGCCGACCTGATTCGCGAGCGTATCGACGGCGTCACCGGCGAGTGAGGGCCGCTCAATAGTTCAGCGCCGCCCGCAGGTAGCGCAGGTCGGCGTGGCCGCCCCAGCGGTGTGCCGACAGGCCGGCGGCCCTGGCGCCCCGGATTGCCCAGTCCTCGTCGTCGACGAAGAGCACCCGGGCCGGCGGGGTGGCCAGTGCCACGCAGGCGGCCTGGAAGTACTCCGGGGCCGGCTTGTGCACCCCGAGCGTCGAGGAGTTCACCACCACGTCCAGCTCGCCGGTCAGGCCGAGCGTGGCCAGGTCGGCGTCGAGCAGGTCGGTGGCGTTGGTGGCCAGGCCGACCTTGATCCCTGCTGCGCGCACCTCCCGGACGAAGTCGAGCACCTCGGTGTCCACCTCGCCCCGGTAGCGCTGCCACTGCTCCACCGCCGCCCGGGCCCGGTCCGGGTCGCCGGCCGGCTCGGCCAGCGCGTCCGCCACGCTTCCCACCCAGTCGGCGTGGCTGACCTGGCCGGTGAGCACAGGCTGGAGCCGGCCCCACCGCATGGCGATCTCGGTGAGCACCCCGTCGGCGAGGCCGTACTCCCGCTCCACCCCGGCGGCCACCGCCGGGTCGAACCGGCGCAGTACGCCGTCCAGATCCAGCAGGAGCGCCGTCGCGCGTTCCCGAGCCACTACCCGTTCTCCTCGCCGCGGCTGTGCCGCTGGTCGTCCTCGTCGGCCCGGTTGAGCCGTTGGCTGATCACCTGGGTGACACCGCTGCGCATGGTCACTCCGTAGAGCGCGTCGGCGATCTCCATCGTCCGCTTCTGGTGCGTGATGACGATCAGCTGACTCTTCTCCCGCAACTGTGCCAGCAGCGTGATCAGCCGGCCCAGGTTCACGTCGTCCAGGGCGGCTTCCACCTCGTCCATGATGTAGAACGGGCTGGGCCGGGCGCGGAAGATCGCCACCAGCATGGCCACCGCGGTCAGCGACCGCTCGCCACCGGAGAGCAGCGACAGCCGCTTGATCTTCTTGCCCGGCGGGCGGGCCTCCACCTCGACGCCGGTGGTGAGCAGGTCCTCGGGGTCGGTGAGAATCAGCCGACCCTCACCGCCGGGGAAGAGCACGGTGAACACCTGCTCGAACTCCCGCGCGGTGTCCTCGAACGCGCTGGCGAAGACCTCCAGGATCCGCTCGTCCACGTCCTTGACCACGGTGAGCAGGTCCCGCCGGGTGGCCTTGAGGTCCTCCAGCTGCTCGGAGAGGAACTTGAAACGCTCCTCCAGCGCGGCGAACTCCTCCAGCGCGAGCGGGTTGACCTTGCCGAGCAGGGCCAGTTCGCGTTCGGCCTTGGCGGCCCGCTTCTCCTGCACCGGCCGCTCGTAGCGGACCGGCTCGGGCACCGGGAGCCCGTCGCGTTCGGCCGCCGCGACGTCGACCTGGGTGGGCGGTACGGGTTGGGTGGGCCCGTACTCGGCGACCAGGGTCTCCACGTCCAACCCGAAGTCCTCGGCCGCCTTCGCCTCCAACTGCTCGATGCGCAGCCGCTGCTCGGCGCGGGCCACCTCGTCCCGGTGCACCTGGCTGGTCAGCCGCTCCAGTTCCGCGCCGAACCGCTTGGCGGCTCCGCGTACCTCCTGGAGCTCCGCCTCGCGGGCGGCGCGTTCCCGGGCCACCGCGTCGCGGTGCTCCTCCGCGGCCGCGATCGAGGTGGTGAGCCGGGTGAGCGCCTCCCGGGCGCCGGCGGCGACGGCCCGGGCGATGCCCGCGCCCCGGGTGCGGGCGGCCCGCCGGGCCGCGGCGCGTTCCCGGGCGGCCCGCTCCGCGGTGGCCTGCCGGGCCAGCGAGTCGGCCCGGCCGGCGATCGAGGAGACCCGCTCCTCGGCGGTACGCACCGCGAGCCGGACCTCCATCTCGTTCTGCCGGGCCTGCGGCACCATCGCGGCGAGCTGGTCCCGCTCCTCGGCGGAGGGCTCGGCGTCGACCGGGGTCTCCTCGGCCAGCCGAAGCCGCTCCTCCAGCTCGGCGAGCGTGGCGAGGTCCCGCTGCCGGGCGGCCTCGGCACGGGCCCGGGACTCGCCGAGGCGGTCGGTCTCCGCCTTCGCCGAGCGGGCCGCCGCACCCAGCTCGGCCAGTCTGCGGGCGGCGGCGTTCCGGTGGCTCTCCGCTTCGCGCTTCTCGGCGGCGGCGTGCTGCACGGCCTCCTTGGCGACGGCCACCTCGGCACGTGCCTCGCCAAGCTGGTCGCGCAGCTCCGCGCCGGTCTGCTCGGCGGCGAGCCGGTTGCTGCGAGCCTCCTCGACGGCCGCCTGCACCTCGATGTAGCTGGGCGCCTTGGCCGACCCGCCGGCCGCCGCGTACGCCCCGACGACGTCCCCGTCCGGGGTGACCGCGCGCAGCTCGGGATTGCCGGCGACCAGGTCGGCCGCGGCGGCCAGATCATCGACGAGCACCACGTCGCGCAGTGCCCGGTGCACCGCGGGGCGCAGCTCGGCGGCGCATTCCACCAGGTCGGGAGCCCATCGAGCGCCGTCGGGCACCTTTGGACGCAGCGCGTCGGCGGAACCGGTCATGCCCGGCCCCGCCGGGCTGCCCACCAGCAGGCCGGCCCGGCCGGCGTCGGAGATCTTGAGCAGCCGCATCGCCTCGACGGCCTCGTCCACCCCGCTGACCGCGACCGCGTCGGCGAGGCCGCCGAGCGCGGCGGCCAACGCGGCCTCGTGTCCCGGGGCGACGGTGAGCAGCCCGGCGAGGCTGCCGAGCAGGCCGGGGACGTCGCCGGCCCGGGCGAGCAGCGCGCCCGCCCCGTCCTTGCGTCGCAGGCCAAGGGAGAGCGCCTCCTCCCGGGCCTTCCAGGTGGCCGCGTCCTTCTCCGCCGCCCGCTCGGCGTCGGCCAGCGACCGGACGGTGGCCTGCGCCCGCTCCTGCCCGGCGACCGCCTCGGCGTGCCGGGCGTCCAGGTCGGCGTTGTCCCGGTCCGCCTCGGTGGACTGCGCGGAGACCGCGTCCAGGTCGGCCTGCGCCGCCTCGGCACGGCTCATCGCGTCGGCGTGCGCGACGGCGAGCCGTTCGATCTCCTCGCCGGCGCTGGTGGTCCGGGCCTGGGCCGAGTTGACCTGGCCGGTGAGCCGGGCCATCCCTTCGCGCCGGTCGGCGATGGCCTTGGCGGCGACGACCAGCTCCCGTTCGGCGGCGGCGAGCTGACGCTCCAGCTCCTGGCGGTGCTCCACGGCCTCGGCCAGCCGGATCTGGTCGTCGGTGAGCGCCGCGCGCAGCTCCTCCTCCTGCTCGCGGACCCGCTCGGCCTCGGCCTCCAGCTGGTCCGGGTCGCGGCCGGGCCGCTCGTCGTCGCCGGTGGCGCTCAGGTGCCGCAGCCGTTCGCGGGCGAGCTGTTCGATCGACCGGAAGCGTTCTTGGAGGGCGGACAGCTTGTACCAGGTGTCCTGGGCGGCGGCGAGCAGCGGCGCGTCCTCGGCCAGCGCGGCCTCCAGCTCACCGAGCCGGCCCTGCACCTCGGCGTGCTCGGCCTCGACCTGCTCGCGCCGCTCCCGCAGCGCGGTCTCGTCGGCGATCTCCCGGTCGAGGGTGGTCCGCAGGGTGGCCAGGTCGTCGGCGAGCAGCCGCAGCCGGGCGTCGCGCAGGTTCGCCTGGATGGCGGCGGCCCGCCGGGCCACCTCCGCCTGCCGGCCCAGCGGCTTGAGCTGGCGGCGCAGCTCGGCCGTGAGGTCGGTGAGCCGGTTGAGATTCACCTGCATCGCGTCGAGCTTGCGCAGCGCCTTTTCCTTGCGCTTGCGGTGCTTGAGGACGCCGGCCGCCTCCTCGATGAACGCCCGGCGGTCCTCCGGCTTGGCGTGCAGCATGCCGTCGAGCCGGCCCTGGCCGACGATGATGTGCATCTCCCGGCCGATGCCGGAGTCGGAGAGCAGCTCCTGGATGTCCAGCAACCGGCACGAGTTGCCGTTGATCTCGTACTCGCTCTCGCCGGAGCGGAACATCCGGCGGGTGATGGAGACCTCGGTGTACTCGATCGGCAGCGCGCCGTCGGTGTTGTCGATGGTGAGGGTGACCTCGGCGCGACCCAGCGGCGCCCGGCCGGCGGTGCCGGCGAAGATGACGTCCTCCATCTTGCCGCCGCGTAGCGCCTTGGCGCCCTGCTCGCCGAGCACCCAGGCGATGGCGTCGACGACGTTGGACTTGCCGGAGCCGTTCGGGCCCACCACGCAGGTGATCCCGGGCTCCAGCTTCAACGTCGTGGCGGAGGCGAAGGACTTGAAGCCCTTCACCGTCAGGCTCTTGAGATACACCTTCTCGATCCTTGTCCGGTGGCCGCCGTACCGTCGCCGGCTGCGCGGACCTGGTGAACCCGCAGACTAACCCGGTGGCGGGAGCGGTCGGGCACGCGACCCGCCCCGAAGCGCGCCGGTCGGAAGCGCGGGACGCGAGTGCGAGCCGCCGGCGCTGTTGTTCGAGAGGCGGCGAGAAAGACAAACACCGTTCATGATCGGTACGCCGTCCGACGCGTTTCCGGAAACAACTGGCGCGGTTCCAGCGCCGCCCGAGACAAGATCATAAATAGCCGACCGGGAAAGGGGCCGGACAGCGTTGCGCGCCGGCACAGAGGTGTCGGCGCGCATTTTTGCGATGGTGCGATTCAGTTTTCCGACCCCGGAGATCAGGTCAGCGCCGGCTCGGCCAGACGAAGCAGGTCGTCCGCCTCCGCCGCAGCCGCCGCGAGCCGATCGTTGTCGGCGCGCAGACGCGTGATCTCGAACTCCAGTGCCTGAACCCTGGCACGCAGTCGGGTGACCTCGTCGAGCAGACGCCGGTCGGGCGCTGCACCTACGTGGCCGTAGAGGGCCTTCGCCATGCTGACTCCTTGATATGCGCTGCCGGAAAGGCCGGCCAACGCGCGCCCATTCATACGCGACTGTCATTCCAGCTGTATCTGGGCATGACCGGGCGCGACTGGCGACACCTATATATTGAGCCGCAAACCCCCCTTCGTCAAGTTCTCGCAGGCCGTAGATCATCTCTACGTCGACCTGTCCACTTGTCGGGGGGCTGCCTCAAGGCACGGACACTCTCTGTCCGGACACCTTTACTGTACGCCCGAATTCCGGGAAGTCCGCACCTTGGCGTCCGACTTCCCCTTAACTCTTCCTTAGCCACGTTGCCGCAGGTAGTGGGCGGGTCGTAGCGTCACTCCGGCCCGCAACCGACCCCGTGGAGGCAGTGCGTGTACGGCTGGACCGACCCGATGGACCCGAACGGCGCCCCCCGGCGCGCCGAGCGGCCGACCGACGAGCCGGACTGGCTGAGGGACCGCCCGGAACCCCGCTCGGCCTACCTGTTCGGTGACGACGACCCTGACCAGCCCGGCGACGAGTGGCACCGCCCGCAGCCCACCGCCCGTTGGCAGCAGGAACCGGCGGCCCCCGCCGAGCCCGCCGACGGCCCGACCGCCGCCTGGCCCGCGTACGAGCCCGCCTACCGGCAGGACGACGAGGCGACCGGCGACTGGCGCGGCAACACCCCCGCCGAGGAGACCACCGGCGGCTGGCCGACCGACACGACCGGTGCGGGCCGTTCCAGCGAGGGCCGGCACCGCTCCCAGCGGCGCTGGCGCCGCCCCCTGGTGATCGGCGGCGCCGCCGCGGCGGCCACCCTCGTGGTGAGCCTCGGCGTCGGCGCGCTCGCCCTGCCCGGCGGAGGCGGCACGGCCAGCGAGCCGACCGCCGTCGACGACACCCTCGCCGCCGCCCCGGCGGTGCCGACCGAGGAGCCGGTGGGCGACAACCTGGTCGCGCCCTCCCCGACCACCGCGCCCAGTTCCGCCCGGCCGAGCCCGACACCTAGCAAGGTCGTCAAGCCCAGCCCGGCGTCGTCGCGCGCCACCGCCGCCTCGCGGCGCAGCACCCCGCGCACCAGCGCGCCGAGCAGCACCACCGGCACGGGCTCCGGCGGCAGCGGCACCGTCAGCGCCCAGGCCCGCGAGGTGGTCGACCTGGTCAACGCCGAACGGGCCAAGGCCGGCTGCAAGGCGCTGAGCATCGACGACAAGCTGATGACCGCCGCCCAGCGGCACAGCCAGGACCAGGCCGATCACAAGAACATGTCGCACACCGGCAGCGACGGCAGCAACGCCGGAGTCCGGCTCGACCGGGTGGGCTACGCCTGGCGCACCTACGGCGAGAACGTGGCGTGGAACCAGAAGACCCCGGCCGCCGTGATGGACGCCTGGATGAACAGCTCCGGCCACCGGGCGAACATCCTGAACTGCGCGTTCACCGAAATCGGCGTCGGCATCGCCAACAGCAACGGACCGTACTGGACGCAGGTCTTCGCGGCGCCGCGCTGACCGCGCGTCGTCCCCGCCCCCGCGCTCGTTTGACCCGGTGAGGTACGCCGGGCCGGAGCGTGGGGGCGGCGTACCGGTGAGGGCGGCGACGGGCCGCCCGGGACCCGGGAGCTGCCGATGCGGATCCGGCCGCGGCGACGCGCCGTCTTATGCCCGCTGCGCCGAATCGCGGCGGCCTGCGTCGCCCTCGTCCTGCTGGTCCCGGCGTACGGCTGCCGGGCCGAGTTCACCCCGCCCGGGGCGCCCACCCCCTGGCCGACCGACCAGGCCCGGCACTGGCAGTGGCAGTGGCAGCTCCACGGCCCGCTCGACCCGGCGGTGGACGCCGACGTCTTCCTGCTCGACCCGGTGGCCACCACCGCCGCCCAGACCGCCGAGCTGCGCTCCCGGAACCGCCGGCTGATCTGCCAGGTGCACATCGGCTCGGTCCGCTCGGACGACCCGGACGCCAGCCGGCTCCCGGCCGCCGTACAGGGCTCCACCGGCCGCCAACCCGGCAGCCGGTGGCTGGACGTCCGGCGGTGGGACGCGCTTGAGCCGGTGCTGGCCGACCGGTTCCGGCTCTGCCGGGGCAAGGGCTTCGGCGCGGTGGCGCTGGCCGACGCCGACGGGTACGCCCAGCGCAGCGGCTTCCCGCTCGACTTCGACGACCAACTGCTGTTCAACCGCCGGCTGGCCCGGCTGGCCCGGTCGCTGGACCTCTCCCCCGGGCTGGTCAACGACGTGCCACAGCTCGCCGCGCTGGCCCCGGACTTCGACTTCGCGGTCAACGAGGAATGCGTCCGGCTCGACCAGTGCGCCAAGCTGCTGCCCTTCGCCGACGCCGACAAACCGGTCTTCCATGTCGAGTACACCGGCTCGACCGACGACTTCTGCGTCACCACCGTCGGCTACGGCTTCGCGTCCATCCGCAAGGACCGGACCCTGAACGCCTGGCGAGAAGCCTGCCCCCTGCCCTGACGCAGCCCCGTCCGCGTCGATCCAGGGAGAATCGTCTGGATCGACGCGGACGGGGTGGGGTGCGGCAGGAGTCAGGACACCGGCACCAGCTCCGGGGCGGGGGCCGGTGGTTCGGTGGGGGTGGGCGCCGAGCGCGGGCGCAGGAAGCGTGGGGCCCACCAGTTGGCGTCGCCGAGCATGGTCATCAGCGCCGGCAGCACCACGCCCCGGATGATCGTGGCGTCCAGCAGGATCGCCGCCGCCAGGCCGATGCCGAGCTGCTTCATGTCGATCGTGCTCAGCGTGGCGAAGATGGAGAACACCCCGACCATCACGATCGCCGCACTGGTCACCACGCCGGCCGAGGACGTGATCCCGTACGCCACCGCGTCCCGGTTGGACATGCCCGCCCGAATGCCCTCGCGGATCCGGCTGACCACGAAGACGTGGTAGTCCATGGAGAGGCCGAAGAGCACCACGAAGAGGAACAGCGGCAGCCAGGACACGATCGCGCCCATCGAGGTGAAGCCGAGCGGCCCCGCCGCCCAGTCGCCCTGGAAGACCAGCACCAGCAGCCCGTACGCGGCGCCGGCGGAGAGCAGGTTCAACGCGATCGCGCTGGCCGCCACCACCACCGACCGGAAGGTGAGCACCATGACCAGGAAGGTGAGCACCAGGACGAAGCCCATCACCAGCGGCAGCTTGTCCCGGACGTGCTGCGCGTAGTCCTCGCTGTCGGCCACGCTGCCGCCGACCGCGTACTCGATGCCGGGGATGCCCCGCAGCTCGGCCGGGACCAGGTCCTCGCGCAGCTTCTCCAGCGACCGCACCGACCGGTCGTCACGGCTGGCATACGGGGTGGCCACGTCGAGCACCGAGACCCGCCGGTCGGCCGACACCTCGATCTTCGGGCCGTCGGCCTCGGTGGGGGCGAACAGCGGATCGCTGGCAGCCCGGGTGGCCAGGTCGGTGAGCGCCGCGCGGACCCGGTCGGCCTGCTCGGCCGGCGCCCGGACGGCCACAACGTGGTTGGTGCCGGTGCTCGGGAAGGCGGCGGTGAGGCGGTCGTACGCCTGCATTGCCGGGGTGGTGCGCGGCAGGTCCTCCATGCCGGGGAACTTCAGCTTCATGCCGAGTGCCGGCGCGGCGAGCGCGAGCAGCAACCCGACCGAGATGACCAGGGTCGGCACCGGGGCACGCAGCGCGGGCCGGAGCACCGCCGGCCAGAGCCGGGGCGAGCGGGGCTGGCCGTGCCGGCCGGCGCGTGGGGCGGTCAGTCGCCAGAGCAGCGGCACCCGGGGGCGGTCGACCCAACGACCGAGCTTGGCGAGCAGTGCGGGCAGCACGGTCAGCGAGCCGACCACCGCGACCGCGACGACCAGGATCGAGCCGACGGCCAGCGACGAGAAGACCACGTCGCCAGCGAGCAGCAGGCCGGCCATCGAGATGATCACTGCGAAGCCGGAGACCACCACGGCGTGCCCGGAGGTCTCCGCAGCGATCTCCACCGCGTCCAGCCCGGAGCGGCCCTTGGCGCGTTCCTCCCGCTCCCGCCGGACGTAGAACAGCGAGTAGTCGACCCCGACCGCCATGCCGATCAGCAGGATCACCGGGGCCGTGGTGTCGGTGGCCGGCACGAGGTGCGAGGCGAGAGTGGACAGACCCATCGCGGCGGCGACCGAGGAGAGCGCCAGCAGCACCGGCACGCTGGCCGCGATCAGTGCGCCGAACGCGACGATCAGGATCGCCAGCGTGACCGGCAGACTGAGCAGCTCGGCGCGCTTGAAGTCCTTGCCCAGGGTGTCGTCGAGGGCCTGCCCGATGGACGGGCCGCCGACCTGCTCGACGCGCAGCTGCGGGTGCGCCTCCTGGACGGTGGCGGT
The DNA here is from genome assembly GCF_040608175.1 of Micromonospora sp. NPDC005206. NCBI lineage: Bacteria > Bacillati > Actinomycetota > Actinomycetes > Micromonosporales > Micromonosporaceae > Micromonospora > Micromonospora sp. NPDC005206. The sequence goes on from NZ_JBEXHU010000018.1 coordinate 44,041, forward strand.
GGCGTCACGGAGCGGCTGCACCCGGTCGGACGCGGTACCCGGGTCGCCGGACATGGTGATCGGCAGCAGCAGCGCCGAGCCGTCCCGGGCGGTCACCGGCGGGCCGATCTCGGCGACGCCGGTGACCGTGCGCAGCCGGGCCGCCGCGTCGTCCGCCGCCACCTTCGCCGCCGCCGGGTCCAGCGCGCCGGCCCGCGACGTGATCAGGACGTTCTCCACGGCCGCGTCGTCGAAGGCGCCGGCATCCACGATCAGGCCGGCGCGCCCCGCCTCGCCGATCGCCTGGTCGCCGCTGGTGGCCTCGTTGAGGCCGGCGGCGTTGCCACCGAGGAAGCACACCGCCACGAAAACGGCCCACAGCGCTATCGCCCGCCACGGGTGCTCGGCGCTCCACCGCGCCATCCGCACCGTCACCGGTCTTGTCCCCATCTCGGGTCCCCCTGTCACGTCAACCCCCTGTCAACGGTGCTGACGTTAGGAGCGTGACGAGGCGGTCACATCGGGGATCGTCCCCCGCCGTCCCCGGAGCCGGTCCACACGGGTCGGCGGGACCGTTCGGGCGGTACGGCGGGCATCAACCCGCGATTCGGACCGCCGCCCGGGTCCAGCCCGGAAAGGTCGGCCGCGACCCGCCGGACCCGACCCCGAGCGACCTCCGGGTCATCCCCGAAGGGAACCCCGGGGCCGGGGCTGGCAGTGTGGGCAGCTGTACGAGGAGCGGTTCATGAACGCCTCCCGGCGGACCGGGGCGCCGCACCGCCGGCACGGCTCACCCTCGCGGCCGTAGACGTTCAACGCCCGGTCGAAGTAGCCGCTCTCACCGTTGACGTTGACGTAGAGGGCGTCGAAGCTGGTGCCACCCTCCTTGATCGCCTCAGCGAGCACGTCGCGGACGTGGCCGAGCAGGCGCTGCGCGGCCGGACCGGTCAGCGCGTCGGTGGGCCGGGTGCCGTGCAGCCCGGCGCGCCAGAGCGCCTCGTCGGCGTAGATGTTGCCCACCCCCGAGATCAGGGTCTGATCGAGCAGAGCCCGTTTCACCTCGGTCCGTCGGCGGCGCAGCGCGGCGACGAACGCCGCGTCGGCGAACTCCGGGTCCATCGGGTCGCGGGCGATGTGCGCGATCTCCGCGGGCAGGTCCGCGCCGCCCTCGCTGACCGAGAGCCCACCGAACGTGCGCTGGTCGACGAAGCGCAGCTCCGGCCCGCCGTCGGCGAACCGGAACCGCACCCGCAGGTGGGTCTCGTCGGGCGTGCCGGGCGGCTGGAACAGCAGCTGACCGGACATGCCGAGGTGCCCGATCACGGCGTCGCCGCTGTCCAGCGGCAACCACAGGTACTTGCCGCGGCGGCGGACGTCCAGCACGGTCCGGTCGGCGAGCACGTCGGCGAAGTGCGCTCCGCCGGGGACGTGCCGGCGGACCGCACGGGGGTGGCGGACCTCCACCGAGGCGATCCGGCGGCCGATGACCCACTGGGCCAGCCCCTGCCGGACGGTCTCCACCTCGGGCAGCTCAGGCACGTCGTAGCCCCGTCCCGCGGTCCGCGACGTCGGCCGGCATGGCCTGCGCGAGGTGGTCAGCCTGCTCGGTCTGGGCCGCCCGCTCGGCGCGTTCCATCGGCCCGGCCGGCTCATCGCGGTCGGCCGATCCGTCCCGGCCGGTGCGCCCGTTCGCTCCAGCCTGGCCGTCCCGACCAGACTGGCCGACCTGATCGTCCTGGTCGTCCTCGTCGGCGAGCGTGCGCCAGGCCGCCTCGGCGGCGCGCTGCTCGGCCTCCTTCTTGCTGCGCCCCTCGGCGCCGCCGTACCGGTTGCCGGCCACCACCACCCAGGCGGTGAACGTCTTGAGGTGGTCCGGGCCGGTGCCCTCGATCCGGTATTCCGGCACGCCGAGCCCGAGCGCCGCGGTCAGCTCCTGGAGGCTGGTCTTCCAGTCCAGGGCCGCGCCCCGGCCTGCCGACTCCGCCATCAGCGGGTCGAAGAGCCGGTGGATGACGATCCCGGCGGTGTCCAGCCCGTACTGGAGGTAGATCGCGCCGAGCAGCGCCTCCAGGGTGTCGGCCAGGATGCTCGCCTTGTCCCGACCTCCGGTGGTCTCCTCGCCCTTGCCGAGCAGCAGGTACGCGCCGAGGCCGTCCGGTCCCAGGCCACGGGCCACGTCGGCGAGCGCGCGCATGTTGACCACGCTGGCCCGCAGCTTGGCCAGCTGCCCCTCGGGCAGGTCCGGGTGGTTGTGGAAGAGCGCCGTGGTGATCACCACGCCGAGCACCGAGTCGCCGAGGAACTCCAGCCGCTCGTTGGTGGGCAGGCCGCCGTTCTCGTACGCGTACGAGCGGTGGGTCAGCGCGCGTTGCAGCAGGTCAGGGTCCAGGCTCACGCCGAACGCGGCTTCCAGGTGACCGACGGACGCCCGCCGCCGCTTGTCGTTGCTCATGATGTGCGTACCTCGGTGTCGGTGGAGCGGTCGGTGCGGTGCGTCGCGGCGTCGCCGTCGAGCAACGCGGAGACCAGGGCGGTGGCGTGCCGCCGCCACAGGTGGGCGGCGAGGGCGATGCCGGAGGCGACGTCGGCGGCGCGAGCGGAGCCGTGGCAGACGACCACCGTCCCGGCTACGCCGAGCAGGGCGGCGGCGCGGGGAGCGCCACCAACGACGGGCGGGCCGCCGGCCATGGCGTACGCGCCCTCGATCGCCTTGAGCAGCACGTTACCGGTGAAGCCGTCAGTGACCACCACATCGGCGCGCGCGCCGAGGGCGACGTCGTACCCCTCGACCAGCCCGACGTAGCGCGCCGCTGCGGGCAGCGGCTCGACGGCGAGCAGCGGATCGGTGGCCCGACGGACCCGGTCGCCCTTGCCGGCCTCGGTGCCGACCGAGAGCAGGCCGACACGGGGCTCGGCGATCGAATGCGCCACCGTCGCGTACGCGGCGCCGAGCACGGCGTGCCGGGCGAGGGTGGCCGGGCGGGGCTCCAGCGAGCCGCCGACGTCGAGCAGCACGACCGGCCCGGCGACCCCGGGCAGGGTGGCGACGAGGGCGGGTTGACGGATCTCGGGCCAGCGACCGAGGCCGAGCACGGCAGCGGTGACGGTGGCACCGGTGGCGCCTGCGGAGACCAGGGCGTCGGCGGTGCCGTCGCGGACGGCGGTGACGGCGGCCCGGACGGTGCTCTCCGCGCGGGCGGCGCTGGGATGGTCGGCCATGCCGACGGCGTCGCGGACCGGCCGCACCGTGATCCGGGCACGTTGGGCCGGATCGAGGGCAGCGATCAGCTCGTCGGCGACCTCAGCCGGGCCGACGAGAAGGAGATGCAGGTCAGGGTCGGTGCGCACGGCTCGCAGAGCGCCGTCAACCACGACGGCGGGAGAGTCGTCCCCGCCGAGGAGGTCAACGGCGATCCGCGCGGTGCCCGGCTCCACTGGAACGCCGACCGGAGTGGGCCGGCCGGCGTCGGAGGGAGCCGGGGCACCGGGCGAATGCCAGGGTGCGCGCGCCGCCCGACCTGGGATCGGGGGCGTCACTCGGCGTCCAGGTCAGACCTCGATGACCTGGCGGCCGTTGTAGGTGCCGCAGACGGAGCAGGCGGCGTGCGGCAGCTTCGGGGACTTGCACTGCGGGCACGCGACGGTCGCGACCACGGTCGCCTTCCAGTTCGCCCGGCGGGACCGGGTGTTGCTGCGCGACATCTTGCGCTTCGGGACGGCCACGGTTCTTACTCCTCTGTACGGGTCAGTTGCGACAGGCCCACCCAACGCGGGTCGATCTGCTGGTGACTGTGGTCGGCCGGCAGATCGTCCCAGTGCGTCCCGCATTCGGGGCACAGTCCTGGGCAGTCCTCCCGGCAGAGCGGGTTGGTCGGCAGCGTGAGCACCAACGCGTCCCGCAGCGCCGGCTCCAGGTCGATCAGATCGCCCTGCATCCGGCCCACCTCGTCCTCTTCGGTCGTGGCGTCCGTGGTGCTGTTCTCGTACGCGTACAGCTCCTGGATCGTCACGGCCATCGAGTCGTTGATCTCGCGCAGGCAGCGCCCGCACTCGCCCCGGACGGGACCGGTGATGGTCCCGGAGACGAGCACGCCCTCGGACACCGACTGCAACCTCAGGTCGAGGTCGAGGTCCGCGCCCTCCGGAACGCCGATCAACTCCACACCGAGGTCCGCCGGTGCCGGCACGACCCGCTGGACCGTACGCAACGCGCCAGGCCGGCGCGGCAGGTCCCTCGTGTCGAGGACCAGCGGCGACCTGGGGTCGAGTGTCGATGGCGAGTGTTTGGGCATAGTCAGACTCCGGCCGGTGTGAGGCCGACAAAAAAGGTTACCTGGACGACCGCCGGACCGTCGAACCGGGGGCGACGCCCGCCCAAGAATGTCGGCTGGTGAGGTGCCGCTCAGAAGGGTAGCGGGCGTTCCGCCTCATCCCCACCGAAGGTGCCGATCTCCCGCAGCGCGTGCATCTTGTCGCGGCCACGCTCTATCGAGGCGAGCGCCCTGGTAAGGAACTGCTCGAAGTTGGCCAGCGCGGTGTCGACGTAGTCGTCGACCTCCTCACGCAGGCGCTGCGCCTCGGCCCGGGCCTCGGCGACGATCCGGGCCCCCTCGTGCTCGGCGGAGACGGTGATCTCGTTCACCGAGACGAGGCGGGCGTGTTCCGCCTCACCCTCGCTGATGATCCGGTCCGCCTCGCGCTTGCCGGCTTCCATGATCTTGTCGCGCTCGTCGAGCAGCGCGCCCGCGCGACGCAGGTCGGCGGGGAGGTCGGCGCGCATCTCGTCGAGGGCCGCGATCATCTCGCCCCGGTCGACCATGCAGTTGTTGCGCGACATCGGGACGGAGCGGGCCTGCTCCACCATGGCGATCAGTTCGTCGATGCGATCGAGCGGGTCCACCGGTACCTCACTCCTGTCGTTCGTCGGCCGACCTCCATGATGCGGGCTACGGCCGGTTCCCCGCTCTACCAATCATGTCGTGCCCGCCCCACACCTGCCCGATCCACCCCGACCCGGCGCGTCGCGGCATCGTCACACGACGCGACCGCGCGGGAAAGGGCCCCGGCGATCCTGCACGCACCGGCCGACAACTGTCACAAAGGCCACGATTCAGGATCGCAACCGCGCCGAATGGTCAGGAGCGGGGGCCGAGGCGGGACTGAAGGGCTTCGCGGACCAGGTCGGGGACGTGGGCGGAGATGTCGCCGCCCCACTTGGCCACGTCCTTGACCAGACTGGAGGAGAGGAAGGAGTAGAGCGGGTTGGTCGGCATGAACAGCGTCTCGACGCCGGCCAGCCCGATGTTCATCTGGGCCATCTGCAGCTCGTAGTCGAAGTCGCTGACCGCCCGCAGGCCCTTGATCAGCACGCTCGCCTGCTGGGCCCGGCAGAAGTCGACCAGCAGCCCACGGAAAGACTCGACCCGCACGTTTCCGTACGAGGCGGTCACCTCGCGGAGCATGTCGATCCGCTCATCGACGGTGAAGAGGCCACTCTTCGACTGGTTTATCAGCACGCCGACGATCACCTCGTCGAAGAGCCGGCTGGCCCGTCCGATGATGTCGAGGTGTCCGTTGGTGACCGGGTCGAACGAGCCGGGGCAAACCGCGCGTCTCATGATCGGCGACCGTACCAAAGGGTGGTCTCGCCGTAACGGCGACTGCGCTCGGCCGTGATCCCGTCCACCCACTCGACCGGCCCGGTGCGGCCGGACCGCTCCACCACCACCAGCGCGTCGCTCGCCAGCCAGCCACCGTCGACCAGGGTGGTCAGCAGCGCGGTGATCTCGGCGTCCGGCACCGCGTACGGCGGGTCGGCGAAGACCACGTCGTACGGCCCGCCGTCCGGGCCGGCGGCCAGCACGGTCGCCACCCTGCCGGTCACCAGGCGGACGGCGGGGCCGGCCCGCAGGGCCGCCACGTTCTCGCGGATCACCCGGGCCGCCCGAGGGTCGGACTCGACCAGCAGCACGTGCCGGGCGCCACGGGAGAGCGCCTCCAGCCCGACCGCGCCGGAGCCGGCGTACAGGTCGGCGAAGCGGGCGCCGTCGAGATCGGCCTCGGCCTGGACGGCGCTGAACAGCGCCTCCCGGACCCGGTCGGAGGTGGGTCGGGTGCCGGCGCCGGGGGGCGCGGCGATCCGCCGGCCGCCGAGCGTCCCGGCCACGATCCGGGTCACCGTCTCCTCCTGCTCATGACCCCGACGCTACGCGAGCCGACGGAGACCGCGATCGACACCGCCCGTATCGCCCCAGCAACCACATGATCACGGTTCGTGTATCGATGATCTCATATTCATAACATCAGTCTTAGCTAATCCTGAGCGCTGTATCACGCACGGCGATCTCGCTAGGGTCTGCCGGGTGCCGGCGGGAATCCACCGGCCCACGGCTCGGGAACGCATCCCTCGATCCGGACGTGCAGTGACCGTCCACTGTCGTTCCCGTGCCACGCCCCTAACGCTTCAGCACTCCGGGAGTACCAGTGATCCGTCCGAAGTCTCCGTTCCGGCGTACCGCGGCCGTCGCCGCCGGCGCGCTGATCGGCATCGGCGCCATGACGACGTTCGCCGCGCCGGCCAGCGCCCACCACCCCGAGCCGTCCGGCACCTACTGCCTGGCCGCCGACGGCAAGGCCACGGTCACGTGGAAGGTCGGCAACAGCGAGAACATCGATGCCGAGATCACCTCGGTCAAGTCGACCATCGGCGACGAGTTCACTGATGGCGACCTGAAGGTCGGCGCCACCCTCCCGGCGAAGGGTGGGGACCTCCTCACCGGAACCCAGACCCACACCTTCACCGAGAAGAACCCGAAGATCGAGCTGACCGTCGAGGCGCGCTGGGAGCGTCCGGACCGGATCGTGACCGAGCACCGGACGGTGGCAGCCACCGAGGCCGGTACCTGCGCCGCGGAGCCCACCCCGACGCCGACCGCCACCCCGACGGAGTCCCCCAGCCCGACCCCGTCCCCCACCACCGCGTCTCCGTCGCCGAGCCAGCCGCCGGCCGAGAGCCCGAGCCCGACGCCGACCGTCACGCCGGCGCCGGCCGAGCCGGTGGGCACCGTCGAGTCGACCTGCGACAGCCTCACCTTCACGATCGAGAACCCGGCCGACGGTGAGACCGTCGTCCTGACGCTGACCCCGAACAAGGGCGATGCCAAGACGCTGACCGTCGAGCCCGGCAAGACCGGCTCCGTCTCCTTCGACGCGACCGAGGGCCTCACCGTCACGCCGGCCGCCGACGGCCTTGACGACACCGAGCCGATCGCGTGGGAGCAGCCGGCCGAGTGCGACGAGGGTGAGGGTGGCGGCCTGCCGCTCACCGGCACGAACACCACCCTGATCGCGGGCGGCGCCGTCGTCCTGCTGGCTGCCGGTGCGGGCCTGTTCCTGGTTGCTCGCCGTCGCCGGCTCCGGTTCACCGTCTGAACCGAACCGCGCTGAACCCCGAGGGCGCGTCGACCACCCGGTCGGCGCGCCCTCGGGCGTTTCATCCGCGTGCCAAGCGCCTCGTGGCGGGTCGAGACGTCAGCCCTTCTCCAGGTACTCCGCGCGGTCCTCGTCGACCAGGGCGGTGACCGACGCGGCCAGCGCCGGATGCCGGGTCAGGTCCGGGTCGTCCTCGACCAGGGCGATCGCCTCGGCGCGGGCGTCGCGGATCAGGTCGGCGTCGCGCAGCAGGGACAGCAGCCGCAGGTGTGAGCGGCGCCCGGACTGGGTGGCGCCCAGCACGTCGCCCTCACGACGCTGCTCCAGATCCAGCTCGGCGAGCTTGAAACCGTCGCTGGTGGAGGCGACGGCGTCCAGCCGTTCCCGGGCCGGCGACCCCTCAGCCGCCTCGCTGACCAGCAGGCAGAGCCCCGCCGCGGCGCCCCGGCCGACCCGACCGCGCAGCTGGTGCAGTTGGGAGACACCGAAGCGGTCGGCGTCCAGCACGATCATCACGGTCGCGTTGGGTACGTCCACACCCACCTCGACCACGGTGGTGGCCACCAGCACGTCCAGGTCGCCGGCGGCGAAGGAGCGCATCACCGCGTCCTTCTCGTCGGCCGGCAGCCGGCCGTGCAGCACCCCGATCCGCAGCCCGTGCAGCGGCCCCTCAGCCAGCAGCGGGGCCACCTCGGTCACCGCCAGCGGTGGCCGGCGGCCGTTGTCGTCCACCGGCGGCGGCTCCTCGTCGCTGACCGGCCCCTCTCCGATTCGCGGGCAGACCACGTACGCCTGATGGCTGGCGGCCACCTCCTCGCGCAGCCGGCGCCAGGCCCGGTCCAAAAAGGCCGGTTTCTCGGCGGCCGGCACCACGTGCGAGGCGATCGGCGAGCGCCCCCGGGGCAGCTGGGAGAGGGTGGAGACCTCCAGGTCGCCGTAGACCGTCATCGCCACCGTGCGCGGGATCGGGGTGGCCGTCATCACCAGCACGTGCGGCGGCTGCTCGGCCTTGGCCCGCAGCGCGTCGCGCTGCTCCACCCCGAAGCGGTGCTGCTCGTCGACCACCACCAGGCCGAGGTCGGCGAAGTCCACACCCTCGTAGAGCAGCGCGTGGGTGCCGAGCACGATGCCGGCGGCGCCGGTGGCCACCTCGCCGAGCGCCCGGCGGCGAGCGGCCGCGCCCAGCGAACCGGTGACCAGCTCCACCCGGGTGGCGTGCTCGGCGGAATCCAGTTCGCCGGCCCGCCCGAGCGGCCCGAGGAGGTCGAGCATGCCGCGGTGGTGCTGTGCGGCCAGCACCTCGGTGGGCGCCAGCAGCGCCGCCTGGCCGCCCGCGTCCACCACCTGGAGCATCGCCCGCAACGCCACCACCGTCTTGCCCGAGCCCACCTCGCCCTGCAACAACCGGTGCATCGGGTGCGGGGCGGCCAGGTCGGCGGCGATCTCCACGCCGACGTCGCGCTGGCCGGCGGTCAGCTCGTACGGCAGCCGGGCGTCGAAGGCGTCCAGCAGCCCACCCGGGTGCGCCGGGCGGGGTCGGGCCGGCCAGTCGGCGGCCCGGTGCTTGCGCTGCACCAGCGTCAGCTGGACGGCGAACGCCTCGTCCCACTTGAGCCGGTGCCGCGCCCGGTAGAGATCCTCCTTGCTGCTCGGCCGGTGGATCTCCCGCAGCGCGCTGCCCAACCCGACCAGGTTGCGGCTGGCCCGCACCGTGGCCGGCACCGGATCCTCCGGCGGGGTGAAGGTGTCCAGCACGACCCGCACACAGCGGGCGATCACCCAGGTCGGCACCGCCGCCGCGGCCGGGTAGACGGGGATCAGCGCGCCGGCGAACTCCTCGATCTCGTCGCTGACCGCCGCCTCGCCGTCGCCGCCCTCGCCGAGCAGGACGTACTCCGGGCCGTTGAGCTGGCGCTTGCCCCGGAATTCGGTGACCTTGCCGGCGAACAACCCCCACCGGCCCGGACGCAGCTCCCGCTCGCGCCACGCCTGGTTGCCGAAGAAGGTCAGCGTCAGCAACCCGCCGGAGCCGTCGCCGACGGTCACCTCCAGCAGGTTGCCCCGGCGTTGGCGCATCGGACGCACCGCGGTGCGCTGCACCTGGGCCAGCACGGTGACCTGCTCGCCGACGTCCAGCGAACGGATGTCGGTGTGCTCGCCACGCTCGTCGTAGCGGCGCGGGAAGTGGTAGACGAGGTCACCCGCGGTGTGCAGGTCGAGGTGAGCGGCCAGCGCCTTGGCCGTCTTGTCCCCGACCAGCTTCTTCAGCGGGGTGTCCACCGTGGCCGGTTCGCTCATTCGACCCCCACCAGGAGCGGATAGTGCGGTTGCCCGCCCGGGAACGCCTGCACCTCGACGAACGGCCAGCGCCGCGCGACGTGCGCGCGGACGGCATCGGTGAGCCCGGCCGGCGCGTCCACCCCGGCCAGCAGGGTGACCAGCTCCCCGCCGCCGCCGAGCATCCGGTCGACCACCGCCGCGCAGATGTCGGTCAGGTCGGCGCCGATGAGGTGCACCTCCCCCTCCACCAGCGCCAGCACGTCCCCCGGGCGGCACGGGCCGGCGACGGTCAGCGCCTCCCGGCTGGCGTGGCAGACCTCGGCGTAGCGGCAGGCGCCCGCCGCCTCGGCCATCGCGATCACGTCGTCCTCGAAGCGGCGGGCGCCGTCACGGACCGCGAGGGCGGCCAGCGCCTGCACCGGCGAGCGCGTCGGCACCACGCTCACCTTGATGCCGTAGCGGTGTGCCTCGCGGGCCGCCGCGCTCGCCACCGCCTCGGTGTTCGGGTCGTTGGGCAGCACCACGACCCGCGCCGCGCCGGTGCTGCGCACCGCGTCCAGCAGTTCCCCCGTGGACGGGTTGCCCGGCACCACGGTGGCTCCCTCCGCGGCGAACAGCCCGGCGATCCCGACGCCGGTGGCCACCACCACGGCGGCCCGACCGTCCGTGGCCGGGCCGGGCGACGGCTCGGGCTGGTCGGCGAAACGGGTCACCGAGATCCGGTACGGGCGGCCGGCGGCGACCCCCGCCTCGACCGCCGCGCCCACGTCGTTGACGTGGACGTGGACGTTCCAGGTGCCCTCCGGCTCGCGCCCGTCGCCGACGACGACAAGCGAATCCCCCAGCGCCGCCAGCGCCCGGCGCATCCCGGCGACCGCCTCGGCCGGGGCGTCGAGCAGGAACTGCACCTCGTAGGCGTACTCCTCGGAGCCGGTCTCCCGGGCGACCGTGGCGGCGGGCCGGGCGGCGCGCGGCGCCGGCGCGGCGCGCACGGCGATCTCCCCGGTGAGCACCTCGACCAGGGTGTCGAGCAGCACGCAGAGGCCCCGGCCGCCCGCGTCGACCACACCGGCGCGGGCCAGCGCCGGCAGTTGCTCCGGCGTGCGGGCCAGCGCCTCGGCCGCCGCCCGCGCGGCGGCCCGGGCCACCACCGGCAGGTCGTCGCTGTCCGCCCGCTCGGCCGCGGCGGCGGCCGCGCCGACCACGGTGAGCAGAGTGCCCTCCACCGGCCGGGCGACCGCGGTGTACGCGGCCACGGTGGCGGCGCGCAGCGCGGCGGCCAGCTCCCGGCCGCGTACGGACGGCACGGCGGCGGCCGCGTCGGCGAAGCCGCGCAGGATCTGCGAGAGGATCACCCCGGAGTTGCCGCGCGCGCCGAGCAGCGCGCCCTGGGCCATCAGCCGCAACGCGTGCCCGTGCGCGGTCGGACCGCTGTCGGGGAGCGTGTCCAGGTCCATGGCAAGGGCCTGCTGGGCCGAGGTGAGGGTGAGCACCAGGTTGGTGCCGGTGTCGCCGTCGGGCACCGGATAGACGTTGAGCTCGTCGATCTCGCCCTGGTGGCGCTTCAGCGCGGTCAGCCCGGTCGCACACCACCGGCGGACCGCGGCGGCGTCGAGGGTGTCCAGCACGGCCAGAAGCCTACTGGCGCACGCCGACAGCCGTCGGACTCGTCCGGCGTGTCCGTTCGCCCCGGCTCCGGCGCCGATCCCGGCTCGGGCGGCCGGGACGGTGGCCTCGGGTATTGTTGCCGCCGGACCGGCCCACCACCCGGCGGACGGGCGCACCAGCACCTGCCGGCCGAGCCGCGGGCGATCGCCCGACCGGGCCGGTTGGCCGGGTCGGCGGGTCATCGGGTAACCTGACCAGGTTGCCCGGGCAGCGCCTGCCGGCGACCTCATGAACGTTTCAATCCCAGGAGTATCCCGTGGCTAGCGTGTGCGACGTCTGTGGCAAGGGACCGGGCTTCGGCCACAACGTGTCCCACTCGCACCGGCGGACCAACCGCCGCTGGAACCCGAACATCCAGTCGGTGCGTACCCCGGCCGGTGGCGGCAACACCAAGAAGTTGCAGGTCTGCACCTCGTGCATCAAGGCCGGCAAGGTCACCCGCGCCTGACGCGGTAGCACCCACCTTCTCGTACGGCTCAGCCGGCGGACCCCTACGGGTCCGCCGGCTCTGTCGTGTCCGCGCCAGGGTCGCTGACGACTACGCGACGCGGCGGCCGCCCCGGCCGCCCGCCCGGTTAGGGTCGCGCTGCGCCGGCCGTCCGGTCCGGCCCGGGTGAAGGGGTGACGGGTGCAGCTGGACCTGAGCCGGGACGAGATGGTCATGGTGGGTTTCGCGCTGGATCTGCTGCGCGGGCTCGGCGACCTGCTGCCCGCCGGCAGCGTGGTCGTGGTCGAGGAACCCGACCTCATCCGCCGCCGTGACGTTGAGCGGCGCTGCGCCGCGCTGCCGTTCGTCTCCCGGGTGGTGGCGGCCGAGTACCAGACCGGCCTTGACGCGGCGGCGCTGCTGGCCCGGGAACCGGGGCTGACCGCCGCGCGGCTGGTGGTGCCCGGTCAGGAGTACGGCGTACTCGCCGCGGCCCGGCTGGCCGACGCCCTCGGCCTGCCCGGCGCCGGTGTGCAGGCCGCCGAGATCTTCACCGACAAGCACCGGATGCGGCTGCTCGCCGCGGCGGCCGGCCTGACCAACCCGGCGTTCGCGGTGGTCGACACGGCCGCCGAGGCGACCGGGTTCGCCCACCGGCAGGGCGGGCGCTGCGTGCTGAAGCCCACCCGCCGCGCGGGCAGCCTCGGCGTGCAGATCGTCACCGACTCGGCGCTGGTCGCCGCCGCCTGGGCCGCCAGCGCCGATCCGGAGACGCCGCCCGACGCCATCGCCGAAGGCCTGCCCACCGCGGTCCTCGCCGAGCAGGTGCTGACCGGCACCGAGCACAGCGTGGAGTTGCTCATCTCCGAGGGCGAGGTGCGCTTCTGCAACGTCACCGACAAGCGGGTGCTGGCCGGTGGGCGGCCGGTGGAGACCGGGCACACCGTGCCGTCCGCGCTGCCCGAGGACGCCCGACGGGAGCTGCTCGACGTGGCCACCCGGCTTGCCGGCGCCGCCGGCTTCCGCACCGGCGTGCTGCACAGCGAGTGGATCCGCACCGACGCCGGCCCGGCGCTGGTGGAGTGCGCCGCCCGGCTCCCCGGCGACCTGATCGCCGTACTGATCTCGGTTGCCTACGAGTGCGGTTTCGTCGCCGCGTACCTGCGCACGCTCCGGGGGGAACGCCCGGCGCTGCCGGCCGGCCCGCGCGGCGCGGCGGCCGTGGAGTTCCTGCTCGCTCCGCCCGGCGCCGTCACCGCCGTGGACGGGGTACGCGCGGCCAGCCGGGTGCCCGGCGTGCTGGACGTCGGGGTGGGCGTGACGGTGGGTGACCGGGTGGCCGAGGTCACCTCGTCGGCGCGGCGCAGCGGCCAGGTGCTGGCCTGGGGCGCCGACCCGGCCGAGGCGACCGCGGCGGCCGCCCGGGCCGCCGCCCAGATCCGGATCACCACCGGCTGAACGTCGGCCACCGGGCGCTCGGTCGGCGACCGTCCGGGTCAGAGGGTGCGGCCGAAGGAGACGCAGCCCTCCGCGTCCTTGTAGAAGCCGAAGTTCGGGATCTGCTCGTAGCCGGCGGAGTTGTACATGGCGATCGCCTCGGGCTGCCTGTCCCCGCACTCCAGGACCATCCGCTTGCGGCCCTGCTCACGGGCCGAGCGCTCGACGGCCGCCAGCACCCTCCGGGCAACGCCCCGCCCACGGGCCGCCGGGGCGGTGTACATCCGCTTCAGCTCTGCGGTGTCCGCGCCGTGGCTGCGCCAACCGCCACAGCCGACCGGCTCGCCGGCCAGGTAGGCGACGAGGAACGCGCCGTCCGGCGGCACGAACTCGGCCGCGTCCACCGGGGTGTCGTCGCCGGTACCGCCGTAGCGGGCGCCGAGGTCGGCCAGCGCGTCGCGGATCAACTGCTGCGCCACCGGCGCGTCGAACCGCACCACCCGGATCTCGATCTCACTCACGGTATCCAGGGTACGGCGGGCGCGGGACCTCACCGGAAGTGGTCCCAGCCCCTCGGCCCCTCGTAGGGGCCGCCATCGACGGTGACCCCGGCACCGGCCGTGACCAGGCCGATCGCCCGCCAGTCCGCCGGCAACGCCACCGCCGGGGGGAAGGTCGCGGCCAACGCGTGATCCTCGCCGCCGGCCAGGATCCAGGTGTACGGGTCGACGCCGAGCGCCTGCGCGGCGTCGGCCATCTGCCGGGGCACCTCGAACGCGTCCCGGCGCACGTCGATCGCCACCCCGCTGGCCGCCGCCACGTGCCCGAGGTCGGCGAGCAGCCCGTCCGACACGTCGATCATCGAGGTGGCGCCGAGCCTGGCGGCCTGCGGTCCGGCCGAGTACGGCACCTGCGGCCTCCGGTACGCCTCCACCAGCAGCCGGGGGGTGCGGAAGCCGCGGGTGAGCACGGTCAGGCCGGCCGCCGCGTACCCGGTGCGGCCGGCCAGGGCCAGCACGTCACCGGGGCGGGCGCCGGAGCGCACCACGGGCGGACGGCCGCCGAGGTCGCCCAGCGCGGTGACCGCGACGGTCAGGGTCGGGCTGGACGACATGTCCCCGCCGACCACGCTCGCGCCGACCGTGGCCGCCTCCGCGGCCAGCCCGTCGGCCAACTCCTCGGCCCAACTGGTCTCCAGGTCCGCCGGCATGCAGAGGGCGACCAGCAGGGCGGTCGGTGTGGCGCCCATCGCGGCGATGTCAGCCAGGTTGGCCGCCGCGGCCCGGTGTCCGACGTCCCGGGCGGAGCACCAGTCCCGCCGGAAGTGCCGGCCGTCGACCAGCACGTCGGTGGAGGCGGCGACCCGGGCGTCCGGGGCGGCCACCACCGCCGCGTCGTCCCCTGGGCCGAGCAGGGTCGTCGGTCCGACCGACAGGCGGGCGGTGATCCGCCCGATCAATCCGAACTCGCCGATCCCGCCCACGCTGGCGACACCGCCGGCGTTCCGTACGTTCTGCCCGGCACCGCCGTGCTCGCTCACTGCTGCTCCTTGACCACCGATAGGGATCAGACCTGGTCCGTAAGGTAGTTTCACCCTTCGGGCCGCCCCTGGGCGGCGACGGACGGAGGTCGAGTCGTGGTACAGGCGTACATCCTCATCCAGACCGAGGTCGGCCGCGCACGTGACGTGGCCGGTCTCATCGCGGACCTTGCCGGCGTGGTACGCGTCGACGCCGTCACCGGGCCGTACGACGTGGTCGTCCTCACCGAGGCGAACACCGTCGACGAGCTCGGGAAACTCATTGTCAGCAAGGTGCAGATGGTGCCCGGCATCACTCGCACCCTCACGTGTTCGGTGGTGCGGCTGTAAGTGGACGAGATGGCTACCTCCTCCGCCGCTGAGAACGACGACCGGCTCGACGGGACGCGCGACGGTACGCCCGAGCCGGCTGACGGTATCCGCGAGCCGGCCGAGCCGGCCGGCGACGCGCCGGCTGGCCGGGACCGGACCATCCGAGGCGCGGCCCTGCTGGCCACGTTGATCGCGTTGCCGGTCACGCTGCTGGTAGCCGTGCTGGCCTTCACCAGGCTCTCCCCGGCCGAGCCGGCCGCCGCGCCGAGCCCCACCGCCGCCCGGGTGCAGTCCACCGCTCCGGTGGAGATGGCCGCCCCGGCGCTGGCCGCCCGCCCGGCCACGGTGTGCCGTGCCCTGCTCTCCCAACTGCCGCCGACCATCCGCGACCGGGCGCAGCGCCCGGTCACCGCAGGTCCGGAGCAGAACGCCGCGTACGGCGATCCCGCGATCACCGTGGCCTGCGGCGGCACCGAGCCGGCCATCCCGCCCACCGACGAGGTCTGGACGGTCAACCGGGTCTGCTGGCACTCCGTCGAGCAGGACGACGCAACCGTGCTCACCGCGGTCGACCGGGAGACGCCGGTGACGGTGCGCGTCCCACGCTCCTTCGAGCAGCCGTTGCAGTGGGTGGCGCCGGTCTCCAGCGCGATCGTCGCCTCGGTGCCCTCCGGCGGCGACGTTCCCGCCGGCTGCCGGGCCTGACCCGACGACGTTCCGCCTGAGCGGGGCGTCGCGGGCCGGCCGGCGGCCACGGCTCAGTGCAGGCCGACGCCGCGCCGCTGGGCGGTGCGGATCAGGCGGTTGACCAGCTTCGGATACTCCAGGCCGGACGCCGCCCACATGCGCGGGAACATCGACGTCGGCGTGAACCCGGGCATGGTGTTGATCTCGTTGAGGTAGACGTCCAGCTCGGGGGTGACGAAGAAGTCGGCCCGGGCCAGGCCGGCGCAGTCCAGCGCGGTGAACGCGCGGACGGCGTACTCCTGCACCTGGCGGGTCACCCTCTCCGGGAGCCCGGCCGGAATGTCGTACTCGCAGGAGTCGTCGAGGTACTTCGCCTCGAAGTCGTAGAAGTCGTGGTCGGCGACGACGCGCACCTCGGCCAGCACGGACGCCTCCGGCGAACCGCCGGCCTCCCCCTCCAGCACGCCGCACTCGATCTCGCGGCCGACGATCGCGGCCTCGATGATGACCTTCGGGTCGAACTGCCGGGCGGTGGCGACCGCCTCGTCCAGCTGCGCCCAGTCGGTAACCCGGGTGATGCCGAACGACGAGCCGGCCCGGGAGGGCTTGACGAAGACCGGCAGGCCGAGCCGCTCCCGGTCCTGGTCGCTGAGCGTCATCCCGTTGCGCAGCACCGCGTACGGGCCGACCGGGATGCCCTCGACCGCGCAGAGCTTCTTGGTGAACTCCTTGTCCATCGCGGCGGCGGAGGCGAACACGTTCGCCCCGACGTAGGGGATGCCGGCCATCTCCAGCATTCCCTGGATGGTGCCGTCCTCGCCGTACGTGCCGTGCAGCACCGGGAAGACCACGTCCACGTCGGCCAGCGCGCGAGGGCCCTCGGTCGGGTCGAGCACCATCAGCCCGTTGCCGGTCGGGTCGGCACGCAGCACGATGTCCGCTCCGGACTCGGCGGTGATCTCGGGCAGTTGGCGGGAGTTGATCGCGAGCTGCGCGGGGTCGCCGTTGGTCAGCACCCACTGGCCGGCCCGGGTGATGCCCACGGGCACCACCTCGTACTCGTCGGGGTCGAGCGCGCCGAACACGCTGCCGGCGCTGACGCAGGAGATGCCGTGCTCCGGGCTGCGGCCGCCGAAGACGATCGCCACGCGGGTCTTGCCTGGGGTGGTCACTCCGGTCACCTCTTCGTACGCGACTGCGGCTGGTCGTGCTCGCCGATGGCGCTCACCCGGTTGACCTTACTGTGCGTGGCGGTAGGGCGAGGCGATACCCGGCGAGCCGCGGCTCGACACGGCAATCGGTCAACAGAGGATATACGGTGCGTGATGGGATGTTGACCGGCGGCGCGACGCCGGCCGGTGCTGGCGCGTCAGTCCCGGGCGTGCCGGCGACCGACGGCGATCACCTTCACGCGCTGGCGGCCGGCCCGCACCATGCCCAGGGCCATGAACGCGCCGGCGATCCGGTCGGCGGCCTCCCGACTGCTGGCACCGACCACCTGCCGGCGCCGCTCGGGTGCCGTCCGCTCGTTGCGCTCGATGCCCTCGACGGCACGCACGTCGGTGAGCACCACCAGGAAGCGGGTCATTGTCGGCCGTCCGGTGTACGGCGGGGGGCTCCGGACCGGTACGCACGTCGTCTCCTTCCGGCGGGCCGGGATGGCGGTGGCACGCGACGATCGGGTACGGGGGAGAAACCCGATCGCCGCGCGCCCCATCCCCTCCGGTCGCTCACCGCCACCGTCGCCACGACAACCGGCAGTGAGGACGCGATGACAGATTGACACATGTAGAGCCACCACCGGGAAGCCGCCGGGCTGACGCTCGAGACCGCCGCGGATGAGATCAACAGCACCCGCAGCACCCTCTCGCGGTACGAGAACGCGCAGACACTGATCAGCCCGGCCACCGTGCGCGCCCTGCTCACCTCGTACGGGGTGGGCGCCGACGAGGTGGCCGCCGCGGTGCAGCTCGCCAAGGACGCCCGCAAGCCGGGCTGGTGGGTGTCGTACTCCTACCTGCTGGACCCGCGCACCATCGACTTCATCGCTCTGGAGGCCGAGGCCACCGCCATCGCCAACTTCGAGCCCTCGGTGGTGCCCGGCCTGCTGCAGACCGCCGACTACATCCGTGGGGTGATGCGCGGCGGCCCGCACACCCTCGGCGACGACCTGGTGGAGCAGCGGGTCAAGGTCCGCCTCGATCGGCAACAGCGGCTCACCGGCGACGACCCGCCCATCCTCGACGCGATCATCGACGAGGGCGCGCAACTCCGCCCGGTCGGCGACCAGTCCGTGATGGACGGGCAGTTGCGCCATCTGGTGAAGATGGCCGAGCTGCCGAACATCTCCGTCCAGGTGATCCCGCTCTCGGCCGGCTACCACCGGGGCACCCGGGGCTCGCTGCACATCCTGGAGTTCGCCGACCCGGAGGACCCGATCATCGCCTCGGTGGAGACCGTCGCCGGCCAGATGATCCTCGACCGTGCCGGCGAAACGCGTACCTGCACCAAGATCATGGAGCACCTGCGGAGCGTGGCGCTCAGCCCGGCGGACAGCCGCAAGCAGCTACTGACACTCCTGAAGGGACGGTAGGACATGACACCGACGATCACAGCGGCGCTGGCCGCGGCGGCGTGGCGCAAGAGCAGCCGCAGCGGCGACCAGGGCGCCTGCGTGGAGGTGGCCGCGATCCCGCGGCTGGTGGCCGTCCGCGACTCCAAGGACCCGACCGGCCCGGCCCTGCTCTTCCCGCCGGCCGCCTGGACCGCCTTCGCCCAGGCCCCGCCCCGGCGCTGACCGGCGGCTCACGCGACCAGCGGGCTGGACTCCGGTACGGCGCGCAGTGCCTCCAGGGCGGCGATGGCCACGCCCCGGGCGCCGGCCATGTCCCGCTCCGGCACCAGGGCGAAGGTGGCCACGGCGGCCTGCTCCTCGCGGAGCACGGTGTGCTCGCGGACGGTCGCCAGGAACCAGTCGCGGAACTCCGGCGCCGCCTCCACCACCCCACCGCCGACGAAGTACGCGTGCGGGTCGGTGAAGTTGGCCGCCACGGTGAACAGCCGACCCAGCGCCATCGCCTGCTGGGTGAGGAGGTCCCGGGCCAGCGGGTCCCCCTGCTCGCCGTAGCCGCGGACCAGCTTCGCCGCGCGGGCGACCGGCTCGGCGGCGAGCGGGTGGTCGGGGTACCGGGTCAGCCAGTACGGCAGCAGGTTGCGTTCGATGCCGGTCAGCGAGGCGACGCTCTCGACGTCCCCGGTGAAGCCGCAGGCGCAGGTGGGCTCCGGCTGCTCCGGGCCGAGCAGCCCGGTCAGCGGGATGTGCACGTGACCCAGCTCGCCGGCCATCCCGGCCGCGCCGGCGATCACGCGCCCGCCCTCGACAACGCCGCCGCCCAGGCCGGTGCCGACGATCGCGGAGACCGACGACCGGTTCATCGCCTCGGCGCCGAAGTACACGTGGTGGGCGTAGAGCGCGGCCGCGTTGCCGTCGTTGTGGTAGACCACCGGCAGGCCCAGCCGCCGCTCCAGCGCGCCCCGCACGTCAAAGCCACGCCAGGCCGGCTGGGAGAAGTTGGTCGAGCCACGCGACGAGATGACGCCGGTGGCACTGGCCGGGCCCGGAGTGTCCAGCCCCACCGCCCGGACCAGCTCGCGGGGCACGCCGGTCTGCGCCAGAGCGCCGTCCAGCGCCCGGGCCAGCGCCTCGATCGCGGCGTCCGGGCCGGCCCGCACCTCGCTGGGGATCTCCAGCAGACCGTCCACCAGGAACCGGCCGTCCACCGTCAGCACGGTGGCGTTGTTGCTGGTCCCGCCGTTGTCCAGCCCGACGACCACCGGCACCCCTGCGCTGCCCACCGAAACCGCCCTCCGCCGTCATGAGTGTGAGCCGAGGCTAGTGCCAACACCGCTCCCCCGCCACGCCCGGCCTCCCCGGCCGGGTGGGGACACCCGCTGGCATCGCTGATCGCGGCGAGGTCGCATGTCGCGGGACTTCGCCTCGGTGCCGTTCGTTGGCGGCTCCGCTGCCGGACTGCTCTGCTGCCCGCGCTGCTGTCCCGGTGCCCCCGAGGTGCTTCCGCGCATCCTTTGCTCTGCTTCAACCGGCGCGACACTGTGGGTGTCTTTCTGTTGCGCCCGTTGAAGCAGAGCAAAGGACGAACAAGGGGTACGGCCAGCCCGCGCCCTCCGACGAGGGCCGGCCGCTGCGATGGGCTGAGCGACGCCACGTGCCCGGGCCGCGGAGGCGGTCAGCGGGCCGTGGTCAGCGGGCTACGGCGGGCGGGTTCAGGCGGGGCGGCGGGCGGGTTCAGGCCGGGCGGCGGGCGGGTTCAGGCCGGGCGGCGGGCGGTCACGGCGGTGGCATCCAGGTCCTCGTCGTGCCGCACGCTCGGCTCGAGACCGAGGGCGTCGAACGCCGCGCAGAGCGTGTCCGCCTGCCCGGCGCTGACCTCCACCGCGAGGTGTCCACCGGGCGCCAGCCACCGGACCGCGCCGGCGGCCACCCGGCGCAGCAAGGCGAGCCCGTCCGGCCCGCCGTCGAGGGCCACCGGGGCCTCGTGCAGCCGCGCCTCGGCGGGCATCAGCGCCACCGCGGCGGTCGGCACGTACGGGGCGTTGGCCACCACCAGGTCCAAACGGCCCCTCCAGTGCGGGGGCAACGGCGCGAACAGGTCACCCTCGAACACCTCGGCGGCCAGTCCGGCGAGGTTGCGGCGGGCGCACGCCACGGCCGCCGGGTCGATGTCGGCGGCGGCCAGCCAGCGCGGCGCGAGCCGGTGCGCCAACGCGACCGTGGTGGCCCCGGAGCCGCAGCAGAGGTCGACCACGGCCGGCGCCGGACCGGTCACCGCGGCGGCCGCCTCGACGAGCAGCGCGGTGCGCCCCCGAGGCACGAAGACGCCCGCGGCGACGGCGATCCGCAGACCGCAGAACTCCGCCCAGCCGAGCAGATGCTCCAGCGGTTCGCCGGCCACCCGACGCTCGGTCAGGTCGGCCAACGCCGCCGGGGTGTCGGCCGCAGCCAGCAGCAGGTCGGCCTCGTCCTCGGCGTAGACGCAGCCGGCGGTGCGCAGCCGGTGCACGAGGGCCGGCCGGTCGGTGGAAAACGGTGCTGCCATGGGATACCTCCGGGAAACGCTCACCGGCGCTCCCGTGGCCGCTACCGCGGCGGGGACACGGGAGGAAGCGCCGGTCCTGTCGACTGACGGATCGGACTCACCTCCTCCGGTCGCGGCCCGCCGGTGCGGGCCGCCGACACGATATCTCAGGCCCGTCCGGCGGTGTCCAGCGCGGCGGCGATGTCGGCCACCAGATCGACCGTGTCCTCCACCCCGCAGGAGAGTCGAACGAAGCCGGGGGCGGTGTCGTCGCCCCACTGCGCCCGCCGGTCCGCGGTGGTGTGCAGGCCACCGAAGCTGGTGGCCGCCACCACCAGTCGGGCAGCCTCGACGAAGCGGCTCACCCGGTCGGCGTCGCCCAGGTCGAACGAGAGCACCCCCGGCATCCGGCGCATCTGCGCCGAGGCCACCGGGTACGCCGGGTCGTCGGTACGCCCCGGCCACCGCAGGCCGGTCACGTCCGGCCGGCCGGCGAGCAGATCGGCGACCGCGGCGGCGTTCGCGCTCTGCCGGGCCAGCCGCAGGTCGAGCGTGCCCAGCGAGCGGTGGGCCAACCAGGCATCGAACGCGCCCGGCACCGAACCTGTGGTGGTACGCCAGCGCGTCACCGCCTCGATCAGTTCGGCGGACCGGCTGGCCACGTAGCCCAGCAGCAGGTCGGAGTGGCCGGTGAGCGCCTTCGTACCCGAGGCGACCACCAGGTCGGCCCCGAAGTCCAGCGGACGCTGGCCGAGCGGGGTCGCCGTGGTGTTGTCCACCGCGAGCAGTGCGCCGGCGGCGTGCGCCCGTTCGGCCAGGGCGGCCACGTCGACCACGTCCAGGCCCGGGTTGGCCGGGGTCTCCACCAGCACCAGCCGGACGCCCTCCAGCGACGGGTACGGCCCGACGGTCGGGACGAACAGCACCCGGACGCCGATCGCCTCCAGCACATCGGTGGCGAACGCCCGGACCGGGAAGTATCCGTCGGTGGGCAGCACCACGGTGTCCCCCGGGCGCAGCAGGGTCAACAGCACCCCGGTGATGGCCGCCTGACCGGTGGCGAAGACCCGGCAGTCGCCGCCTTCCAACTCACCCACGGCCGACTCCAGCAGCCGCCGGGTGGGGTTGTCGGGGCGGCCGTAGCCGTTCGGTGAGCCGGCCGGGCCCTGCCACGGGTCGAGGTGGTACGGCGCGGCGAAGACCGGCCCGGGCAGGAAGGGGTCACCTGGTGCCGGCTCGGGCAGCCCGGCGTGCACACAGCGGGTGCCGTCTCCCAGATCGCTCATCGGGTCCTCACTCGTACGACTCGGGTTTGGCTGTCCGGCTCATCAGGGTGTCCACGGCGAGGCGGGGATCCATCCCCTCGTGGCAGATCCGCTCGACCTGCTCGGTGATCGGCATCTCGACACCGTGCGCCCGCGCCAGGTCGCGGATCGCCAGGCAGCTCTTCACGCCCTCGGCGGTCTGCCGGGTGGCGGCCTGGGCCTGCTCCAGCGTCTCGCCCCGGCCCAGATGCTCCCCGAAGGTGCGGTTCCGGGCCAGCGGGGACGAGCAGGAGGCGACCAGGTCGCCCATGCCCGCCAGGCCGGCGAAGGTGATCGGGTCCGCGCCGAGCGCCACACCCAGGCGGGCCGTCTCGGCCAGCCCGCGGGTCATCAACATGGCCCGAGTGTTGTCACCGAAGCCCATCGCGGTGGCGATGCCGTACGACAGGGCGATCACGTTCTTGACCGCCCCGCCCAGCTCGCAGCCGATCACGTCGTCATTGGTGTACGGGCGCAGGTAGGGAGTCCGGATCGACGCCTGCACGAGCGTGGTGCGGTGGCTGTTCGTTCCGGCGACCACGGTGGCGGCCGGCTGCTCGGCGGCGATCTCCGGGGCCAGGTTCGGACCGGAGACCACGACCACGCGGTCCGCAGCCACACCGGCGGTCTCCACGATGACCTCGCTCATCCGGCTGGTGGTGCCCAGCTCGATGCCCTTCATCAGCGACACGAGGGTGGCGTCCGGGTGCAGGTGCCCGGCCCACTCGGCGAGGTTGCCGCGCAGGGTCTGCGACGGCACGGCCAGCACCACCAGCTCGGCGCCGGTGATCGCCTCGACCGCGTCGTGGGTGGCGGTGACCCGGGCCGGCAGCAGCAGGTCCGGCAGGTACTCCGGGTTCCGGCGCTCGGTGCGGATGCTCTGGGCCACCGGCGCGCGCCGCGCCCACACCGTCACGTCCCGCCCCGCGTCGGCGAGGATCTTGGCGAACGCGGTGCCCCAGGAGCCGGCGCCGAGCACCGCGACGTGGCCCGTGCTGTGCCCGTTCACGCGACACCACCCTGCTGGCGCTCGGCGGACGGTCGGGCCGGCCGTTCCCAGAGCGGCGGCGGGGTGCCGCCACGGATCTCGGCGAGCATGTCCCGCAGCCGCAGCATGATGGCGTCCGACATCCCCTCGAGAGTGGCTCGCGTCGGCGGGGCGTCCGCCCACCGGCTCAGGTCGACCGGTTCGCCGGCGACCACGGTCACCGGGATCCGCGGACGCAGGCTGAGCCGGGTGGTCCGCGGGTCGAAGATCCGCTCCGGCCCCCACATCACCAGTGGCACCACGGGCGCACCGGTGGCCAGCGCCAACCGGGCCGCGCCGGTCTTGGCCTTCATCGGCCACAGCTCCGGCTGCCGGGTGGTGGTGCCCTCCGGGTAGATCACCACCGCGCCGCCCTCGTCGAGCGCGGCGACCAGCGCGTCCAGCGAGCGGACCGCGTCCACGGTGCCCCGCTCGACCGGAATCTGCCGGCACCGGCGCAGGATCCAGCCGACCACCGGCACCCGGAACACGCTGGCCTTGCCCAGGTACTGCGGCCACCGCCCGGAGTCGAAGATGAAGTGCGCGGAGACCAGCGGGTCGGCGTGCGAGATGTGGTTCGCGACGATGATGACGCCGCCGTCCCGGCCGAGGTGCTCCATGCCGCGCCACGTGCGCCGGGTCCAGACGGTCATCACCGGCTTCACCAGCGCCACGGCGAACCATTGCCAGAACCCCAGCCTCCGCCGTGCCACTGTGCCTCCTCGTCCCGCCCGACCCCGCCGCGAACCCCGTTCACGACGCCCGCAGCGGAAATCATGCCTGCTCGCCCCCGGTACGGCCAGCGAGGGTCCCGCCGTCCGGCTGGCAGGATTGCCGACGTGAGTCAACCGGGGTGGGCCGTGGTCGTGCCGGTGAAGCGTCTGACCGCAGCCAAGAGCCGGCTGCGGGGCGCCCTTTCCGGCGTACCGCACGAGGAGCTGGCGCTGGCGCTGGCGGCCGACACGCTCCGCGCGGTGCTGGCCTGCCCGGCGGTCGCCGAGGTTCTGGTGGTGACCGACGACGCCCGGGTGGCGGTGGCGGCGCGGACCGCCGGCGCGCGGGTGCGACCCGACGAGCCGGACGCCGGTCTGAACGCCGCGTTCCGGCACGGCGCGGCGGGCGTGCCCGCCGGGTGGGTGGCGGGGCTCACCGCCGACCTGCCGGCGCTGCGCCCGGCCGAGCTGGCCGGCGCGCTGCTCGCGGCGCGGGCCGGCCGAGCGCGGGTACGCCGGTTCGTGCCGGACGCACCGGGCGAGGGCACGGTGCTGCTCACGGCGCCGCCGGGCATCGCCCTGGACCCGCGGTTCGGAATGGGCTCGGCGGCGGCGCACACGGCCAGCGGGGCGCTGCCCCTGAACGGCGACTGGCCCAGCCTGCGCCGGGACGTGGACACCGCCGCCGACCTGGCCGCCGCCGCCCGGCTCGGGCTGGGACCGCGTACCGCCGCGCTGCTCGCCGCCGGCTGCCCGGCCCGCTCCGCGGGCTGACCCGCCGGTGTACGGTGCCAAGCATGCAAGGCACGGTGGCCAGCTACGACGCGGCGACGCGCAGCGGAGTTCTGCTGCTCGACGACGGCACCGAGCTGCGCTTTCCCGCCCGGGCCTTCGACGCCTCCGGGCTGCGGCTGCTCCGGCTCGGCCAGCGGGTTCGCGTCGACACGGATTCAGACGGCGAGGTCGTCCGGGTGACATTGCCGACGATGAGCTGAACCGGCGAGGCCAAGTTCATTTTGCGTTAACCCGGATCGGGTGATTATGAGCGGGTGAGCACCCCTCGCGAGCACCCGGCCGGCACGCCCGCCACCGACCCAGCCGTCCCCCGCAACGGCGCCCGCACACGCGGCGGCGACGGCCGATTCCGGCAGGTCCGCGCCGAGCGGGCCGGCGCCGCCCGCGCCGACGCGCACGACACCGACCCGGCCGCGGCCTCCTCCGGGCTGGACGAGGTCCTCGACTCCGCCGTCTCGTCCACCGAGACGGACGGCCCGGCGGCCGGTGGGCTGCGGCCGACCAGGCCCGAGGGACGGCCGGCCGGCGGCGAGCCGGACGAACCGCCGGTTCCCGCGCCACTGCCGGAGGACCGGTTCCTCAACCGGGAGCTGTCGTGGCTCGACTTCAACGCCCGGGTGCTCACGCTCGCCGAGGACCAGCGCACCCCGCTGCTGGAGCGGGCCAAGTTCCTCGCCATCTTCGCCAGCAACCTCGACGAGTTCTACATGGTGCGGATCGCGGGGCTGAAGCGACGGCTCTCCGCCGGCCTTCCGGTACGCGGCGGCGACCGGCTGCCCCTGCGGACCCAGCTGGAGCTGATCGCCGAGCGGACCGCCGAGCTGGTCGCCCGGCACGCCGCGTGCTTCGTCGACGACGTGCTGCCCAAGCTGGCCGACGAAAGCATCCGCATCCTGCGTTGGGGCGACCTGGGCGACGCCGAGCGGGAGCGGCTGCGCACCTACTTCCGGGAGCACATCTTCCCGGTGCTGACCCCGCTCGCGGTGGACCCGGCGCACCCGTTCCCGTACATCTCCGGGCGGTCGCTGAACCTGGCGGTGGCGGTCCGCGACCCGGACGGCGGTTCGGAGCTGTTCGCCCGGGTGAAGGTGCCCAACAACGTCCCCCGCTTCGTACGCGTGGACCGGGACCAGCCGGGCGTGCGGATGGTGCCGGTGGAGGACCTGATCTCGGTGCACCTGGGGCAGCTGTTCAGCGGCATGCAGGTGGTCGAGTGTCACCTCTTCCGGGTCACCCGCAACGCCGAGGTGGAGGTCGACGAGGACCGCGACGAGGACCTGCTCCAGGCCCTGGAACGGGAGCTGGCGCGGCGTCGGTTCGGCCCGCCGGTCCGGCTGGAGGTGGCCGCGTCGATCTCCGATCACATGCTGGACCTGCTCGTGCGGGAACTGGACATGGACGACCAGGACGTGCTGCGGGTCCCCGGGCTGCTGGACCTCTCCGCGCTCTGGCAGGTCTACGGCGAGGCGGACCGGCCGGACCTCAAGGACCCGCCGTTCGTGCCGGCCACCCATCCCCGGCTCGCCGAGGGTGAGGTGCCGCGCAGCGTCTTCGCCACCCTGCGCGACGGGGACATCCTGGTGCACCACCCGTACCACTCGTTCGCCACCAGCGTGCAGCGCTTCATCGAGCAGGCCGCCGCCGACCCGAACGTGCTGGCCATCAAGCAGACCCTGTACCGCACCAGCGGCGACTCGCCGATCGTCGACGCCCTGGTCGACGCGGCCGCCGCCGGCAAGCAGGTGGTGGTGCTGGTGGAGGTGAAGGCCCGCTTCGACGAGGTGGCCAACATCGGCTGGGCGCGCACCCTGGAACGCGCCGGGTGTCACGTCGTGTACGGCCTGGTCGGCCTGAAGACGCACTGCAAGACCGCGCTGGTGGTCCGGCAGGAGGGCAACCAGATCCGCCGCTACTGCCACATCGGCACCGGCAACTACCACCCGAAGACCGCGCGGCTGTACGAGGACTTCGGCATGCTCACCGCCGACCCGGAGGTCGGCGCCGACCTCACCGACCTGTTCAACGTGCTCACCGGCTACAGCCGGCAGACCGCGTACCGGCGGCTGCTGGTCGCCCCGCAGGGCATCCGCAGCGGCCTGATCGAGCGGATCGAGCGGGAGATCTCGCACGTCCGGCTGGGCATGCCCGGTCTCGTCCAGTTCAAGGTCAACTCGCTGGTCGACGAGGGCGTGACCGACGCGCTGTACCGGGCCTCCCAGGCCGGCGTGCACGTCGACCTGCTCATCCGGGGAATGTGCACGCTGCGTCCGGGGGTGCCGGGGCTGTCGGAGAACATCCGCGTCCGCTCGATCCTCGGCCGGTTCCTGGAGCACTCCCGCATCTTCCGGTTCGGCAACAACGGCAACGCCGAGTTCTGGATGGGCTCGGCGGATCTGATGCACCGCAACCTGGACCGGCGGGTGGAGGCGCTGGTGCAGGTGAGCGACCCGGTGGCCCGAGCCGAGCTGGACCGGGTGCTGACCATGGCGATGAGCCCCGACGTGGACGCGTTCGAGCTGGCCGGTGACGGCTGTTGGAGCCGGCGTGCCGGCGGGGACGAGGAGACCCGGGAGCATCTCCAGGAACTGCTGCTGCACCGGGTCGGTGGCACCGCCGGCTGACCGGGTCGCGGCATAGGCTGACCTGATGGTGGAGGAGGAGCAGAAGCACGAGGTGGACGACGCCTACGTGCTGCCGGACCTGTCCGCCACCTCCCCGGCCGGTGGCGAGGTCCGCGCGCTGCCGCCGGTGACGCTGGTCGCCCGCTACCTCGACACCGTCGACCTGCGGCTTGCCCGGGCCGGCGCCTCGCTGCGCCACCGCCGGGGCGACGATCTGCCCTGGACGGTGAAGCTGCCCACGTCGACGCCCGGTGTCCGGCACGAGATCTCCCGTCCCGGGCCGGTCGGACAACCGCCGCCGGAGCTGGTGGAGCTGGTCACCGCCCTGCACCGGGGCGCGCCGCTGGCGCCGGTGACGGTGGTGCGTACGGTCCGGCACGCCCACGAGGTGCGCGACGGCGCCGGCACGGTGCTCGCCGAGGTGGTGGACGACCGGGTGACCGTGCTCGACGACGCCGGCGCCACCACCGACACCTTCCGCGAGCTGGAGGCGGAGCTCAAGGCCGGCGACCGCGAACTGCTGGACCGGATCGGCGTGGTTCTGCGGGAGGCCGGCGCGCGGCACGGGGCGTTCATTCCGAAGCACGTGCGGGCGCTGGGCGCGGCGGCACAGGCCGAGCCGGACCTGGTCGCGCCGTCCGGGCTGCCGGCCGACCCGAGCGCCGGGGACGTGGTGACCGAGGCGGTCCGAAAGGAGGTACGCCGCCTGCTCGCGCACGACCCGCTGGTGCGGCTGCACGCCCCGGGCGGCGGCGGTGACAGCGCCGTCCACCAGATGCGGGTCGCCTGCCGGCGGCTCCGCACCGACCTGCGCACCTTCGCGCCGCTGGTCCGCAGGAGCTGGTCCCGCCCGCTGCGGGCTGAGCTGCGCTGGCTGGCCGGCGTGCTCGGCGCGGCCCGCGACGCCGAGGTGCTGCGCGACCGGCTGCGGCGCACCGCGACCACCGATCCGCTCAGCCCACTCGACCCGCGCGCGGTGGACCGGCTCGACGAGGCGCTCGCCGAACGGCAGCGGCAGGCCCTGGCCGCGGTCCACGAGGCGCTGCGCTCGGCGCGCTACCTGGCCCTGGTGGACGCCCTGGTGCTGGCCGCCCGCGCCCCCCGGCTCACCCGCCGGGCGGCCGCCCCGGCCGCGCGGGCGCTGCCCGGGCTGGTGGCACGCGCCTGGCGACAACTGACCGGGCCGGACGGCGTCGACGGCCTCGACCCGCTGGCGCCGGACGACCGCTGGCACGCCGTGCGCAAGGAGGGCAAACAGGCCCGGTACGCGGTCAACGCGGTCGCCCCGGCGCTCGGCAAGGATGCGCGCCGGCTGTCTCGCGCCCTTGCCGGGGTCCAGGATGTGCTGGGCGAGCACCAGGACGCCGCCGTCGCCGCGGACACCTGGCTGGCCCTCGCCGCCGACCGGCCGGACGACCACGAGCTGGCGGTCACCGCCGGTCGGCTGGCCGAACGGGAACGCGAGACGGTACGCCGGATGCGTGCCCGCTTCCCCGCCGCCTGGCACCGGGCAACCCGGCGACGGCGGACCCGATGGCTGCCGTGACCGGCATCCGGGCGGCCGGTGGGGTGGCCTGGCGACCGTCCGCCGACGGTGTGCAGGTCTGCGTCGTGCACCGCCCGCGCTACGGGGACTGGACGCTGCCGAAGGGCAAGCTGGAGCCGGGCGAGCACCCGCTGGTCGCGGCGGTACGCGAGTTGGCCGAGGAGTCCGACGTGCGGGGCGTGCCGCAGGTGCGGCTGCCGTCGGTGCGCTACCGCAGCGAGGGCCAGCCGAAGCTGGTCGACTACTGGTCGATGCTCGCGATGGGCTCCGGCGGCTTCCAGCCCGGCACCGAGGTGGACGACGTGCGCTGGCTCGCCGTGGACGACGCGATCCGGTTGGTCAGCTACCCGCACGACGCTGAGGTGCTGGGCGCGTTCGCCGCGCTGCCACCGGTGACCGGGACGATCGCGCTGATCCGGCACGGGCACGCCGGCAAGCGGGCCACCTGGACCGGCCCCGACACCGGACGGCCGCTGGACGCCGAGGGATGGGCTCAGGCGCAGGCGCTGGCCGGGCTGGTCGCCCTGGTCCGGCCGGCCCGTCTGGTGTCGGCGTCGCCGCGCCGCTGTGTGCAGACCCTGGACCCGGCCGCCGCGCTGCTCGACCTGCCGATCGAGATCTGCGGCGACCTGGACGAGCCGCAGCCGGGCCAGCAGCTCGACGAGCAGGTCCTCGCCACCGCCGCCCGGCTGCTGGAGCTGGCCGGCGGCGGGCGGGTGGCGGTGTGCGGGCAGGGCAAGGTGCTGCCGGGCGCCCTGGAGCAGCTGTCCGGCCGCGCCGACGAGGACTTCACCACGCCGAAGGGCGGCGGCTGGCTGCTCGCCTTCACCGCCGACCGGATGCTCGCTGCGGACCGCCTGTAGGCCGCGGCCGCCCTGAGCCGGCGGGTCAGCGGGCCGTGAGGGTGACGGCGACCGGCAGGTGGTCGCTGGACGTGCCACGCGGCGCGACCGGGCCGGTGGGTGCCAGGCCGGGTGAGACGAAGACGTGGTCGATCTGCTGGCGCGGATCGTCGGCCGGACTGGTCGCCAGCGGCCGGGCGGCCGCCAACGCGTCGACTAGACCGGCCGCGGTGAACTGCCCGAACGCCTCGTCACCCGGTTCGGTGTTCAGGTCGCCGGCCACCACCAGCGGCCGGCCGGCCGCGTACCGGGTGGCGAAGTCGGCGACCGCGCGGGCCTGGACCACCGGACCCCGGTGGGGCGGCGGTTGCAGGTGGGTGCTGACGACCGCGGTGCGAACGCCGGCACCGAGGTCCAGGGTGACGGCGAGGGCCTGCGCACCGGTGGGCGCCCCGACGGCGGGCAGCGGCAGGGTCCGCGGATCGGTCACCGGCCAACGGCTGAGCACCGCGTCGCCCCAGACGGGGTCGGCGGCCGGCCCGAAGAAGTACGGCATGCCGAGCTGGTCGGCCAGCAGGTCCAGGGTGTCGTGGCCGCCGTTAAGCAGCCAGCCCCGGTCCACCTCGCTGAGCAGCACCACGTCGGGCCGCTGCCGGTCGACGGCGGCGGTCAGCCCGGCCAGGTCGAACCGCCCGTCGAGCCCGAAACCCATCCGGACGTTGTACGCCACCACGGTCAGCCGCTCCGGCGGGCCGTCCCGGTTGTCGGCCACCGGCACCTCGTCGGCGAGCAGCGGCGCCAGCAGAGCCAGCGCGGTGACCGCGGCCGTGGTCCGCAACGGCGGCAACGGTGCCGGGGCCGGGCGGCCGACGGGACGGGCGGCGAGGGCCACGACGGCGACCAGCGCGGCGACCACCACCGGCACCGCGCCGTTGGGGTAGCCGAGGTCGTAGGCGGAGTAGTACCCGACCGCCCCCAGCACGAAGACGAGCATGCCGACGGCGACCGCGTATCCCCGACGGCCCGCCCACCGCACGCTGTCCTCCGCGCCCTCGACGCGGCCGGCGTCGTCGGTGTGGGCCAGGCAGGCGCCGAGACCGACGGCGGTGAGCAGGACGGCCGCGACGAGCAGATCGCCCCGGTCCAGCGCGAAGAGCAGCGCACCGGCCAGCAGTGCCGCCGGTCCGAGTGCCCGACCCCACCGCCGGGGCGCACCGACCAGTGCGGCCAGCAGGAATCCGGCGACCGCCACCGGCAGCGGGGCCAGCCCGAACAGCGGCGAGCGGGCCACGCCGTCCCCCGCGACCAGGTACGAGGTTCCGGTCCGGGCCAGCGCCGGACTGAGCGCCACCATCCCGGCCAGCAGCAGTGCCGGCCCGGCCAGCAGCCAGGCCCTGGCGCCACCGGGGCCGGCGGGCACGGACGGCAGCGCCGTGCCGAGCAGGAACACCGCCACCGCGACGGCGCTGAGCAGCCAGGCCACCCAGTCACCCCGCCAGACCAGGTCATACGTGTCCAGCACCGCGTGCGCGGCCGCGTTGGCCGCCAACCCCAGCGCCAGCCCGGGCACCGGTCGGTCGGTGGCGGCGGCGACGCCGACCAGCCAGACCAGCCCGGCCAACAGCCCGGCGGTGGCCAGCCAGAGCTGCGTACGCCCGCCCGGAGCGGCGGTGAGCGCGAGCCGGGCGGCGGCCAGCACAACGGCAGCGGCGACGGTGACCGGGCGGGCGCCCACCCGGCGGACCAGCGCCGGTGCGGCCAGCGCGAGCACGAACCAGCCGAGGGCGAACGCGCCCATCAGCTCGGCCGGGGTGGACGCGGCCTGGCCGAAGATGGTGATGATGCCGGGCAGCCACACCCGCAGCACGTCGATGAGCAGGATGACGCCCAGCGCGAGCCATCCGGTGGTGAGCTGGCGGTAGCGCACCGGCGCCCTCTTCCCGTCGGCGGGCCGGCAAAGGGGGGCCGGCACGGCGATTCTGCGCGTGCCGGCCCGTCCGGTCAACGGTCCGGGCTACGCCGAAAAGGGCGCCCACCCCACGGGTGGACGCCCTTTCCTGCGGGTCGGTCAGCGCTTGCTGGCCGCCTTCTTGGCCGGGGCCTTCTTGGCCGGGGCCTTCTTCGCCGCCGTGCTCTTGCTCGCCGCCGTGGTGGTCTTCTTCGCCGCGGTGGACCTGGTCGCCGCGGCGCTCTTCTTCGCCGGGGCGGTCTTCTTGCTGGCGGCCGCCTTGGTCGCCGTGGCGGTCTTGCTCGCCCTGGCAGGGGCGGTCTTCTTGCTGGCCGCCTTGGTGGCCGTGGCGGTCTTGCTCGCCTTGGCCGGGGCGGTCTTCTTGCTGGCCGCAGTGGTCTTCTTGCTGGCCGCAGTGGTCTTCTTGCTGGCCGCCTTGGCCGCGGTGGCCTTGGTGCCCGCCGCCTTGGTGCCCGCTGCCTTGGTGCCCGCCGCCTTGGTGCCGGCGGTCTTGGCCGTGGTGGTGGCGGTCTTCTTCGCCGCCGCCGTGGCCCTCGGCACCTTGCCGCTGGCCACCATCTCCTTGAATCCGGCGCCGGCGCGGAAGGTGGGGACAGATGTCTTCTTGACCTTCACCGCCTCGCCGGTACGCGGGTTGCGCGCTGTTCGCGCGCCACGCACACGCTTTTCGAATGCTCCGAATCCGGTGATCGCCACCTTCTCGCCCTTGGTGACCGCCGCCTGGACCTCAGTGAGGACCGCGTCGAGCGCGGCCGTCGCCGTTTTTCGGTCCCCCAGGCGAACAGCGAGCGCCTCGATGAGCTCGGCCTTGTTCACGACTTCCTCCCGATTGTGCAACTGACTCGACGCGAGCCATTCTGCGCGCACGGTATGCCCTGTGCTGCCGGGACACAAACATTCGGTGGAAAAAAGCCCTTGTGTCGCAACGGATTCACCCCCACCGGTTGGACCGATGGGGGCGGAATCCGGTGTGCGGTCGGGCGTACGGCTATGCCACCGAGGGCAGGAACGGCAGTCGGCCCGCCTCGTAGGAGTCGATGTCGGCGGCGTGCCGAAGGGTGAGTCCAATGTCGTCCAGGCCCTTCAGCAACCGCCACCGGCTGAAGTCGTCCAGCGGAAACGACCAGCTGGCGTCCCCGGCCCGGAGCTGGCGAGCGGTCAGGTCGACGGTCACCGGAGTGCTCGGATCCGCCTCGACGAGGCCCCACAGTTCTTCGACGGCTTTCAATGCCAACTCGACCGGCAGCAGACCCTCCTTGAGTGCGTTGCCGCGGAAGATGTCGCCGAAGCCCGGGGCCACGACTGCGCGAAAGCCCCAGTCCCGGAGAGCCCAGACTGCGTGCTCGCGGGAGGATCCGGTGCCGAACTCCGGACCGGCGATGAGGATCGACGCCCCGGAATACGAATGATCGTTGAGCACGAATGCCGGATCTTCGCGCCAGGCACTGAACAGTCCGTCGGCGAAGCCGGTCCGAGTCACCCGCTTGAGGTACACGGCCGGGATGATCTGATCGGTGTCCACGTTGGAACGCCGCAGCGGCACGGCGGTGCCGGTGTGGGTGGTGAACTTGTCCATCTCCTCGGTCCCTTCTACAGGTCGGCGGGGGCGGCCAGCCGGCCGACCACGGCGGTGGCGGCGGCGACCGGCGGGGAGACGAGGTGGGTACGCCCGCCCGGACCCTGACGGCCCTCGAAGTTGCGGTTGGAGGTGGAGGCGGAGCGCTCGCCCGGCTTCAGCGTGTCGGGGTTCATCCCCAGGCACATCGAGCAGCCGGCGAACCGCCACTCGGCGCCGGCATCGGCGAAGACCTTGTCCAGCCCTTCGGCCTCGGCGGCCTCCCGCACCGCGGCGGAGCCGGGCACCACGAGCATCCGTACCCCGTCGGCGACCGTGTGGCCGCGCAGCACGTCGGCGGCGGCCCGCAGGTCCTCCAGGCGGCCGTTGGTGCAGGAACCCACGAAGACCACGTCGATGGGCAGCTCACGCAGCGGCGTGCCGGCGCGCAGGTCCATGTACTCCAGCGCCCGGCGGGCCGCGGCACGTTCGGAGTCGGTGGCGAACTCCTCCGGGTCCGGCACCGGCGCGCTCAGTGGCGCGCCCTGACCGGGGTTGGTGCCCCAGGTGACGAACGGGGTGACCTGGCTGGCGTCCAGGGTCACCTCGGCGTCGAAGCGCGCGCCCTCGTCGGTGGGCAGCGTCCGCCACCACGTGACCGCCGCGTCCCAGTCCGCGCCCTGCGGCGCGTTCGGCCGACCCTTGAGGTACGCGAAGGTGGTCTCGTCCGGCGCGATCATGCCGGCCTTGGCGCCCCACTCGATGGACATGTTGGCGATCGTCATCCGCCCCTCCATCGAGAGGGCGCGGATGGCCTCGCCGCGGTACTCGACGATGTGCCCGCGACCGCCGCCGGTGCCGACCTGGGCGATCAGCGCGAGCACCAGGTCCTTGGCGGTGACCCCCGGGGCGAGCCGGCCGGTGACGTTCACGGCCATGGTCTTCGGCCGGCTCTGCGGCAGCGTCTGGGTGGCCAGCACGTGCTCCACCTCGCTGGTGCCGATGCCGAAGGCGAGCGCGCCGAACGCGCCGTGGGTGGCGGTGTGCGAGTCGCCGCAGACGATGGTCAGGCCCGGTTGGGTGAGCCCGAGCTGCGGGCCGATCACGTGCACGATGCCCTGGTTGTCGTCGCCGAGCGGGTGCAGCCGCACGCCGAACTCGGCGCAGTTGCGGCGCAGCGTCTCGATCTGCGTCCGGGACGTGGGGTCCGCGATGGTGAGCAGGTCACCACGGCGGGACCGGAACGCCGGATCGGCGTACCCGGTCGGGGTGTTGTGGTCCTCGGTCGCGAGCGTCAGGTCGGTACGGCGCACCCGGCGACCGGCGAGCCGCAGCCCGTCGAACGCCTGCGGGCTGGTCACCTCGTGCAGCAGGTGCAGGTCGATGAAGAGCAGGTCCGGCTCACCAGCGGCGGACCGTACGACGTGCGCGTCCCAGACCTTCTCGGCCAGGGTCCTCGGCTGAGGAGTGACTCCCACCATCTGGACATCCTAAATTCTGGGAGGTAAGTTTCGGCTTGTGGGACACAGTATGAGCGGTGTCGGCGTTCTCGACAAGGCGGTGGTCATCCTGGCCGCCTGTGTCGACGGCGCCAGCCTGGCCGAACTCGTTGAGCGCACGAAGCTGCCCCGGGCCACCGCGCACCGGCTGGCACAGGCACTGGAGATTCACCGGATGCTGGTCCGGGACACCCAGGGTCGCTGGCGTCCCGGCCCGCGGTTGGGCGAGCTGGCCAACGCCGCGCCGGACGTCCTGCTGACCGCCGCCGAACCGCTGCTGGCCGCGCTGCGCGACGCCACCGGCGAGAGCGCACAGCTCTACCTGCGCCGCGCCGACGAGCGCATCTGCGTGGCGGCGGCGGAGCGTGCCAGCGGCCTGCGGGACACCGTTCCGGTCGGGTCGGTGCTGCCGATGACCGCCGGGTCCGCGGCCCAGATCCTGCTCGCCTGGGAGCCGCCGGAGGCGGTGATGCCGCTGCTGCCACGCAGCAAGTTCACCGGCCGCACCCTGGCCGAGGTACGGCGCCGCGGCTGGGCGCAGAGCGTGGCCGAGCGGGAGGCCGGTGTGGCGAGCGTCTCCGCCCCGATCCGCGACCGCACCGGCCGAGTGATCGCCGCCGTCAGCATCTCCGGCCCGATCGAGCGCCTCGGCCGCCGCCCCGGCGAACGCCACGCCATGGCCGTGGTGAGAGCCGGCCAACGCCTCTCCGGCCTCTAACCCCACCCAGGCCCGACCCCGGCCCCGCCCCGGCCCCACCCCCCGCCGGCGTGATCAAGAGGTTTGCGTCAGTCCACCCGGCGTGGCATGACGCAAAGCTCTTGATCACGCGGACGGGAGGGGGCGGGAGGGGGACGCGGGCGGGGGGTGGGACTGGGTATGCAGGAAGGCTCGCCTCGCGGAGCGAGACGAGCCTTCGGTTTGTAGCCCCGACCGGATTCGAACCGGCGCTACCGCCTTGAGAGGGCGGCGTCCTGGGCCACTAGACGACGGGGCCAGAACTTTCCTGCTTCACCGCCCTCGCGAGCGGTGCGGCTGTAGTCTAGCGGCACCGTATGCGGGGGGCAGCATGGGGTGCGGGCCCGGCGGGGCGCGCGAGGTGGACACGAAACAGCCCGCCTCACCAGGTGAGACGGGCTGTGCACAGATGTAGCCCCGACCGGATTCGAACCGGCGCTACCGCCTTGAGAGGGCGGCGTCCTGGGCCACTAGACGACGGGGCCAGAACCACTTCTGCTCCTCCACCCTCGAGGGCGGAGGAGCTGCACTCTACCAGAGACCACCCTCCGCCCCCGCGGGGGCGGAGTCGAACTCCGTCAGAATCCAGCGTCCGGGATTCTCGCGAATCCCAGCTGCGCTGGGGTACCAGGACTCGAACCTAGACTAACTGAACCAGAATCAGTCGGGCTGCCAATTACCCCATACCCCATTGGCCCCTTGCGGCGCCGGGAGTGAACATTACCCTCCCGGTGCCGGCAGGCCAAATCCGATCCCCCCGAACCGCCCGTGAGCTGCGGAAACAGGGGCATCG
Organism: Micromonospora sp. NPDC005206; assembly: GCF_040608175.1. Lineage (NCBI taxonomy): Bacteria > Bacillati > Actinomycetota > Actinomycetes > Micromonosporales > Micromonosporaceae > Micromonospora > Micromonospora sp. NPDC005206. The sequence goes on from NZ_JBEXHU010000018.1 coordinate 80,298, forward strand.
GACGGATCAGGCGACCGGGACCACCGGGTTGGTGAGCTCCCCGATGCCCTCGATCCGCACGGTGACCGCATCCCCCTCGACGAGCGGGCTAACCCCTGCCGGCGTGCCGGTGAGCACCACGTCGCCGGGCAGCAGCGTCATCACGTGCGAGATGTACGACACCAGGCCGGGCACGTCGAAGACCATGTCCTTCGTCCGGCCGAGCTGGCGTACCTCCATCTCCTCCGGGTTGCGGCCCACCTCGCACCGGATCTCCAGGTCGGAGACGTCCAGACCGGTGGTGATCCACGGCCCGATCGGGCAGAACGAGTCGAAGCCCTTGGCCCGGGTCCACTGCCCGTCGGAGCGCTGGAGATCACGGGCGGTGACGTCGTTGGCGCAGGTGTAGCCGAAGATGGCGCGTTCGGCGGCGGCCCGGTCGGCTCGGCGCGCCCCCGGCGCCCCGATCACCACCGCCAGCTCCGCCTCGTGCTCCACCTGCTTGGAGAAGATCGGCAGCCGGATCGCGTCCCGGGGACCGATCACCGAGGTGGACGGCTTGAGGAAGAGCAACGGCTCCTTGGGCACCTCGCTGCCGTGCTCGGCGGCGTGGTCGGCGTAGTTGCGACCCACGCAGACCACCTTGCTGGGCAGGATCGGCGAGAGCAGTCGGACGTCGGAGAGGGCCCAGCGGGCCCCACTGAAGGAGAGCTTGCCGAACGGGTGGCCTTCGATCTCGGCGATGGTCAGGCCCTGCGGCCCGGCCTCCGGCTCGCCCTCGACGACCCCGAACGACATTCCCTTGGCATGAGCGAAACGAGCGATACGCACCTGGCCAATCTATCCCCGCCGCCAGGTTTACCGACCAGGACCGGCTGCCGGGTGTGCTCAAGCCGTCAGGTGGGGGCACCCTAGCCGAGGCGGCGACGGCCCGGGCCGGCTTCCCGACTTCGTACCCGCACGGAGGCAGCGCGCCCCTAGCGTCGGCTCCGGAGGTTCGTTCGTATGCCTGCATCGACACGACACCACAGAGCCCTCGCAGTGCTCGTGCACTGCCTCGGCATCCTCGCCGCCGTGCCGGCCCTGCCCACGGCGGCCCCGGAGGCGGCGGCCACGCCACGACCACCGGCCGTCACGCCACAACCAACGGCGGCCCCGCCACGACCAGCGGGGGCCCTGCCGCCACCGGTCGCCAGCACGCCGCCGCCGGTGGCGGTGGCCGCGCGGGCACCCGCCGCGGCGACCGCGGAGCCCACGCCACCGTCGGCGCCGCCAGCGATGGCGCCACCCTCGCGGAAACCGGCGAAGGCGCTCCCGCCCCCGGTCACGGTGGCGGTCGCGCCGGAGAGCAGCCCCGCCCCGCGGTACCGGATACACGTCCGCAACGTGGGCAGCTCGCCGGTCGACACGACGGTGCGCCAGGAGCTGCCGCCCGGCGCCTCGGCCACCTCGATCAGTTCCGGCGGGCGAGCCACCCGCGCCGGCGGGTCCGCCACCGAGGTGACCTGGCGGTTGAGGCTGCCCGCGCACAGCAGCACCACGCTCGGCACGGCGCTCGCCGCGACCGCGCCGGGCCAACCGATGACCGCGCCGGCCTGCGCGTTCACCAGCGACGGCAGCCGGCCGTACGACTGCGCCACAGCCACCTGGCAGGCGGCGGCGACGCCGGCGGCGGCCGAGGTCACCGAGGCGCCGGCCTGGCGGCGGATCCCGGTGCTGCTGGCCGGGCTGGCCGTCCTGCTGCTGCTCTGCGCCGGTGCGTTCTGGGTGTGGCGTCGCCGCCGGCGTGGGCGGCGGATGACGGCCGCCGCCCTGGCCGCCGGCGGGGCGCCCGACGACGGACGCGGGACGGTCTATCCGCGTCCGTCGTCCCCGAGCCCGGCGCGGCGTCGGCGTACCCCGCCGGTCTGGTTGCTGGTCGGCGCGGCGGTGGTCGTGCTGGCCGGCGTACTCGGTGCTGCCGGCTGGACAGCGACCCGGCGGGTGGCGGCGATCGACACCCAGAAGCAGCCGACCAGCGGCGCGTGGATGGGCACCGCGGTGTCCGGCCCGGTCGGCATGCCGCTGCGCGAGTCGGCGTTCGAGTTCACCGTGTACCGGATGTCGTGCGGTGCGGCCGGCTCCGCCGGGCCGGCCGACGGCGGCGGTACGGCGCCGGCCGCGGGTCGGCGGTGCCAGGCCACGGTCGGTGTGCGCAACGTCACCGGCGATCAGCAGCCCTGGCACGGCCAGCTGCAACGGGCCTACCTGCCGGGCGGGCGCTGGGTGAGCACCGACGAGCCGGCCACCCAGGCGGCCAACCTGGGTCGGGACGTCTTCGCCGATCCGGTGGCCGCGGGCACCCGGGTGGTGCTCCCGCTGGTGTTCACCGTCGACGGGCGGGACCCGCCCCGGCAGCTGGAGCTGCGCAGCGGGGTGTTCTCCGCCGGCGTGCGGGTGGACATGCCCTGACCGGCGGGCGGGCGGCGGTCGTACCCTGGGGTCCGTGACCGCCGCCCTCGCCCCCGCCGTGCTCGACGTGGCGGCCTGGCAGGCCCGCCGCCGGGCCCACGAGGAGCGGGTGGACGGCTGGCTGACCCCGCACCTGGCCCGCCGGCGCCGCGGCGAGCGGCACCCGGTGGCCGATTTCCTCTTCACCTACTACTCGCACCGTCCGGCCCAGCTGCGTCGCTGGCACCCGGGCGCGGGGGTCGAGCTGCGTGGCGCGGATCCGGCCGATTTCGGCCGGGACTACCGCGCCACCACCGTCGGGGTCACCCTCGACACCGAGGCGGTACGGGCGCGACGCAGCGACTCGATCGGCTGGATCCGCTCGCTGCTGGCGGCCACCGCCGGGCGGACGCCGCACTTCGGCTGCTTCGGGATGCATGAGTGGGCGATGGTCTACCGGCAGACCCGTGAGGAGCTGCGGCACAACGCCTGGCCGTTGCGGCTGGACCCGGAGCGGACCGCCGCGATCGTCGAGGAGCGGGGCGTGCGGTGCAGCCACTTCGACGCGTTCCGGTTCTTCACGCCGCCGGCCCGGCCGTTGAACGTGCTCACCCCGACCCGGGAGACCCAGCACGCGCACGAGCAGCCGGGCTGCCTGCACGCGAACATGGACCTCTACAAGTGGGCGTACAAGCTGTCGCCGCTGCTGCCCTCGGAGCTCGTCGCGGACTGCTTCGAGCTGGCCCGGGAGATCCGCACCCTGGACATGCGGGCCTCCCCGTACGACCTGGCGGCGTTGGGTCATCCGCCGGTGCGGGTGGAGACGCCGGAGGGCCGGGCGGAGTACGCCGCCGCGCAGCGCGGCTTCGCCGACCGGGCCGCCGTGCTGCGCGACCGGTTGCTCGCCGCCGTGCCAGCCTGACCTGCTCGCCGCCGAGCCAGCCCGACTCAGCTCTCCGGGCGGGTACGCAGGCCGTCGATGAGCAGCGCGACCACCGCTGCCATGTCATCGTCGAGGCCCGGTTCGCTCCACTCGGTGCGGTGGGACGGGTGGTGGAAGCGGGCGGTGGCCTGCAACAGCGCCCGGCCGGCCACCGCCGGGTCGGGCACGCTGAACTCGCCGGCCGCCAGCCCGTCCGCGACGATCAGGGTGAGCTGGCCGGCGAGGACCTCAAGGTGCTTGGCGACCGCGCCCTCGGAGAGGGTGGCGAGCTGGTGGAAGTTGTCGAACAGCTCCGGGTCCTCGCGGGCGATCCGGCGCTTGGTGCCGCTCAGCTCGGCGAGCCACCGGCGCAGCCGCTGCGGGGCCGGACCGGGGCCGGTGGCCACCTCGATCAGCGGGGTGGAGACCCGCGCCAGCCAGCGGTCGGCGACCGCATCGCGCAGCGCGGCCTTGCTGGCGAAGTGCCGGTAGACGCTGCCGTGGCTGACGCCCAGCGCCCGGGCGACGTCCAGCACGGTGGCCTTGGCGGGCCCGTACCGGCGCAGCACCTCCTCGGCGGTGTCGAGGATGCGGTCGGCCGTCAGGGCGGTGGCGTCGCTCATCCCTCCAGCCTTCCTGACCGCGCGGACGGCCGTGGCGCGGCCCCCGGCCGGCGGTCGCGCCACGGCCCGGCGGTCATGCCCGCTCGCTGTCCAGGAGCGCCATCTGCGCCTCGTCGTAGCGGCTGCCGGAGGCCGCGCCGGCCGGGACGGCGGCCTCGATCGCGGCCAGGTCCGCCGCGGTCAGGGTGATCGCGGTCGCACCCAGCGCCTCGGTCAGCCGGTCCCGACGCCGGGCGCCGATCAGGGGCACGATGCTCTCGCCCCGGGCGAGCACCCAGGCGATGGCGATCTGCGCCACGGTGACGCCGCGAGCCTCGGCGATGGCGCGCAGGGCGTCCACCAGGGCGAGGTTGCGGTCCAGGTTGGCGCCTGCGAACCGGGGCAGGTGGCCTCGGAAGTCGGCGCCGGCGGTCTCCCGCTGCGCCGTCCAGTGGCCGCTGATCAGGCCCCGGGACAGCACTCCGTACGCGGTGATCCCGACGCCCAGCTCGCGCGCTGTCGGCAGGATCTCGGCCTCGGGGTCGCGGGAGATCAGCGAGTATTCGATCTGGAGGTCGGTGATCGGGTGCACGGCGTGCGCCCGGCGCAGCGTCTCTGCGCTCACCTCGGACAGGCCGATGTGCCGGACGTGACCGGCCTTGACCAGCTCGGCTAGGGTGCCCACCATCTCCTCCACGGGCACGTCCGGCGTGAGCCGGGCGGGGCGGTAGATGTCGACGTGGTCGGTGCCGAGACGGCGCAGGGTGTACGCCAGGAAGTTCTTGATCGCGGCGGGTCGGACGTCGACGCCGTTCCAGCCGCCCTCGGCGTCGCGCAGCGCGCCGAACTTGACGCTGATGACGGCGTCGTCCCGGTTGCGACCGCGCAGCGCGTCGCGCAGCAGCATCTCGTTCTGCCCCATGCCGTAGAAGTCACCGGTGTCCAGCAGGGTGACGCCGGCGTCGAGCGCGGCGTGGATGGTGGCGATGCTCTCGGCCTCGTCGGCGGCGCCGTAGAGGTCGGACATGCCCATCAGGCCGAGCCCGAGTGCGGAGACGGTGGGGCCGGTGGTGCCGAGGATGCGGGTGTTCATGGGTCTTCCTCTCCTGGGTGACCCGTTGAGCGTACATCCTTTGGCTGACAGATTCCAGATTCTGTCATCCAGTAGCTGCAAGGACCCGGAGCCTGCCCAGGGAATTGGGACGAACTACTCGCCGTCGACGCGGCGGTCGCGCTTGCGCTGGGACTGACGCTTCTTCTCGGCCAGCCGGCGCTCCTTGGCTCCCCGGGACGGGCGCGTTGCCCGGCGCGGCGGAGGTGGGGGCGCCGCGGCCTCGCGCAGCAGCGCGGCCATCCGCTCACGGGCCGCCTCCCGGTTGGCCAGCTGCGCCCGGTGCTCACTGGCGGCGATCGTCAGCACCCCGTCCACCAGGCGGTTGGCCAGCCGGGCCAGCGCCCGGGACCGGACCGACTCGGGCACGGCCGGCGAGTTCGCCAGGTCATAGCTCAGCTCGACCCGGGAGTCGGCGGTGTTCACGCCCTGCCCACCGGGCCCGGACGAGCGGGAGAAGCGCTCCCGCAGCTCCCCGGCGGGGACGACCCACCGGTCGGTCACCCGCAGTCCGTCGTCCACGCCCCGAGGCTAACCCGCACCGCCGCTCCCGAGGTCACCGGTGCGGTGGTTCACTCTGCGTCGTCGACGGGCTGGGCGCCGGGCCCGCGGTCTCGTCGTCGGAGCCGACCGCGGCGTACGCCGCCGCGCCGACCAGCAGCAGCGCGATCACCCCGGCCTTGGTGGCGACGGCCCGGATCAACAGCCACGCGCTGCGCCGGACACCCGGCACCGACTTCTTGACGATCTGATAGTCACTCCACCCACGCCGCGCCCGGGTGTACGCCGACCCCACTGCAATTCCGATGACCAGGCCCACCAGCAGGAGGACCACGAGAAGAGGACGCTCCACCTCAGCCAGTATCCATACCGAGCGTGATATTTCCATGGCCCGATGCTCTCCGGCCGGATATCCGACAGTGGCGGCGATCCCACGGGCCCCCGAAGGGCTGTCCGGGCAGCTCAGCCGCCCTTGCCGATGATCGTGTCGGCGGTCTGCTGCACCTGCTCGATCGGAATGGCGAAGCCGATGCCGATCGAGCCATTGCCGTCGATGGTGGCTATCGCGGTGTTCACCCCGACCACCTCCCCACGGGCGTTCACCAACGGTCCACCCGAGTTGCCGGGATTGATCGACGCGTCGGTCTGCACCGCGCTGTGCCGGTTGTTGCCCAACCGCACCTGACGGTCCAACGCGCTGACGATTCCCGCGGTTACCGTCCCGGACAGACCGAGCGGCGAGCCCACCGCGAGCACCGGCTCACCGACCCGCGTGGCACCCGGCTTGGCCAGCGGCAACGGGGCGAGCCCGGCCGACGCGGGCACCTTCAGCACCGCCAGGTCGCTGCGCGGCTCCCGGCCGACCACCTCGGCGGCGTACCGGCGGCCGTCGGGCAGCTCCACCGTCACCGGTCCGCCGCCACCCTTGGCCAGGATGTGGTCGTTGGTGATGAGGTGCTGCTCGTCGTCGACGGCGAAGCCCGAACCGGTCGCGGACGAGCCGTTCGCGCCGCCGGCGAGCACCGACACCACTCCGGGTACGGTCCGCTCGGCGGCGGTGACCAACTCCGCCGGCACCGGGGCGGCGGACGCCGCCGCCTCGCCGGGAGCGCCGTCCCGACCGGCCACCACGCCACCGGCCACGGCGCCCGAGACGGCGGAGAGCGCCACCACCGCCAGCGCGGCGAGCAGTCGGCCCGGCCGCCGTCCGCCGGGGTCCCGCCCGTTGCCGGGGGCGTCCCAGAACCCGCGGCCGTCCGGGTCGAGTTCCGGCGAGATGAACCAGGGACCGCGCGGTTCGCCCAGTCCGGTCTGCACTGCCATGCGTACTCCTCACGGTCGAAGTCCGTTGCGCGCGGCGGATCAGGGAAGTCGGGAGAACCAGCGCATCGAGCCGGCGGCGGCACCCATCGCGAAGACCAGCCCGAGGCCGATGAACCGGGCCGAGACGTCCTGCCGTTCGGTGCGGTAGCCGACCGAACTGCCGATGTCGTCGTAGACGGCGCGCAGTTCCTCGCTGGTGCTGGCCTCGTGGAACATCCCGCCGGTCTCGTCGGCGACCGCCTTGAGGGTCTGCCCGTCGACCGGCACCTGGATCGGCCGCCCGCCCCGGTCCACGAACCCGGACGGGGTGCCGAACGAGATGGCGTGCACTGGCACCTCCGCCGCCACCGCTTCCGCCGCCGCCTCCATCGGGTCCATCCCGGAGGTGTTCGCCCCGTCGGAGAGCAGGATGATCCGGGCCGGCGGGGTCTCCGTGGCAGCCTGGCTGTCCAGGCTCTTGACCGCGCCGAGCGAGGTGTTGATGGCCTCGCCGATCGCGGTGCCCTGCACCCCGGTCACCCCCTCGGCGAGCCGGCCGATCCCCTCCTCCAGAGCCTCCCGGTCGGTGCCGGGCGGCACCAGCACGGCCGCGCTGCCGGCGAACGCGACCAGACCGACGTTGAACTCGTCGGGCAGGCCGTCGACGAAGCGCCGCGCCGCCTGCTTCGCCGCGGTCAGCCGGTCCGGGTCGACGTCGGTGGCGAGCATGGAGGTGGACACGTCCACCGCCACCATCACCGTGGCGCGTTCCCGGGGCACCTGGACCTCTGCGGTGGGCCGGGCGAAGCCGACCACGAGCAGGGCCAGCATGGCCAGGAACAGCCCGGCGGGGACGTGGCGACGCCACGCCGGCCGATCCGGAGCCACCCGGTCCAGCAGCCGCAGGTTGGTGAAGCGGACCGCGTACCGGCTGCGTCGGCGCTGCATCACCAGGTACGCGACGACCAGGGCGAGCACGCCGAGCAGCAGCCAGAGTCGCAGCGGCGACTGCCAGATCACGCGGCACCTCCCCGGACGACTCCCGCCGGCGCGGCGGCCAACCGACGCTGGGCGTGCACGTGCCGGACGATGTCCGCGCTCCAGTCCCGGTCGGTGCGCAACGCCAGGTGGGTGGCCCCGCTGCGCCGCAGCGCCTGGTGGACCTGGTCACGCTGCGCGGCGGCGGCCGCGGCGTACCGCTCCCGCAGCCGACGGTCCGATGTGCACACCTCGCGTCGGCGGCCGGTCTCCGGGTCGACCAGCGTGATCAGGCCGACGTCCGGCAGCTCCAGCTCACGCGGGTCGGTCACCTCGATCCCCAGCACCTGGTGCCGGACGGCCAGCCGGCGCAGGGTCCGCTCCCAGGGCGGTGGCTCGTCGGGGTCGTCGGGCAGGCCGTCGAGGAAGTCGGAGACCACCACGACCAGACCGCGTCGGTTGGCGACCCGGTGCAGGGCGTCGAGCCCGTCCGCCAGCTCGGGCGACCCGACCGGCACCCCGACCGACGGCCCGGGCCGGTCGCCGGGTGCGGTGCCGCGGGGTACGGCCAGCAGCGCGCGGAGCAGGCCGAGCAGGTGGGTACGCCCACTGCGGGCCGGGAAACGCCGGACCCCGTCGGCGCGCAGCACCTGGGCCCCGAGCCGGTTGCCGACCCCGGCGGTCAGGAAGCCGATCGCGGCGACCGCGGCCACCGCCAGCTCCCGCTTGTCCAGGTCCGCGGTGCCGAACTCCATGCTGGCGCTGGCGTCGACCAGCAGCCAGGTGGTCAGTTCCCGGTCGGCGTCGACCTGCCGGACGTGCGGCACGGCGGTCCGGGCGGTCACCGCCCAGTCCATCCGGCGGACCTCGTCCTCGCCCGGCCGGTACTCGCGACTGCCGGCCGGTTCGCTGCCCGGCCCGGGCAGCAGGCCGCGGTACTGGCCGTGCAGCAGGCCGTTCAGTCGGCGTGTGACGGTCAGCTCCAGGCGGCGCAGCCGCTGGTCCGGAGCCAGCTCGGCGAGGCCGGGATCGGCCGGCGCGACGACCGCGCGCCTCATGCCGCCGCCAGGTCGGGGGCCTGCTGCGGGTGGCTGTCGGCCAGCCGGGGCGGTGGCACGGCCTCCACCAGCCGGCGGACCACGCCCTCGGCCGAGACCCCGTCGGCCACCGCGTCGAAGGAGAGCACCAGCCGGTGCGCGAGGACGTCCACCGCCAGCTCGCGGACGTCCTCGGGCAGCACGTACTCCCGCCCGCGCAGCAGCGCCCGGGCCCGGGCGGCCGCGACCAGGCCGAGGGTGGCCCGCGGGCTGGCCCCGTACGCCAGCAGTGACGCGATCTCCGGTAGCCCGAACCGGCCCGGGTCGCGGGTGGCGAGGATGAGCCGGACCACGTACTCGGCCAACGCGTGGTGGACGAAGACCCGCTCGGCGTGGGCCTGGAGGTCTTGCAGCCGTTGCGCGTCGAGCACCTGGCGCGGGCTCGGCCGGTCGGTGCTCATCCGGTAGAGGATCGCCAGCTCGTCGGCGTCGCTCGGGTAGTCCACGACCACCTTCATCATGAACCGGTCGCGCTGCGCCTCCGGGAGCTGGTAGACCCCCTCGGACTCGATCGGGTTCTGCGTCGCCAGCACCAGGAACGGCGTCGGCACCGGCCAGCTGCGGCCACCGATGGAGACCTGCCGCTCCGCCATCGCCTCCAGCAGCGCCGACTGGACCTTGGCGGGGGCCCGGTTGATCTCGTCGGCGAGCACGAGGTTGGCCATGATCGGGCCCAGCTCGATGTCGAAGGTCTCCTTGGAGGCCCGGTAGATCCGGGTGCCGACGATGTCGGAGGGGACCAGGTCCGGAGTGAACTGGATCCGCGAGAAGGTCCCGCCGACCACGGTGGCGAGGGTCTGCGCGGCCAGCGTCTTGGCCACGCCGGGGACCCCCTCGAGGAGGCAGTGCCCGTTGGCGACCAGGGCGGTCAGCAGGCGTTCGACGAGCCGATCCTGCCCGACGATCACGCGTTTGACCTCGAAGAGGGTCTGTTCCAGCTCGACGCCGGTCGGCTCGGCTTCGACCGGGCTGGGCACGCTGGCCAGGGTGTCCGAGATGTCCGTCACGGTGCTTGCTTCCCGGGGCGGCCGCCCGGCAAACGTCGGATTATCAGCGCGCAAGTGCCCGATGGCGCCCCGACCCGGGATGAACGGTCCGGTCGGGTGACAACCGCCCCGGGACGACACGAGCCACGCGTGCGGCAGCAGACCGGGTGCAGGGCGAAGCCGCCGGGGCGGGCCGGCGGCCTCATCGGGACAACCCCGGGTGCCGGCCCCTGTCCGGGGCCGGCACCCGGACCGTCAGGAAATGTGGACGACCAGGTGGAAGCCCAGGTCCGCCGCAGCCCCCGCCGAGTTGCGGGTCTGCACGAACACCCCGTTCGGCGTGCCGAGCCGGGGCGCGACCGAGACCTCGCCGGACGGCGGGACGCAGCAGGAGTCAGCGCGGCCGACGGTGGCCGCGAAGGTGCCGGTGGTGACGATGTGACCGAACTGGACCTCGTACTGGCCGACGCCGTACTTGATCACGGTGCCAACGCCGCGCGCCTTGGTGCCGTTGGCGTTGACGACCACGATGCTCGTGCTGGCGGCGAGTGTGGTTGCGGCGCCGGACTTCAGTGCGGCTTTCGCCTTGCGTGCGGACTCCGCCGTCACCGGCGGCTGGGCGTTCGTGCTGCGGGCCGCCGGCTGGACGGTCTCCTCCGGCGCCTTCGCGGTCGGCTGGGCGACGGCGATCCCGCCGCCGGCCAGGCTCAACCCCAGGACAGCGAACGTGATTGCCGCCGCCTTACGTCGGAAAGATGTGCTCATGACAGGTCCCCCTTGTGTGACCGTGCGAATTCGGCCGACCCGCAGGGCGGGACGGATGACTGCCTGTAATAGGTGGACGACGACAATGAGACCGGAGGAAGTTATCTCACGCGCACCTGGTGAGGTTGATTTCTCAACGATCCAGATCCGGTCTGAGCTGGGATTACTACTCAGAGTTGCGTCGTTTAGGCCAGATGGAACGTAGCATCGGAAAAAGCCGAACGTCAATAGTTGATCTCGCTTTATCGAGCTGTCGGTCAGCCGTCAGATAATTGTGAGATGTGAGCGCATCACCATTCATGAAAATGGGATCCGGGGGTTACCGCTAGGCTCACCGCCATGATCGTCGACGCCCCGTCCGCACCGGCCCGACGCCGCGCCGACCGGATCGGTACGGTGCTCTGCTGGCTGGCGGTCGTACCGACGGCCGCCTGGGCCGCCGCCCGGCTGGCCGGCCTGGACCGGGGGCCGCTGGTGCAGGCGCTCGCCTTCACCCCGTACGTCGCGGGCTGGAGCCTGCTGGCCCTGACCCTCACCCTCGCCCTACGGCGCTGGTGGCCGGCGGCGGTCGCGGCGCTGGTCGCGGCGGCGCTGCTCAGCGTGGTCGCACCCCGGGCCCTGGCCTCTCCGCAACCCGCGACAGGCGGGCCCACCGTGCGGCTGCTCACCGCAAACCTGCTCGCCGGCTCCGCCGACGCGCGGACGCTGGTCGAGCTGGTCCGGCGGCACCGGGTGGACGTGCTCACCGTGCAGGAGTTCACCCCGGACGCGCAAGCCGCCCTCGATCGGCTCGGTCTCGACCAACTGCTGCCCCACCGGCAGCTCAACGCGCAGGTCGGCACGCCCGGCTCGGGGCTCTACTCGCGCTGGCCGATCACCGACGCCGGTGTCCGGCACAACCGCCGCGGCTGGGGCTTCAGCCAGGCGTACGGCACGCTGGCCGTCCCCGGCGCGCCCCCGGTCCGCGTCGAGTCGGCCCACCCCTCGGCGCCATACGCGCTGGACCAGGTCGGTGCCTGGCGTGACGACCTGACCGCCCAGCCACCGGCCACTCCGGACGGTGGCCTGCGGATCCTCGCGGGGGACTTCAACGCCACCCTCGACCACGGCCCGCTACGGGCCCTGCTGCGAACCGGCTACGTCGACGCCGCCGACGCCACCGGAGCGGGGCTGACCGGCACCTGGGGCCCGTACGACGGCGACCTGATCCCGCCGGTCACCATCGACCACGTGCTGATCGATCGCCGGATAGCCGCCCGGACCGTGACCGTGCACGACCTACCCGGCACCGACCACCGTCCCGTGCTGGCCACCCTCCGCCTCCCGGCCACCTGACCCGCGGCTCCCACGCCCCGCCCTGCCCCGATCCGGGCGGGGGTGGAGATCCGGGTCAGACGGGGGCGGGGGCCAGTCCGTAGGTGAGGGCGTCGACCAGGGCGTGCCAGCTGGCTTCGACCACGTTGGGATGCACGCCCACGGTGGTCCAGTCCCGGCCGCCGCTGTCGGCGGTTTCCAGCAGCACCCGGGTGACGGCGCCGGTGCCGTGGCTGCCCTCCAGGATGCGCACCTTGTAGTCGGCCAGCTCGAAGTCGCGCAGCTGCGGGTAGTGCCGGGCCAGCCCCACCCGCAGCGCCTCGTCCAGCGCGTTGACCGGACCGTTGCCCTCGGCGGTGGCGATCACCCGCTCGCCGCGTACCCGGATCTTGACGGTTGCCTCGGAGACCACCGCGCCGTCCTCGCGGTGCTCGACCAGCACCCGGTACGACTCCAGCGTGAACGGCCGGGCCGGGCCGCCCTCCGGAAGCTCCGAACGGACCAGCAGCTCGAAGGAGGCGTCCGCGGCCTCGAAGGACCAGCCGCCGGCCTCCAGTTCCTTGACCCGGTTGGTGACCCGGGTCAGCGCCTCCGGTCGGCCGGCCAGGTCCAGGCCGAGCTCACGACTCTTGAGCTCGACGCTGGCCCGGCCGGCCATCTCGGTTATCAGGATCCGCATGTCGTTGCCCACCACCGACGGGTTCACGTGGTTGTAGAGCAACGGGTCGACCTTGATCGCACTCGCGTGCAGCCCCGCCTTGTGGGCGAAGGCCGCGGCCCCGACGTACGCCTGGTGGGTGTCGGGGGCGATGTTGGCGATCTCGGCGATGGCGTGCGAGACCCGCACCATCTGCGCGAGGCAGCCCTCCGGTAGGACGGGCATGCCCAGCTTGAGTTCGAGGTTCGCGACGACCGCGAAGATGTCGGCGTTGCCGGGCCGCTCGCCGTACCCGTTGGCGGTGCCCTGGACGTGGCGGACCCCCGCCTCGACCGCGGCGATCGTGTTGGCCACCGCGCAGGCGGTGTCGTTCTGCGCGTGCATGCCGAGCAGCCCCGCGTCGATCCCGAGCCGGTCGGTCAGGTCGGCGATCACGGCGGTCACCTGTGATGGCAGCATGCCGCCGTTGGTGTCGCAGAGCACCATCCGCTCGGCGCCGGCGGCCAGCGCGGTCTGCACCACGGCCGCGCCGTACGCCGGGTCGTGCCGGTAGCCGTCGAAGAAGTGTTCGCCGTCGACGAAGACCCGTCGGCCCTCGCCGACGAGGTGGCTGACGGTGTCGTGGATCATCGCCAGGTTCTCCGCGCCGGTGGTGCGCAGCGCGCGCTCGACGTGCCGGGTGTCGGCCTTGGCGACCAGTGCCACCGCCGGGGTGTGCGCGTCCAGCAGGCCGCGTACCTGGGGATCGTCGGCGACCGCCACACCGGCCTTGCGGGTGGCGCCGAACGCGACCAGCACGCCGTGCCGCAGATCCAGCTCCGTGCGTGCCCGGCGGAAGAACTCGGTGTCCTTGGGCACCGCGCCCGGCCAGCCGCCCTCGATGAAGCCGGCGCCGAACTCGTCGAGCAGCCGGGCCACCGCCAGCTTGTCGACCACCGAGTAGGTGAGCCCCTCGCGCTGGGCGCCGTCGCGCAACGTCGTGTCGTAGACCTGGAACGTCATCAGGATCCTTTCTCGGAGCAACAAAAAGACCCCCCGCGGCTGCGGGAGGTCTGCGCGCTCGGCGGAGGGAGGGCCGGCGCGCTAGGTCGCAATAATCAGGGCGGTGCTGGTCACGATCGCTACTCTGCCACCGCTCCCCTGATTTTGGGAGGAACAGTCCACATCGCGGGATGGTGACGCACCGTTGGCCGACCCGGACCCTCCTCCGGTCTCGGGCACAACCCCCCGCTCGTGATCGGCTTCACAAGTCACCTGCCCGCCCACCGGCGAAAACTCGCCTACGGAAGCATCTGGAACCGATCCAGTTATCGGGCCCTGTGCCGCTCCCAAGGAGGACCCTTGCTCACTGTCGGTGACCGCTTCCCCGAGTACGAACTCACCGCCTGTGTGTCGCTGGACGCCGACAAGGCGTTCGAGACGCTCAACCACAAGTCCCACGAGGGAAAGTGGCGGGTGGTCTTCTTCTGGCCGAAGGACTTCACCTTCATCTGCCCGACGGAGATCGCCGAGTTCGGCCGGCTCAACGGCGAGTTCGCCGACCGGGACGCGCAGGTCCTGGGGGCGTCGGTGGACAACGAGTACGTCCACTACGCGTGGCGCAAGGACCACCCGGACCTGCGGGAGCTGCCCTTCCCGATGCTCAGCGACATCAAGCGTGAGCTGGCCGCCGCCTGCGGCGTGCTCGGCGAGGACGGCGTGGCCCAGCGGGCGACCTTCATCATCGACCCGAACAACGAGATCCAGTTCGCCATGGTGACCGCCGGCTCGGTCGGCCGCAACGTCTCCGAGGTGCTGCGGGTGCTCGACGCGCTGCAGACCGACGAGCTGTGCCCGTGCAACTGGAACAAGGGCGGCGAGACCCTCGACGCCAGCGCGCTCCTCGCCGGCGCCGGAGCCTGACCATGGGTCTGGACGCGATCAAGGCGGCCCTGCCCGAGTACGCCAAGGACATCAAGCTCAACCTGGGCTCCACCGTCGGCACCTCGACGCTGACCCCGGTGCAGGCCTGGGGCACCGCGCTGGCCTGCGCGGTGGCCGCCCGCAACCCGATGGTGCTGCGCGAGATCGCCGCCGAGGCGCTCGGTCACCTCATGCCGGAGGGTGTCGAGGCGGCCAAGGGCGCCGCGGCCATCATGGCGATGAACAACGTCTACTACCGGGCCAAGCACCTCATCGGCGACGAGCAGTACGCCTCGATGCCGGCCCGGCTGCGGATGCAGATCATCGCCCGGCCGGGGGTGGACAAGGGCGACTTCGAGCTCTGGTGCCTCGCCGTGTCGGCGATCACCGGCTGCGGGGTGTGCCTCGAGTCGCACGAGAAGACGCTGCGCGGCAGCGGCTTCACCCGGGAGCAGGTGCACGAGGCGCTGCGAATCTCCGCCGTGGTGCACGCCGCGGCGGTCACCCTGGACGCCGAGGCCGCGCTGGCCTGAGCAGGTACGCCCCGACGGGCCGACGCCGCACCGCGGCGTCGGCCCGTCGCCGTTTCCGGCCCCCGGCGACCGGGTAGCTCCTGCGGGGACGCACTCACCTACGCCGTGCGCATCGGCGACAGTCAGGAGTGAACGGCATGGACAGGATCGACCCGCACGCGACGCACGCCGCGCCGGAGCCGCTGCGCGGAGGCGACCAGGGCACCGTGCCCGGGGGCGCCCCGGCCGGCGCCTTCGACCCCTGGCGCTACCGCGACCAGGCCGGGGTGGCCGACGCCGACCTGGTCGGCTACGCGGTCGAGGCCACCGACGGTGGGATCGGCAAGATCGACAGCGCCAGCCACGAGGTGGACGGCAGCTACCTGGTGGTGGACACCGGCCCGTGGATCTTCGGCAAGAAGGTGATGCTGCCGGCCGGCACGGTCAACCAGGTCGACCACGACCAGCGCACCGTCTCCGTGGACCGGACCCGCGACCAGATCAAGGCCGCCCCGGAGTACGACGAGACCAGCCACAGCGACCCGCACTACCGCAACCAGCTGGGTGGCTACTACGACGAGACATACGGCGCACTCCCGCCCGGCACCGGGCGGTAGCCGATCGGACCCGACGGCCGGTGGGGCCTTGTCCCACCGGCCGTTACCGTGTCAGCGTGGACGCCATCGAGGACAACCGAAACATCTCGCTGCCCGCGACCTTCAACTTCCGCGACGTCGGTGGCTACCCCGGTCACGACGGCCGCACCGTGCGCCGGGGACGGCTCTACCGCTCGGACTCACTGCACCGCCTCAACGAGAACGACCGGGACGCGTTCGCCGCGATCGGCATCCGCACCGTCATCGACCTGCGCCGCCCGCACGAGGTGGAACGGGACGGCCGGGTGCCGTCGTACCAGGGGCTGACCTACCGGAACATCCACCCGGAGCACGCGGAGTGGGGCGAGCAGCCGTACCGCGAGGGCGACAGCCTGGCGCGCTACCTCGCGGACCGGTACGCCGCCCTCGCACAGACCGGCACCGGCGGGTTGGCCGAGGCGATCGGGTTGATCGCCGACTCGGCCAACGCCCCGGTGGTGGTGCACTGCGTGGCCGGCAAGGACCGCACCGGCATCGTGTGCGCGCTGACCCTCGCCGTGCTGGGCGTCGACGACACCGACATCGTCGCGGACTACGCCCTCAGCACCGAGGCGTCCGCCCGGTTCAGTGCCTGGCTGGCCGCCAACAACGTGGTTGTGGGGGACGTGCCGGCACCGTTCCTGGCCTCGCCCGCCGAGACGATGGAGCTCTTCCTCGCCGAGCTGCGCGAGGGGTACGGCTCGGTGGAAGGCTACCTACGCCACGCCGGGGTGACCGACGCGCAACTCACCACCCTCCGCGACCACCTGCTCGACTAGGGCGGAGGCGTCAGAGGACCCGGTGCACCCAGCCCTGCGGGTCGGTGGCCTCGCCACGCTGGATGTCGACGAGCTGTTGGCGCAGCGCCATCGTGACCCGGCCCGGTTCGCCGCCGCCGATCAGGAACTCGCCGTCGGGGAAGCGGACCCCGCCGATCGGGGTGATCACGGCGGCGGTGCCGCAGGCGAAGACCTCGCGGAGCCGGCCGCTGGCCGCGTCGGCCTGCCAGTCGGCGAAGGTGACCGGCCGCTCCTCGACCCGGTGCCCGGCCGCGCCGGCCAGCGTGAGGACCGCGTCCCGGGTGATGCCCGGCAGGATCGTGCCGGTCAGCGGCGGGGTGACCACCGTGTCGTCGTCGTAGACGAAGAAGACGTTCATGCCGCCCAGCTCGTCGACGAAGCGGCGCTCCACCGCGTCCAGGAAGACCACCTGGTCGCAGCCGGCCTCGATGGCCTCGGCCTGGGCCGCCAGTGACGCGGCATAGTTGCCACCGCACTTGGCGGCACCGGTGCCACCGGGCGCGGCCCGGGTGTAGTCCGGCGAGACCCAGACGGTGACCGGCTTGACGCCGCCGCTGAAGTACGCCCCGACCGGCGAGGCGATCACCATGTAGAGGTATTCGTTGGCCGGGCGGACACCGAGGAAGACCTCGCTGGCGAACATGAACGGCCGCAGGTAGAGACTGCCGTCCGCGCCGGTCGGGATCCACTCCCGGTCGACCTCGATGAGCTTGTGCAGCGAGTCGATGAAGACCTCGGCCGGCAGCGTCGGCATCGCCATCCGCTGCGCCGAGGCGGCGAACCGGGCGGCGTTGGCGTCCGGCCGGAACATGGTCACGCCACCGTCGGCGGTCCGGTACGCCTTCAGCCCCTCGAAGATCTCCTGCGCGTAGTGCAGCACCGCGCTGGCCGGGTCCATCGGGATCGGCCCGCGCGCCTCCACCCGGGCGTCGTACCAGCCCTTGCCGTCGGCGTACCGGACGGTGACCATGTGGTCGGTGAAGACCCGGCCGAACCCGGGGTTGACCAGCAGGGCGGCCCGGTCGGTGGCGGATACCGGCGCGGGATTCGGACGGATCTCGAAGTCGAGCTTGTCACCACCGCTCATCGCGCTGACCTCCCTGCGGGACAACGGCATGCGGGATCGCACACCGACATGGCTGTGCCAGAAACTTACCCCGAACGGTCGTTCAGCGGGTAGCGCCGCCCGGGGCATGGACGACCCCGGATGGCTCCTCGCCGGACCGACCGGCGCGCGGCCGTGGGCGGCTCAGGCTACGGCGTGTGCGGCGAGCCGGTCGCCGACCTCGGCGGTACGCAGCGCCACACCCGGCGTCCGGCCGGCCAGCTCGGCGGCGACCGCCGCGTTGACCCGGGCCGCGGCCTCCGCGTGCCCGAGCTGCTCCAGCAGCAGCGCGGCGGAGAGCACCGCGGCGACCGGGTCGGCGATGCCCTGCCCGGCGATGTCCGGCGCCGAGCCGTGCACCGGCTCGAACATGGAGGGGTACGCCCCCTCGGGGTTGATGCAGCCGCTGGCGGCCAACCCGATCCCACCGGTGACCGCGGCGGCGATGTCGGTGAGGATGTCGCCGAACAGGTTGTCGGTGACCACCACGTCGTAGCGCTGCGGCTGGGTGACGAGGAACATCGCGGCCGCGTCGACGTGCTGGTACTCGGTGGCGATGTCCGGGTGCTCGGCGGCGACCGCGTCGAAGGCCCGCGCCCAGAGCGAACCGGCGTGGGTGAGCACGTTGGTCTTGTGCACCAGGGTGACCTTGCGCCGCTCCCGGCGGCCGGCCCGGGCGAACGCGTCGCGGATCACCCGCTCCACGCCGTGCCGGGTGTTCAGGCTCTCCTCGGTGGCGACCTCGGCGGGTGTGTCGCGGTGCAGCGAGCCGCCGGCTCCGGCGTAGAGCCCCTCGGTGCCCTCACGCACCACTACGAGGTCGACCTCACCCGGCTTGACGTTGCCCAGCGGGCCGGCGACCCCGGGCCAGAGCCGGGACGGGCGCAGGTTGACGTACTGGTCGAAGGCGAACCGGAGCTTGAGCAGCAGCCCCCGCTCCAGCACTCCCGGCGGGACGGTCGGGTCGCCGACCGCGCCGAGCAGGATCGCGTCGTGGCCGGCCAACTCCGTCAGCACCGAGTCGGGCAGCACCTCTCCGGTACGGTGCCAGCGGGCCGCGCCGAGGTCGTACTCGGTGGCCTGCACGCCGGGCAGCACGGCGTCGAGGACCTTGCGGGCCTGCGCGACCACCTCGGGCCCGATGCCGTCCCCGGCCACCACCGCGATCCGCGCCACGCCCGCACTCCTCTGTTCGACTGCACCGTCGCCGCAACGGTACGTCTCCGTCCCGCCTCCCGGTACGCAGCTTCCACGATGTGGGAAGGACGGATACACAGCACCCTCTCAGGCGGGACTCATGTGGCGGTCATCTCCGCTGCCTACCGTGGGGATCAGCGGGTCACGGGGGCCTGCGAACCGGGGGTCACCGACGACGCGACCCCAACTGCGAGGGGGCAGATGCCATGCGCATCGACGAGCAGCCGCGGACCCGCTGGCCGGACCCGTCGGCGTTCCGGAACCGCCGGCCGGACCTCCGGCTCGGCAGCCGGCGGCAGCGGATCGACCCGGCGGCCGCCAGCCAGGGCCGGATCGCGGTGCAGCACACCGTGCGCACCCCGACCGCCGAGTACACGCTGCTGCTCAACGCCCCCGAGCGGCTCGGCCGCCGGGGCGTCGGCGAGGCACTGCGGGACAGCGTCGCGGAGCTACGCGCCATCGACCTCACCTACGGCCCGAACCGGCCGGAGAGCCTGGTCTCCAGGCTGCGTCGTGGCGAGATCAGTCCCGACTCGTACCCCCCGCTGGCCGACCTGGTGGACCGCTGCACGGCGATGCGCGCCGCCACCGACGGGTGGTTCGACGCCTGGTCGGTGCCGGGCGGCTTCGACCCGGGCGGCCTGCTCGGCGGCTGGGCGGTGGAGCGCGCGGCCGCCCGCCTGCGCGCCGCGGGCATCCACGACTACGCCGTGCTCACCGGCGCCGACCTGGTGGTCCGCGGCCGGGCGCCGCACGGCGGGCCGTGGCGGGTGGCGGTGCACCACCCGACCGCGCCCGAACGCGCGCCGCTGCTGCTGGAGATGACCGCCGGCGCCGTCGGCACCTCCGGGGTGACCGGACGACAGGGGCACGTGGTGGACCCGCACACCGGCGAGCCGGCCAACCACCTCGTCGCCGCCACGGTTGTCGGCCCCGACCTGACCGTGGCCGACGCCTACGCCACCGCGCTCTACGCCGCCGGCCCCACCGGGCTGGCCTGGTTCCGCGGCGGCTCCGACTATCGCGCGCTCTTCGCCCACCGGCGCTGAGCGGGACGTCGTCGCACCGAGCCCGCCTCCCCGCGGTGCTCCGGCCCGGTTGGCACCTCGGCCGGTCGGGCTGCGATCGGCCCCCACAGCCTCGGCAACGGCCGTGGGGGCCGGTCAGCGACGAGTGCGCGTGGCTCGCACAATCGAGGGGTGCGGACCGGTCGGGGCCGGACGTCGACCGCGCCACCCGAAGACGGGCCGACGCCGCGAACTCGGCCAGTGACCGCAGTCGGTACGCTAGCGAATCGACGCAACTCGACGCAAGAGTCTCCACAGCGGACCGTCGCGGCCGGAGCGTGGCAGATCAGTGATTGGCCTGCGGCGAGGCAGTTTCGACATGGTGAACGACGGATGGCACGCTGTCCG
The DNA here is from genome assembly GCF_040608175.1 of Micromonospora sp. NPDC005206. Lineage (NCBI taxonomy): Bacteria > Bacillati > Actinomycetota > Actinomycetes > Micromonosporales > Micromonosporaceae > Micromonospora > Micromonospora sp. NPDC005206. The sequence goes on from NZ_JBEXHU010000018.1 coordinate 100,509, forward strand.
CCGTGAGTTTCGATCTGAGCGTGTGGGCCCTGGAGGACGGGGCGACGCCCGAGGACGTGCGGGCCGCGGTCGAGGGTTGCCGGCAGGGGCGGCACGTGGACCGTTACCCGGACCCCCGAGTGGTGGCCTTCTACCGGGCGATCACCGCCTCGTACCCGGACCGGCACCCCGGCCCGGACAGCCCGTGGGCGGTGGCGCCACTGCACGCCGCCCACGACCATGTCGAGCTGAACCTGCATCCGACCTGCGCGGACCAGGTGCTGCTGGACATCGAACGGCTGGCCGGCGAGCACGGGCTGATGCTGTTCGACCCGCAGGACGGCTCGGTCTACCCGCCCCCGGCCCGGCTGCCCGGCTGACCCGGGCGGGCGGCAGGACCACCCGAGCCCGGGTACGACAAAGGGGCCCAGCGGATCGCCGGGCCCCCCGTGGTGCTGCCGTGACTACTCGTCGCGCAGGTCCGCCGCGCTGGCCGCCGTCGCGCCGATCGAGTCGGCCGCCGAGGTGAGCAGGTCCGCGCCGAGCGCCTGGTCGACGGTGAGCGTCATCAGCGTCTCGCCACCCGCCTCGCGCCGGGCCACCTGCATCGCGGCGATGTTGATGCCCGACTCGCCGAGCAGGGTGCCGACGGTGCCGACGACGCCGGGCCGGTCGGCGTAGCGCAGGAAGAGCAGGATGCCCTCCGCGCCGATCTCCACGTCGAAGCCGTCCACCTCGGTCAGCTTCAGGACGTCGCGAGCGCCGGAGTGGGTGACCGTGCCGGAGACGCTGACCGTCCGGCCGTCCGGCAGCGCGCCACGCACCGTGACCAGGGTGGGCTGCTCCGCCGTCTCGGCCAGGCTGGCCAGGGTGACCTCGACGCCACGCTCGGCGGCCAGGTGCGGGGCGTTGACGTAGGTGACCTGCTCCTCGACGACCGAGCTGAACATGCCCTTGGTGGCGGCGAGCTTGAGCACCGACACGTCGTGGCTGACGATCTCGCCGCGGACCTCGACCGTGACGCTGGCGGCGACGCCGCCGGCGACCGCGGTGAAGGCGCGGCCGAGCTTCTCGGCCAGCGGGAGCAGCGGCCGCACGTCCTCGGCGACCACGCCACCGGCCTGCACGTTGACCGCGTCCGGGACGAACTCGCCCTGCAACGCCAGCTTCACGCTCCGGGCCACCGCCAGGCCGGCCTTGTCCTGCGCCTCGTGCGTCGAGGCACCCAGGTGCGGGGTGGCCACCACGTTGTCGAAGGCGAACAGCGGGGAGGAGGTGCAGGGCTCCTTGCTGTAGACGTCGACGCCGGCGCCGGCGACCCGGCCCTCGGCGATGGCGTTCGCGAGCGCCTGCTCGTCGACCAGACCGCCGCGGGCGGCGTTGACGATGCGCACGCCCGGCTTGACGATCGCCAGTTCCTTCTCACCGATCAGGCCCACGGTCTCGGGGGTCTTCGGCAGGTGGATGGAGATGAAGTCGCTCTCCCGGAGCAACTCCTCCAGGCCCACCAGGCGTACGCCGAGCTGCGCCGCCCGGGCCGGCTGGATGTACGGGTCGTACGCGATCAGCCGGGTGCCGAACGCGGCGATGCGCTGCGCGAAGAGCACCCCGATGCGACCGAGCCCGACCACGCCGACGGTCTTGCCCTGCACCTCGACGCCGGTGTACTTCGACCGCTTCCACTCCCCCGCCTTGAGCGCGGCGCTGGCGCTGGCGGTGTTGCGGGCCACGGCGAGGAGCAGAGCGACGGCCTGCTCCGCGGCGGAGACGATGTTCGAGGTGGGCGCGTTGACGACCATGACGCCCCGCGCGGTCGCGGCCGGCACCTCGACGTTGTCCAGCCCGACGCCCGCCCGGGCGACCACCTTGAGTCGCGGTGCGGCGGCGATCGCCTCGGCGTCGATCTGGGTCGCGCTGCGCACGATGACGGCGTGGGCCTCGGAGAGCGCCGAGAGCAGGGCCGGACGGTCGGTGCCGTCGACGTGCCGGACGTCGAAGTCGTGGGCGAGCACCTCGATGGCGGCGGGGGCGAGTTCTTCGGCGATCAGTACGACAGGATTCATCGGTCCTCGTAGAGGTCGTGTTTACGATCGGCGCGGGCGGCGAGGCGCCGCACTGCGCCCTGCGCTGATCCGTGCCGTGGCCGTCAGGTGCCGGCTGCGCACCTACCCGCGATCGTAGGGGCCCCGCTGGTCGGCATGTTCGGGTCTTCGGGGTGAGGGCCCTCACACGCCGGGGCGGACGCCGGACATCGCCCGTTCACCCGACCGTCATCGCTGCCGGGCCCGGCGGGTCGCACGCTCAACGGACATGTCCCGGGCGGCCGACGCCACCGGCTCGGTGCTCAGCGTCACTCGGTCCAGCATGTGAGCATCGACAAGCTGGACGCGCGGGGCCGTCCGGCCGCGTCAGGACGACCGGACGGCCCCGCGGCGGCGTCAGGCGGTCTCGGTGATCGGGCGGTCGACCCAGCTCATCATGCCGCGCAGCTTCCGGCCGGTCTCCTCGATCGGGTGCGCCGCACCCTCGGCCTGCCACTTGGTGAAGTTGGGCCGGCCCGCCTCGTCCTCGGCAACCCACTCGCGGGCGAACTCGCCGGACTGGATCTCCCCGAGGATCTTGCGCATCTCGTCCTTGACCCGGGAGTCGATGATCCGCGGGCCACGGGAGAGGTCGCCGTACTCGGCGGTGTCGGAGATGCTGTACCGCATCTTCGCGATGCCGCCCTCGTACATGAGGTCGACGATCAGCTTCAGCTCGTGCAGGCACTCGAAGTAGGCCACCTCGGGGGCGTAGCCCGCCTCGGTGAGCACCTCGAACCCGGTCTGCACCAGCGCCGCCGCGCCGCCGCAGAGCACCGCCTGCTCGCCGAAGAGGTCGGTCTCGGTCTCCTCGGTGAAGGTGGTCCGGATCACGCCGGCGCGCGTGCCGCCGATCCCCTTGGCGTATGCGAGGGCGAGCGCGAGCGCGTTGCCGCTGGCGTCCTGCTCGACGGCGACCAGGCAGGGCACGCCCTTGCCGTCGGCGTACTGGCGGCGGACCAGGTGGCCGGGGCCCTTCGGGGCGACCATCGCCACGTCGACCTCGGCCGGCGGCTTGATCAGCCCGTACCGGATGTTGAAGCCGTGGCCGAAGAAGATCGCCTTGCCCGGGGCGAGGTGCGGGGCGATCGACTCGGTGTACAGGGCACGCTGGGCGGTGTCCGGCGCGAGCACCATGATCACATCGGCCTCGGCGGCGGCCTGCGCCGGCGTGACGACCCGCAGGCCCTGCTCCTCGGCCTTGGGACGGCTCTTCGAGCCCTCCGGCAGACCGATCACCACGTCGACGCCGGAGTCGCGCAGCGACAGCGCGTGGGCGTGGCCCTGGCTGCCGTAGCCGATCACCGCGACCTTCTTGGCCTGGATCAGGCCGAGGTCGGCATCGTCGTCGTAGTACACCTCAACGCTCATGAGACTTCCCTTTCGTACGACGGCCCGGACGGCCCGTCGTGGTCTGTGCGGATGGGTCAGGCGGCCCGCAGCGCGGGACCGGCGGTGATCGAACGCGAGCCGCGCCCGATCGCCACCAGCCCGGACTGGACCATTTCCTTGATGCCGAAGGGCTCGAGGTCGCGCAGCAGCGCGTCGAGCTTGTCCGGGGTGCCGGTGGCCTCGATGGTCAGCGTGTCCGGTGCCACGTCGACCACCCGGGCGCGGAACAGGTTGACGGTCTCCAGCACCTGGGTCCGCGCGGACCGGTCGGCGCGGACCTTCACCAGCAGCAACTCCCGGGCGACCGAGACCTGCGGGTCCAGCTCGACGATCTTGAGCACGTTCACCAGTTTGTTGAGCTGCTTGGTGACCTGTTCCAGAGGGGACGACTCCGCGTTGACCACGATGGTGATCCGGGAGACGTCCGGGTTCTCGGTCTCACCGACGGCGAGGCTGTCGATGTTGAATCCGCGCCGGGAGAACAGGCCGGAGACCCGGGCGAGCACGCCGGGCTTGTTCTCCACGAGCACGGACAGGGTGTGCATCGTCATGCCACGACCTCGCTTCGCCCGGTCGCGCCCTGACGACGCGCAGCACTGAGCCTGCTGATTCGTTCGCTTCGCTCACTCATGTCAGATGTCATCCTCGTCGAAGGCCGGGCGGACGCCGCGGGCGAACATGATCTCGTCGTTGCTGGTGCCGGCGGCGACCATCGGCCAGACCATGGCGTCCTTGCCGACCACGAAGTCGATCACCACCGGGGCGTCGTTGATCTCCATGGCGGCGGCGATGGTCTTGTCAACGTCGTCGGCGTTCTCGCAGCGCAGCCCGACGCAGCCCAACGCCTCGGCGAGCTTCACGAAGTCGGGGATGCGGTGCTTGTGGGTGCCGAGGTCGGTGTTGGAGTAACGCTCGTTGTAGAACAGCGTCTGCCACTGCCGGACCATACCGAGGTTGCCGTTGTTGATCACGGCGATCTTGACCGGGATGCCCTCCAACGCGCAGGTGGCCAGCTCCTGGTTGGTCATCTGGAAGCAGCCGTCGCCGTCCACCGCCCAGACCACCGCGTCCGGCTTGCCGACCTTGGCGCCCATCGCCGCCGGCACCGCGTAGCCCATCGTGCCGAGCCCGCCGGAATTCAACCAGGTCTGCGGCTTCTCGTAGGAGATGAACTGCGACGCCCACATCTGGTGCTGGCCCACCCCGGCCACGTAGATCGCGTCCGGGCCGACGATCTCGCCCAGCCGCTTGATCACGTACTGCGGGGAGAGCGTGCCGTCGGCCGGCTCGTCGTAGCCCAGCGGGTAGCGGTTGCGCAGGTCGTCGAGCTGGGTCCACCAGTCGCCCAGGTCGCTGTCGTGCCCGGCAGCACGTTCGACGGTCACCGCCGCGATCAGCTCGTCGATGACGTGCCGGGCGTCGCCGACGATCGGCACGTCCGCGTGCCGGTTCTTGCCGATCTCCGCGGGGTCGATGTCGGCGTGCACCACGGTCGCGTCCGGGGCGAACGAGTCCAGCTTGCCGGTGACCCGGTCGTCGAACCGCGCGCCCAGCGCGACGATCAGATCCGCCTTCTGCAGGCCGTAGACCGCGGCGACCGTGCCGTGCATGCCGGGCATCCCCAGGTGCTGGGGATGCGAGTCGGGGAACGCGCCGAGCGCCATCAGCGTGGTGACCACCGGGATGCCGGTCAGCTCGGCCAGCCGGCGCAGCCCGTCGGTGGCACCGGCCTTGAGCACCCCGCCACCGACGTAGAGCACCGGCCGGCGGGCGCCGGCCATCAGCCGGGCCGCCTCCCGGATCTGCTTGCCGTGCGGGTGCAGGGTGGGCCGGTAGCCGGGCAGGTCGAGGGTGGGCGGCCAGGCGAAGGTGGTCGGCGCCTGGAGCACGTCCTTGGGGATGTCGACCAGCACCGGGCCGGGCCGGCCGGTGCTGGCCAGGTGGAACGCCTCGGCCAGCACCTGCGGGATCTCCTCGGCGCTCTGCACGAGGAAGTTGTGCTTGGTGATCGGCAGGGTGATGCCCTGGATGTCCGCCTCCTGGAAGGCGTCCGTGCCGATCGACTGGCGGGCCACCTGACCGGTGATCGCCACCATCGCCACCGAGTCCATGTACGCGTCGGCGATCGGGGTGACCAGGTTGGTCGCGCCCGGGCCGGAGGTGGCGATGCAGACGCCCACCTTGCCGGTGGCCTGCGCGTACCCGGTGGCGGCATGACCGGCGCCCTGCTCGTGGCGGACCAGGATGTGCCGGACGGTGGAGTCGTAGAGCGGGTCGTACGCCGGCAGGATCGCGCCGCCCGGGATGCCGAAGACGACGTCCACGCCGAGCGCCTCAAGGGACCGCACGAGCGAGCCGGCGCCGGAGACCTGCGCCGGAGCGGGTGTCCGTACCGCCGGGACGGCCGGGGTGGCCGCGGCGCGCGCGGCGGTGGAGTCGACGTCGCCGCCCGGCTCGGCGGCGGCGCGGGCGCGCCGGGCGGTGTGGGCGAGGGTCTCTGGCGTGGGTCTCGTCATGGCGGTTCTGGCCTTCGGCTGGAATGGCTGGGGCTTGTCAAGCGAAGCGACGCGGGCGGGCCCGCCCCGACAGGTTCCGATGGCAATAAAAACGGCCCTCGTGCAGATGCACGGGGCCAGCGCACTCTCGATGAGGGAGAGTGCGCTCAGGTAAGTACTCGCGACCGGTACGACGACATGTGGCTAAGCCTGACGCATCTCACGCGATGAGTCAACTGATCCCACATGTTGGTTAACGGAGCGCGGCGAGTCGGGCGGCGACGCGCCCTCGGCGACCGGAATGACCTGCCCGGACCCCCCGGAAACCCGGCGTGGTGTGGGCAGCGGGGTGGGCCTCGCACCCGGCGAGGTCGCCGCCTCCAGCATCGCCTCCAGGTGCTCGGCGGGCACGCCCCAGCCGAAGAGCGCGCCCTGGCCGAACCGGCAGCCGGCGGCCACCACCGCGGCCAGCTCGGTGGGGGTGGTCACCCCCTCGGCGATCACCTCCAGCCCCAGCTGGTGGCCCAGTCGCATGACGATGTCGACCATCGGCGCGAACGCCGGACCGTCCGCGCCGACCGGGCGGACCGGCTCGTGCTCGGCGACCAGACTGTGGTCGATCTTCAGGATGTCGATCGGCAGCCGGCGCAGCTGCCCCAGTGAGGAGTAGCCGGCGCCGAAGTCGTCCAGCGCGATCCGGACACCGGTCAGCCGCAACGCGGTCAGCCGCCGGATCAGCTCGTCCAGGTCGGTGGCGACCGCGTGCTCGGTGACCTCCAGGACCAGCCGCTGCGGCGGCACGTGGTGGGCGCGCAGCGCCTCGGCGACCTGGACCACGTACTCCGGGGCGTGCAGCTCGCGTGGGGAGACGTTCACCGAGACCCACACGTCGTGCCCGTCGGCCAGCCAGCGGGAGAGCTGATAGCAGGCCTGGTGCAGCACCCAGGCACCGAGGGTGGCGATCATGCCGCACTCCTCGGCCAGCGGGATGAACTCGTCCGGGCGGACGTTACCCAGCTCGGGGTGGTGCCAGCGGAGCAGCGCCTCGGCGCCGACCGGCCGCACCGACGGCAGCGAGGCCACCGGCTGGAAGGCCAGCCGCAACTCGTCGCGTTCGATGGCGCCGCGCAACTCGTGCTCCAGCGTGGTGCGCCGACGCAGCAGCTGGTCGTACGTGGCGTCGTAGCGCTCGATCCGGTTCTTGCCGCGCTGCTTGGCGTAGCGCAGCGCCAGGTCGGCATGGCGCAGCAGCAACTCCACGTCCGGCTCGCCGGCCCACCCGGCCACCCCGATGCTCACCGAGAGGAAGACGGGCCCTTCGGGCTGGTCGTACGGCCGGTTGAGCACCCCGAGCAGCCGCTCGGCGACCCGGTTGGCGTCTGCGGGCCGGCCCGCCATGAGCACGGCGAACTCGTCGCCGCCGAGCCGGGCCGCCACGTCGCCGGGGCGCAGGTTGCCGCGCAGCCGCCGGCCCACCTCGGCGAGCACGGCGTCGCCCACGTCGTGGCCACGCATGTCGTTGACGTTCTTGAAGCCGTCCAGGTCCAGGCCGAGCAGCACACACGGGGTGCCCGCCGCGGCGCTGTCGTGCAGCGCGCGCAGCAGCCCTCGCCGGTTGGCCAGCGCGGTGAGCGGGTCGGTGTGTGCCAGTTCGCGGAAGTGCGCCTCCCGCTCGGCGAGCCGGCCGGCGTAGTTACGGACGTCCTTGAGGGTGAGGTACTGCCGGGCCACCAGGGCGAAGCCCTCCACGCTGCCGGCGACGACGCCCGCCGCGGTGAACCGGCCGTCCTGGAGGAGGTGGTACATCGCCGAGGCGGCCATCGCCAGCATCGGGGCGATCGCGTACTCGCCGTCGCGACCGATCAGGTCCAGGTCGACCTGACCCGGCCGGTCGGCGCGGTGCACCGCGAGCGCGACGGTCAGCAGACCGGCGGCGAGCACCGCCGCGCCGGCCAGGGCCATGTTCGGTCCGGCCTGGCAGAGCCCGGCGGCGAGACCCAGACCGCCGCAGGCCACCGCGCTGATGCCCGCGCCGAGCGCGGCGAGCCGCCGACGCGGGGCGGCGGCCCGGAAGATGACGATCACGCTGAGCCCGGCGCCGAGCGCGGCGCTCACCGTGGCCAGCAGGATCGCCGGGCACGCCATCGGAGTGGCGGCGCCGAGCAGCCGGGTGGGCTCGGAGAAGAGCACCCAGCCGACGAACCACAGCGCGGCGGCCATGATCAACCCGTCCAGGGCGAGCCGGGCGGTCCCCGCCGCGGTGGCCGCCAGCCCGGGCAGTCGGAGCAGGCCGGCGGCGAAGGCCAGCCCGCTCACCGCCGTGCCGATCGCCACCGCCGTGGCCCACCCGGTGCGCTGCCCCTGCTCGTGCGCCCAGTGCTCGCTGCTGGCGAGCACGGTCGCCACCCCGACCAGGAGGCTGAGCAGGGCGACGCCGGCGGCAGCGGCGAGCAGCACGTGCGCCGGGCGGCGGGGCCCGGTGCGCCGCCGGACGACCACGGTCAGCAGTGCGGCGGCGGCAACGGCGACGAGCCCGCTCAACGCCGCCACAGCGACCATGCCCGGGGGAAAGTGCACGCAGTCAAGAGTGCCGGATGCGCGCTCGCCGTGGGGACCGGGTGTGCATCTGTTGGGACACGGCGTCCGCTCCGGACGGCCGGCGCCCCGGCGGTGTCATGCTGGTACGCATGCCTGAGCTGCGGTCGAGGACCTCCACACACGGTCGGACGATGGCCGGCGCCCGGGCCCTGTGGCGGGCCACCGGGATGACCGACGACGATTTCGGCAAGCCGATCGTCGCCATCGCGAACAGTTTCACCCAGTTCGTGCCGGGTCACGTACACCTCAAGGACATGGGCGGCCTGGTCGCCGACGCGGTGGCCGAGGCCGGCGGGGTGGGGCGGGAGTTCAACACCATCGCGGTCGACGACGGCATCGCGATGGGCCACGGCGGCATGCTCTACTCGCTGCCCAGCCGCGAGCTGATCGCCGACGCGGTGGAATACATGGTCAACGCGCACTGCGCGGACGCCCTGGTCTGCATCTCGAACTGCGACAAGATCACGCCCGGCATGCTGCTGGCCGCGCTGCGGCTCAACATTCCGACCGTCTTCGTCTCCGGTGGCCCGATGGAGGCCGGCAAGACGATGGCGATCGAGGGCGTCGTGCACAGCAAGATCGACCTGATCGACGCGATGATCGCCTCCTCGAACGAGGCGGTCACCGACGACCAGCTCGGCGAGATCGAGCGCTCCGCCTGCCCCACCTGCGGCTCGTGCTCCGGCATGTTCACCGCCAACTCGATGAACTGCCTCACCGAGGCGATCGGGCTGGCGCTGCCCGGCAACGGCTCGACGCTCGCCACCCACGCCGCGCGCCGGTCGCTCTTCGTCGAGGCCGGCCGCACCGTCGTGGAGATCGCCAAGCGCTGGTACGACGGCGACGACGACTCGGTCCTGCCCCGCACGGTCGCCTCCAAGGCCGCGTTCGAGAACGCGGTCGCCCTGGACGTGGCGATGGGCGGCTCCACCAACACGGTGCTGCACCTGCTCGCCGCCGCCCGTGAGGCGGAGATGGACTTCGGTGTCGCCGACATCGACGCGATCTCCCGGCGGGTGCCCTGCCTGGCCAAGGTCGCGCCGAACTCGCCGATGTACCACATGGAGGACGTGCACCGGGCCGGCGGCATCCCCGCGATCCTCGGCGAACTGGACCGGGCCGGGCAGCTCAACCGGGACGTGCACGCCGTGCACTCCCCCTCGCTGGCGCAGTGGCTGACCGACTGGGACGTGCGCGGCGGCTCGCCGACACCGACCGCGGTCGAGCTGTTCCACGCCGCCCCCGGCGGGGTGCGCACCGTCGAGCCGTTCTCCACCACCAACCGGTGGTCGTCGCTGGACACCGACGCGGCCGGTGGCTGCATCCGGGACCGCGAGCACGCCTACTCCGCCGACGGCGGGCTGGCCATCCTGCACGGCAACCTGGCGCCGGAAGGCAGCGTGGTGAAGACCGCCGGCGTGCCCGACGACTGCCTGACCTTCCGCGGCCCGGCCAAGGTCTACGAGTCGCAGGACGACGCGGTGACCGCGATCCTCGCCAAGCAGGTGGTCGCGGGAGACGTCGTGGTGATCCGGTACGAGGGGCCCAAGGGCGGCCCCGGCATGCAGGAGATGCTCTACCCCACCTCGTTCCTCAAGGGACGTGGGCTGGGCCGATCCTGTGCGCTGCTCACCGACGGCCGGTTCTCCGGCGGCACCTCCGGGCTCTCCATCGGGCACGTCTCCCCCGAGGCCGCCTCCGGCGGGCTGATCGCCCTGGTCCGCGACGGCGACGAGGTCGTCATCGACATCCCGGGCCGGTCCATCGAGCTGAACGTGCCCGCCGAAGAACTGGAGGCGCGACGGGTGGCCGAGGAGAAGCGCGACAAGCCGTACACCCCGACCGACCGGCAGCGGCCGGTGTCGGCGGCGCTGCGCGCGTACGCCTCGATGGCCACCTCGGCCAGCGACGGCGCCTACCGCCGCGTCCCCGAGTAGGCCCGGGGGCACACCGTGTGATCAACACGCGAGCGAGTCAGCTGGCCGCGACGACGTGGTCGATCACCAGGTGGGCGGCGCCGGTGATGCCGACGTCCTGGCCGGTGGTGACCCGCTCGATGAGCAGGGTCTGGGTGGCCAGTGGCAGGCACCGCTCGTAGAGGGTGGCCCGCATGCTGGCCAGCAGCGGTTCACAGTCGGCGAGTCGGCCGCCGATGGCCACCACCTGCGGGTTGAAGAAGTTGACCACGACGGCCAGGATCTCGCCGATAGCCCGGCCGGCCTGCCGGGCGAGCGCCGTGGCGTGGCGGTCGCCGTCGTCGATCAGGCGGATGACCCCGGTCAGGTCGGAGACCGGGACTCCCTGGTCGCGTAGCGCGGTGACCAGGGCGGCGCCGCTGGCCACCGCCTCCAGGCAGCCGGCATTGCCGCAGCTGCACGCCGGCGCGGGGTCAGCTACCACCCGGCAGTGACTGATGTCCCCGGCCGACCCCTGGGGCGGCGTTCGGAGAGATCTTCCGGTCCGGCATCCTGGCCCTGGACCGTGGACAGACCGAGGCCGGCCTCGCCGTCGGGCTGCGCCGCGGACAGGTGATGGCGCTGGTGGTCCTGCCCCAGGCGCTGCTCCAGCTCACCCCGTCCCTGGTCAGCCAACTGGTCGGGTTGCTCAAGGACACCTCGCTCGGCTTGGTGGTCAGCTACACCGAGCTGCTCTACAGCGGGCAGGTGCTCTCCTCGTACACCCACCTACTGATCCAGACGTTCCTGGTGGTGGCGCTGATCTATCTGGTGGTCAACGCCTCGCTGTCGAAGTTCGCCCGCGTCCTTCAGGCCCGCAACGGCCGCTTCGGCGGCCGACGTGGACGAGGCAACGCAGACCTGCCCCCACCACTCATCGAAGGGAGCAGCACCCGGTGACCGCTGCCCGATATGCCGAACTGGCCCGGGTCGTTCGCAACGGCTTTGTCGAGAGCAGGCACTACGGCAGCGTCGTCGTGCTCGCCCCGGACGGCGAGGTCGTCCTCGCCGCCGGCGTACCCGACGAACCGGTGCTCCGCCGCTCCACCCTGAAGCCGGCGCAGGCGTTGGCCTGCCGGGTCGCGGCGGCCCCCGGCCTTGACGGCGCCGACCCGCTGACCGGCCCGGCGCTGGCGCTCGCCGCCGGCAGCCACACCGGCGACGACCGGCACGTCGAGGTGGTCCGGGCGATGCTGGCCGGCGCTGGCCTGACCGAGGACGCCCTCGGCTGCCCGGTGGACTGGCCGGAGGACGAACTGACCCGGGACCGGCTGATTCGCGCTGGCGGGCAGCGCGACCGGATCCGGATGAACTGCTCCGGCAAGCACGCCGCGATGCTGGTCGCCTGCGTCGCCCGGTCCTGGAGCACACACGACTACCTCGACCCCGATCACCCGCTGCAGCGGGAGACCGCCGCGACCGTCGCCCGGCTGGCCGGCACGCCCATCGCGCACCACGCGGTCGACGGCTGCGGCGCGCCACTGTTCGGCCTGCCACTGACCGGCCTGGCCCGCACGTTCCAGGCGTTGGTCACGGCGCCCGCTGGGACCGACGAGGCGCTGGTCGCGCAGGCAATGCGCCAACACCCGGAGTACGTGGGTGGGTGGCGCGGGCACTCGAACACCGACCTGATGCGGGCGCTACCCGGCGTACTCGCCAAGGGCGGGGCCGAGGGCGTGCTCGCGCTGGCCACCCCGGACGGTCACGCCGTGGCGGTGAAGGCGATCGACGGGTCACCCCGCGCCACCACCGTCATCGCGCTCGCCGCGCTCGACGCCGTGGGCGTACCGGTGGATGGGGCCGACGCGCTGCGTCGGGTACCGGTGCTCGGCGGCGGCGAACCGGTCGGCGCCGTCACCGCCGCCATCGATTGGACCGCGGCATCGTCTCGTACCGAAGCGGCATCGTCTCGCACCGAAAAGGAAGAGTCATGAGCACATTCGAGATCTGCATCGACAGCGTCGAGGGGGCGGTAGCCGCCGAGGAGGCCGGCGCCGACCGGGTGGAGCTGTGCTCCGCGCTCTTCGACGGTGGACTGACCCCCAGCCTGGGCACCATCGAGACGGCCCTGCGCGCCGTCACCCGGATCCGGGTGCATGTGATCGTCCGGCCCCGGGCCGGCGACTTCATCTACTCGCCGTTCGAGATCGAGGCGATGGAGCGGGATGTGCGGGCCGCGGTCGCGGCCGGCGCGCACGGCATTGTGATCGGCGCGTTGACCGCCGAGGGTGACGTCGACGTGCCGACCACCCGTCGCCTGATCACCGCCGCCGGCGACGCCAGCATCACCTTCCACCGTGCGTTCGACATGACCCGCGACCCGCACGCGGCGCTGGAGCAGCTGATCGAGTTGGGCGTGCACCGGGTGCTCACGTCGGGTCAGGAGGTCAGCGTGCTGGAGGGTGCTCCGCTCATCGCCGACCTGGTCCGCCGGGCCGCCGGGCGGATCGTCATCATGCCGGGTGGCGGCATCACCCCGCGCAACATCGTCCGGATCGTCGAGGCGACCGGCGCCGACGAGTACCACTTCGCGGCCCTGGTCAGCTCGGACAGCCCGGCCGTGCATCGCAACCCGGCACCGCTGATGGGTGGCAGCCTGAGCCGGCCCGAGTACGAGCGGTCGGGCACGTCCGGCAGCCTGGTCGGCCAGGTGCTCGCCGCCGCCCGGGCCTGACCGGCAGCGGGTTTCGACGAGCGGCGGGCCTGGAGGAATTTCCTTCAGACCCGCCGCTCGCGCGTGTCAGCGGACGGCGACCGGCCTCAGTAGGCCAACAGGGCGATGAGCAGCGAGGACACCGCCGCTGCCAGGAGCACGCCGCCGGTGCCGAGCCCGACCACCGCGCTCACCGCCACGGCGCGTGCCCGGGCCACCGGGACGGCCGCGACCGCCACCACGGTGACGAGCGCGGCGACCAGGTGAATCAACGGGTAGTCGATCAGCGCCGCGACCGGGAAGAGGTGCACGCCCACGACGAGGGCGATCCAGGGGGCGGTCAGCTCACGACGCCGCAGCAGGGCGAGCAGCCCGGCACCGAGCGCGGCGGCGGCGAACTCGATGCCGACGACGATGCCGAAGGTGGGGCTGGTGTCGGCGTCGAACGCCGTACCGTCCGACCAGTGACGCCAGGCGAGCAGGGCCCCGGCGGCCGCCGTGAGCAGCGCGAGAACCGAACCGACGATGAGCACCGGCCGCCACCTCTTCGGGGGCGCCTCCTGCGCCCAGCCGAACCAGCTGGTGGCGAAGAAGCCGAAGACGAACGCCGTCGCCGCCGCGTCTCGGACATGTTCGGTGATCATTTGCGCTCCCCGGGGTACCGCCTGGGCGAGACGTCTGTCTTCGCCTCTTCGGTCGGCCGCGTTGTGAGGCGACGGCCACGGCGGTAGATCATGCCGTAGCGGGGCGGGCTGCCCTACCCGCACCGGCCCCGGTCGCACTTCTCAACCGTCACGTCCGGCCGGCCGGGCCGCCGGTCACGGGCAGCGCAGCCCCGCGGGCGTGCCGGATCGCCGCCGGGGTATCGGAGAAGACCAGCCCCTCGCGGCGCAGGTCGTCGGCCACTCCGAGGGTGGCGAGGACCTGGTCGTGGGCGGGGGTGATGCCGGAGAGCAGGACGGTGATCCCGCGTCCGCGTAGCCGTCGGATCGCGTCGCCGAGGACGTGCGCGCCGGTGGCGTCCATGGTGGTCACCCGGGACATCCGCAGGATGACGACACGGACGTCGGCGACCTCGGACAGTTCGAGAAGGAAGGTGTGGGCCGCGGCGAAGAAGAGCGGCCCGTCCAGCCGGTACGCGACGATGTGTTCGCTGAGCAGCGCGTACTCCTCGGCGCTGTGTTCCTCGGGGTCGAGGGGCACCTGTTCCAGCCGGGCGCTGCGGGCCACCGCGCGTAGGGCGAGCACCACGGCGACGCCGACGCCGACCGCGACGGCGGTGACGAGGTCCCAGATCACGGTGACGGCGAAGGTGAGCACCAGCACGACGGCGTCGCCCCGGGTGGCCCGCGCCAACGCCCACAGCGACCCGGCCTCCACCATGCGGACCGTGGTGGCCAGCAGCACCCCGGCCAGGGCGGCGAGCGGGATCCGGCCGACCAACGGCGCGGCGGCCAGCACGATCGCCGCGAGGGCGACGGCGTGGGTGAGGGCGGCCAGCTTCGAGGCCGCCCCGGCGCGGACGTTGACCGCCGTACGGGCGATGGCGGCGGTCGCCGGGATGCCGCCGAAGAGCGGGGCCGCGAGGTTGGCCAGCCCCTGACCGAACAGCTCCCGGTCCGGGTCGTGCCGTTCACCGACCGTCATGCCATCGGCGACCGTGGCGGAGAGCAGGCTCTCCAGGGCGGCGAGCGCGGCGACGGCGAGCGCGCTGGGCAGCAGCACGCCGAGCGCGCCGAGGTCGAGGAAGCCGAGCGAGGGGGCGGGCAGGCCCTGCGGCAGCGCGCCGATCCGGACCAGGTCGACCGGGACGATCTCGGCGAGGACGGTGGCCGCTGCCACGCCGAGCAGCGAGAACGGCAGGCCGGGTCGCCACCGGGCGCCCAGCAGCATCAGCGCCGCGACGGCGAGGGCCACCGCGAGCGCGACCGGCCGCGGGTGTACGACGAAACGGGCGACCGCGTCGGCGGCGACGGCCCAGACCTTCTCCCCGTGGGCGTCGGTGACGCCGAGCGCGGCGGGCACCTGTTGCAGGGCGATGACCACGGCGATGCCGGCGGTGAACCCCTCCAGCACCGGAGTGGGCAGGTAGCGGACGTACCGGCCCAGGCGGGCCACGGCGAGCGCGATCAGCACCAGGCCGGCCATCGCCCCGACCATGAGCACGCCGGTGGCTCCGAACTGCTGCACCACCGGCACCAGCACCACGGTCATCGCCCCGGTCGGCCCGGAGACCTGGAGGTTGGAGCCGCCGAAGACGGCGGCCACCGCGCCGGCGATCACGGCGGTGATCAGCCCGGCCTGGGCGCCCAGCCCGGAGGTGACGCCGAACGCCAGGGCCAGCGGCAGCGCCACCACCGCCACGGTGAGCCCGGCCAGGAGGTCCCGGCGCGGTGAGCGGTGGACGGCCGCCCAATCGGCCCGGCCGGGCAGCAGCCCGAGTAGCCGCTCGCGGACGACAGGAATGGCGCCGCTCACCTGTCCCCGCCGGTGGCGCGCAGCTCGTCGAGGAGGCCATCCCGGTCGGTGAGGACCGCGCCGAGGATCCGCCGCCCGGCGGCCAGCAGGTCGGCCACGTCCGGGGTGCTGAGCGCGTACATGACGAGGGGGCCGTCGCGGTGTGAGGTGACCATTCCGGCGCGGCGCAGCACGGCGAGCTGCTGGGAGAGGTTGGACGCCTCGACCTCGATCACGGCGAGCAGGTCACGGACCGGTTTCGGGCCGTCCTGGAGCAGTTCGAGGACCCGGATGCGCACCGGGTGCCCGAGGGTGCGGAAGAGTTCCGCCTTCGCCTGGTACAGCGGGACCGACATGAACACCCTCCCCGGATCGATGCGAAGACTTTAGCACTTGAAGAAGTCTTCAATCGCTGAGGTGCGAGCGTCCGACGGTCCGCCCCCGTTGTTAAGAAGGGACCCCTCCTCTACCGGAGGCGTTAAGAAGGGGCCCTTCCTTTCAGATGTCGTTGACGGTGCGGAGGACTGGGCGGGTGGTTAGCGCTTGCTCGTTGAGGGGGGCGTCGGCGCGCACCGTGAGGGTGACCGACTCGCCGGGCAGCAGGGTGACGAGCGCCCTGTCCACGGACGCCGACGGGTCCAGACGGTCCGGGAAGAGAGTCAGGTCACGCAGCACCGTGCGGGCCGTGACCCGGACCCGCTGCCCGCCGTCGACCGGCTCCACCGTCGCGTCCCAGGCCGCGGCCGGCCAGTCGACGTCCCGGTCCTCGGCGAAGAACCAAAGCGCCCGTTCGGCGCTCTCCCCCGCCTCGGCGACCAGCAGCTCCCGCCGGGTCTCCTCCGCATCGGCCAGCTCCGCCGGCAGCGCCAGCGTCACCGCCGAGTATGCGGGGACGTCCAGCTCCATCGTCGTCTTCGCCCGGGGCTCACCCGCGACGGTCAGCCGGGTCACCGAGGCCGACGTCCGCCAGGGCGTGCCGCCGTCGTTCACCGCTACAAGCGCCAGGCCCTCGTCACGGGGCTGGACGGTGAGCAGCCGGTCCGCGTACGCGTGGCGTAGCGCGTACCACAGGGGTTTGCGCCGGCCGTCGCCGTCGACGGCCGACCAGGAGGTGACCGGCCAGCAGTCGTTGAGCTGCCAGACGATGGTGCCGGCGCAGACGTCCCGGTGCGAGCGGAAGTGCTCCACTCCGAGCTGGATCGCCCGGGCCTGGTTGAGCTGCGTCAGGTAGTGCCAGTCGTCGAAGTCCGCCGGGGCGGGCAGGTGCGCGTCCAGGCCCCGCTGGAGCTTCGCGTCCCCGTCGGCGGCCTTCTGGTGGTGTGCCATGCCCGGTGAGTCGTGGGCGAGGGGTTCGTCGCTCAGCGCCCGGCGCAGGGTGGCGTACGCCGGCGGGCCCTGGTAGCCGAACTCGGCGACGAAGCGGGGCACGTACTCCCGGTATTTGATGTAGTCGTCGGTGTTCCACACGTCCCAGATGTGTGTGGTGCCATGCGCCGGGTCGTTGGGGTGGATCTCCTCGGTGCCCGACCAGGGGCTGCCCGGCCAGTACGGGCGAGTGGGGTCCAGCTCACCGACGATGCGGGGCAGGACGTCCAGGTAGTAGCCGCGCCCCCAGGTGCGCCCGGCGAGGGCCTCCTGCCAGTCCCAGTCGTGCCAGCCCCAGATGTTCTCGTTGTTGCCGGTCCAGAGCACCAGCGACGGGTGCGGCGCCAGCCGGGTGACCTGTTCGGCGGCCTCGGCGGCCACCTCGCTGCCGAACGGCTCCTCCTCCGGGTACGCGGCGCAGGCGAACAGGAAGTCCTGCTGGACCAGCAGCCCGCGCTCGTCGGCGAGGTCGTAGAAGTCCGCCGACTCGTACCGGCCACCGCCCCAGACCCGCAGCAGGTTGATGTTGGCCTCGGCGGCCTGGTCGAAGCGCGCGGCCAGCCGTTCCCGGGTGATCCGGGTGGGAAAAGCGTCGTCCGGGATCCAGTTGACCCCCCGTACGAAGACCGGGACGTCGTTGACCGACAGCGCGAACGAGGTGCCGTGCTCGTCGGGGGTGGTGTCCAGCCGGACCGAGCGGAAGCCGATCCGCCGGGACCAACTGTCCAGGGTGTCGCCGTCCGGCGCGTGCAGGGTGACCTCCAGCAGATGGCGCGCCTGCTCGCCGTACCCCCGGGGCCACCACAGCGTGGGCTCGCGGACGGCGAGCGTCAGCGCGGCCGTGCGCTGCCCGGCCGGGACGACCACCTCGGCGCGGGCGCCGGCGACGGTGGCGCGGACGGTCAGCGGGACGTCCGCGACCCGCTCCACCTCGACGTGCAGCTCGACCCGCCCGTCCCGGCCGGCCAGGGTGACCAACGGGCGGACGGTGGCCAGCCGGGCGGTGGACCAGGCGTGCAGGCCGATCTCCTGCCAGATGCCGGCGGTGACCAGCGTCGGCCCCCAGTCCCAGCCGAAGTTGCAGGCCATCTTGCGGATGAAGTGGAACGGCTCCGGGTAGGCGTTGGGCCGGTCGCCGAGCCGCTCCTGCTGCGCCTCGGCGTAGCGGTAGGCGGAGTCGAACGCGACCACCAGGTCGTTGTCCCCGTCCCGCAGCAGCGAGCGGACGTCGAACCGGTAGCCACGGTGCATGTTCTCGGTGCGGCCGACCTCGACACCGTTCACGGTGAGGGTGGCGACGGTGTCCAGGCCGGCGCAGACCAGGTCGACCCGGTCGTGGTCGCCCGGTGGGCGGCGAAAACTCGTCCGGTAGCTCCAGTCGGTGCGCCCGATCCAGGCCAGCGCCACCTCGTTGTCGTCGAGGTAGGGGTCGGGGATCAGGCCGGCGTCGAGCAGGTCGGTGTGCACGCAGCCGGGCACGGTGGCCGGCACGGACCGGTCGGCGATCTCCGCCGGGACCTGTGCTCCGGGCGCCGCCCGCAGGGTCCAGCCGTCGTGGAGTGCCTGTCGGCTCAAGATTTCACCGCACCTTCCATGATTCCGCGGACGATCTGGCGTCCACCGATGAACAGCATGATCAGCAGGGGGATGGTAGCCACGAACGCGCCGGCGAGCACCCGCCGGTAGATGACGTAGTTGCCGCTGGCCAGGTCGGAGATGGCGACCATCGAGGTCGGGTAGTCGGTGCCGCCGAGGGTGATCAGCGGCCACTGGAAGTCGTTCCAGGTGGACACGAAGGTGAGCAGGCCGAGCACCGCGAGGGCCGGCCGGATCGCCGGGAGGACGATGTTCCAGTAGACCCGCATCGTCGTGGCGCCGTCCATCCGGGCCGACTCGACCAGCTCGTCAGGGACCGTGTTGAGGATGAACTGCCGCATGTAGAAGACCCCGAACGCGGTGACGAGGCCGGGCACGATGACCGCCAGGAGGGTGCCGTTCCAGCCCAGCTTGCCCATCACGATGTAGAGCGCGACGACGCCGAGCTGGTTCGGCACGGTCAGGGTGAGCACCACGAACAGCATCAGCCACCGGCTGCCGGCGAAGCGCAGCTTGGCGAAGGCGAAACCGGCCAGCGAGCAGAAGAACAGCATCGCGGCGGTCACCACGGTCGAGACGATGACGCTGTTGATCAGCGAGGCGGCGAAGTACACGTCCTGGAGGGAGAAGACCTCGTCCAGGTTGACCAGGAACCGGTCGCCGGGGATCACCGCGGGCGGGATCTGGGCCAGTGCCTCGTCGTTGCTGGTGGCGATGACGAACATCCAGTACAGCGGGAACGCCGCGAACAGCATGGTGGTGGCCAGCAGTAGGTACGTCCCGATGCCGGCCGGGGTGTCCTGCGGCGCGCGACCCATCAGGGCGGCCCGCCTGCGGCGGTTCGTGGTGACCGCCGGCGGCGGCGGTGCGGTGTCGACGACGCTCACCTGGATCGCCCTCCGGAGATTCGGTTGGTCAGCAGCGTGTTGATCCCGGCCACGACCAGGATGATCAGGAAGAGCGCCCAGCTCATCGCGGCGGCGTAGCCCAGGTTCAGGTCCTTCCAGCCGACCTTGTAGATCAGCTGGGCGATGGTCTGCCACTCGCCGTTGGGTCCGCCGGTGGCGGCCTGGGAGTTGAGGTCGAACAGCATCGGCTCGATGAAGAGCTGGAACCCGCCGATGGTGGAGAGGATGACGGTGAAGACGATCACCGGCTGGATCATCGGCACGGTGATCCGCCAGAGCTGCCGCCATGGGCCGGCCCCGTCGACCGCGGCGGCCTCGTAGACGTCGCGCGGGATGGACTGCATGGCGGCCAGGTAGAGCAGTGCGTTGTAGCCGATCCACTTCCAGTTGACCATCGTGGCGATGGCGATCCAGGCGTGCAGCTTGTCGGCCCGCCAGTTGATCGGTTCGTCGCCGCCGATGCCGAAGAGGCCGAGCACCCAGTTGGCCATCCCGAAGTCGCGGGAGAAGAAGACGCTGAACACCATCGTCGAGGCGACGATCGGGGTGACGTACGGCAGCAGCACGCCCACCCGCCACCAGGTCTGCGCCCGCAGCCGGCGGTTGAGCAGCGAGGCCACGATCAACGCGAGCAGCAGCTGTGGCACCGACGAGAGCAGGAAGATGCCAAAGGTGTTGTAGAGGGCGTTCCAGAAATCCTCGTCGCCGAAGAGCTGGCGGAAGTTGGCCAGGCCGGCCCAGCCGGTCAGCGTCGGGTCGTCCAGTCGATAGTTACGCAGCGCGACGACACCGTTGAAGACGAGCGGGAACAGCCCGAAGACCAGGAAGATCAGGAAGAAGGGCGCGATCAATACGTACGGCATGTAGCGCATGTCGAAGCGGTACAACCGGTCCCGCCAGCTGAGTCGACGGTGGTCCGGGTCGGTGCCGTGGCCGTGCCTCCCGGCGGCGGCTCGGCGGCCCGACGACGCGGGCGCGGCGCGGGTGGTGGACATCGGGACACTCCAGGGCCGAAGAGACGGGGTACGCGCGCGGGCGGCGCGGGGGCGGCACGGTGCCCGGCGCGCCCCCGCGCCGACGGCTCAGGACTTGCTGGCCTTCTCGGCTTCCTTGATCGCCTCGGCCCAGGCGGCCTCCGGCTTGAGGGTCTTGTTCTGCACGCGGGTCAGCACGTTCTCCACCGCCACCCGGGTCGGCCCGTTCTTCTTGCCCAGGTACTGCGGCGTGAGGCCCTGCGCCATCTTCGGGAAGATCTGCCCGACCGGCGCGTTGCTGAAGAACGGGTTCGTGAAGTCGGCGATGGCCGGGTCGCTGTAGAGGGCCGGCTGCGAGGGCAGGTTGCCGACCTTCTTGAAGATCTCGATCTGCTGCTCCGGCTGCACCAGCCACTCCAGCAGCTTGTACGCCTCGTCGACGTGCTTGCTCTGCTTGGGGATGGTCAGGAACGAGCCGCCCCAGTTGCCGCCGCCACCGGGCACCGCGGCGATGTCCCACTTGCCCTCGGTGCCGGGGGCGGTGTCCTTGATGTGCCCGAGCATCCACGCCGGGCAGGCGAGCACGGCGAAGGAGCCGCTGGTGAAGCCCTTGTCCCAGTCGGCCTGGAAGCTGGCCAGGTTGGCGGAGAGGCCGGCCTGGATCGCCTTGATGGTGTAGTCGAAGGCGATCTTCGGACCCTGCTCCATCTGGAGCTGGTCCTGCTCGTTGTAGAAGCCGACCGGCTGCTGGCCGAGGATCGGGTTGAACAGGTTGCTGCCAGCGTCGATGAACTTCTTGTTGGTCTTGCCGGTGTACTGCTGGCCGACCTCGATGAACTTGTCCCAGGTGGGCCAGAGAGCGGAGACCTGGTCGCGCTCGGTGGGCAGCCCGGCGGCCTTGAACAGGTCGGTGCGGTAGCACATGGCCAGGCCGCCGGTGTCGGTGCCGAGGCCGATCTGGGTCTTGCCGTCTGCGGAGAGCGACTGCTTCCACTTCCAGGGCAGGTACTTGCTCTCGTACGAGCCGGCACCCTTGTCCAGCAGGTTGACGAACTTGTCCGACTGGCTGCGGAACTGCACCATGAAGCCCTCGTCGATGGCCGCGATGTCGGCCGCGCCGGAGCCGGCGACCAGCTTCTTCTGCAGGTCCTCGTGCTGGGCGTTGTACTCGCCGGAGTTCAGCTGGATCTTGACGTTCGGGTTGGCCGCCTCGTACTTCGTCTTGAGGTCCTGGAGGCCGAAGTCGCCCCAGAAGTTGATTTTCAGGGTGACCTGACCGTCCGTCGCGCCGGAATCCTGCCCGCTCTTGCCGCTGCACGCGGCGACCAGCGCGAGGCCGACCGTGCCCGCGGCGACGGCGCGGGCCCATCGGGTCCAGGACCGTTTCATGGCATCCTCCGAGCAAATGGGAACGCTCCCGGGATCGAGAGACGTTGACTGAACCGGATAAGTGGGGCCACCGTACGGGCCGGTTCCAGGGGTGTCAACGGCTTGTTACAACATGCGCGTCCGACGTTCTAAAGGACCCGTGGGAGCGCGAACATGCGTGGTAGAACGCCTTCCGCCGCAGCTCGGCGCGCCGGCCCCCACCCCGACATCGAGCAACCATCGGTACGCTGAACCGTGCAAGCACGTCGCACCGAGCGACGACGTTGAACGTGGACGCCGGTCATCGGCCGCCGGCACCGGTTGCGCTAGGTTGATGCCGCCGACACGCTCCGCGCCCCGCTGGCCGGGCCGAGCGTGTGACGGCAGGCCAGAAGACCCGGCCCGTGGGGGCGGACAGCAAAGGAGCACGCCGGTGAAGCGGCCGACCATCGCCGACGTCGCCCGACGCGCCGGGGTGTCCAAGGGCGCCGTGTCGTACGCGCTGAACGGGCAGCCCGGCGTCTCCGAGGCCACCCGGCAGCGCATCCTGGCCATCGCCACCGAGATCGGGTTCAGCCCGAGCAGCGCCGCCCGGGCGCTCTCCGGCGCCACCGCCGAGGCGGTCGGCCTGGCCCTGTGCCGGCCGGCCCGGATACTGGGCATCGAGCCCTTCTTCATGGAGTTGATCAGCGGCGTCGAGGCCGAACTCTCCGCCCGCTCGTACGCGCTGACCCTGCAGGTGGTGGCCGACCAGGACGCCGAGATCGCGGTCTACCGACGCTGGTGGGGCGAACGCCGGGTGGACGGCGTACTCGTCTGCGACCTACGCACCGACGACCACCGCATCCCCGCTCTCGAACAGCTCCAGCTACCCGCGGTGGTGATCGGCGGGCCGGGCGGCACCGGCGACCTGGCCAGCGTCTGGTCCGACGACGCGGCCGCACTGACCGAGGCGGTGGAGTACCTGGTCGCGCTCGGGCATCGGCGCATCGCCCGGGTCGGCGGCCTGCCCGACCTGCGGCACACCGAGATCCGCACCGAGGCCTTCGCGGCGGTGTGCCGGCGACTCGGCCTGTTCGACGCGGCCACCGTCTGGTCCGACTACACCGGCGAGGAGGGCGGCCGAGCCACCCGCCGCCTGCTCAGCTCCGCACAACGGCCCACCGCGGTCATCTACGACAACGACGTGATGGCCATCGCCGGGCTCTCCGTGGCCCAGGAGATGGGGCTCACCGTGCCGGGCGATCTGTCCATCGTGGCCTGGGACGACTCCCCGCTCTGCCGGCTGGTGCACCCGTCACTAACCGCGTTGGGCCGCGACATCCCGGCGTACGGCGCGCACGCCGCCCGGCAACTTCTCGCCGTCATCGCCGGAGAGCCCGCCGCCCGGGTCCAGGACGAGACGCCGCACCTCACCCCGCGCGGCAGCACCGCACCGCCCCGCCACAGGTGAACCGGTTCACCCCAGGGAGTCGTCAGCGGGACGCCGCGGGAAACTCCTCGAAGTACGCCTCGACCCGCTCCGCCGTCGCCGGGCGGGCCAGCGCGAAGCCCTGCCCGTACCGGCAGCCGGCCCGGTGCGCCCCCTCGACCTGGCCCGTTGACTCCAACTCCTCGGCGACGATCTCGACCCCCAGCCGCTCGCCGACGTTGACCACCACGTCGATCAGCGGCGGCTGCCCGTCCGGTCGGGCGCCCACCAGCTCCGGGCCCACCTTGAGCAGGTCGATCGGCAGCCGGCGCAACTGAGCCAGCGAGGCGTGTTCGGCCCGGAAGTCGTCCAGCGCGGTGCGCACGCCCAGCGACCGCAGGCCGGCCAGCCGGGCCACCACGGTCGGCAGGTCGGCGGCGACCCTCGGCTCGGCCACCTCCACCACCAGCCGCTCCGGCGACACCCCGTACGCGGCCAGTACGGCCGCGGCACGCTGCACGAAGTCGGGTGTGGTCAACTCCCGGGTGGTGACGTTGACCGCCATCCACAGCTCGCGGGTGCCCGCCGACCAGTCGGCCAACTGGCGGCAGGCCCGGTCCAGCACCCACCACTCCAGCTCGCCGACCAGGTCCAGGTCCTCCGCGACCGGCAGCAGCTCGGCCGGGAGCACCGTGCCGAGCGCCGGGCTGCGCCAGCGCAGCAGCGCCTCGGCACCCACCGGCTGCCGGCTGGCCAGGTCGAGCACCGGCTGGTAGACCAGATCCAGCTCGCCGCGCGCCACCGCACCCGGCAGCTCACGTTCCAAGTCGAGCCGGCGGACGAGCTGCTCCTCGAGGAACGCGTCGTACCACTCGACCCGGTCCCGGCCCAGCTGCACGGCCCGCCGCCGGGCCAGCTCGGCCTGGCGGAGCACGTCCGCCGGCCCGGCGCCGCTCACCTCGGCCAGCCCGATGCTCGCCTGCACCCGCAGCACCGTCCCGGCCAGCCGGTAGGGCGGGGTGAGCGCGGTCAGCAGTCGGGTGCCCAACGCGTACGCCACAACCGGGCCGGCGGCGGTGACCACCGCGAAGCCGGCACCCGCGCAGCCGGCGACCAGGTCACCGGGGGCGACGACCGCGCGGGCCCGGCGGACCGCCTCGGCCAGCAGGTCCTCCCTGGCCGCCGGGCCGATCCCGTCCGCGCCGTGCAGGTCGACCAGCAGCAGCGCGCCGGCCGGCGCCGGCACGTCGCCGATCGAGGCGAGGGCATCCAGCAGGGCCGCCCGGTCGCCGGGACCGTCGCCAGCCGACACGGACCGGGGGCTGAGCGCTGACCACGACACCTCGCCGTCGGGCGGCCAGGTCGAGCCGGCGCCGTTCGAGGTGGCCGGCCCGTCGTCCGGCCCGCCGAGCCAGCGGGTCGCGCGGCGGTGCCGGACGGCGCGGCCGGCACGCCGGCGGTGTGCGGCACGGCGGTCGGGGGTGGCCGCGTCACCGGAGCGCAGCAGCTCACGCAGCACCAGTGGCGGCACCGCGGCCACGGCCAGCAGCACGCTCATCCGGTCCGGTGAACGGCCGGCGCCCAGGTGCAGACCCGCCGCCAGCAGCAGCAACGCCGCCGGGAGCACCGACCGGGGCCAGGCGGACACGTGCTCACCCGCCGCCGGCCGCACACCGCCCGCATCCGTCGCGTCGCCCGCGCCAAGCGCGGTGAGCAGCATTCCGAGCACCAGTGGCGGTACGGCCAGCAGTGCCGCCCGACCGGCCGGCGCGGGCGGCAGGGTCGCCAGCAGCGCCAGCCCGGCCAGGGTGAGCAGAACGCCACCCCGGCAGATGGCGGCGCCCGAGCGCCGATGCGGGCCGGTGAACGCACTGAGCGCGGCCATGCCCAGCCCGCCGAGCCCCAGGGCGGCGACGAGCCGGCCGGGCAGCGGCAGGATGTCGCGGGGCAGCAACAGCCAGGCGGCGAGGGCCAGCCCCACCGCCGGGCCGGTCGCCTCGATCAGGTGACGCAGCCGGACCCGGGCCGGTGGCCGCGCCCGGCCGGGGAGCCGACGCAGTCCGGCCGTGGACAGGACGGCCGAGACCAGCAATCCGGTCAGCGTGGCGGTCCGGTGCCCGG
Source organism: Micromonospora sp. NPDC005206 (assembly GCF_040608175.1). Taxonomy (NCBI): domain Bacteria; kingdom Bacillati; phylum Actinomycetota; class Actinomycetes; order Micromonosporales; family Micromonosporaceae; genus Micromonospora; species Micromonospora sp. NPDC005206. Next base: position 125,862 of record NZ_JBEXHU010000018.1, read on the forward strand.
TGGCGGCCAGCGGCAGCACGGCGGCGGTGAGCCCGGCCGCCACCACCGCCGCGTCGAGCAGTACGCCCACCGCACGCCGGGCCGCACGCCGCCGGGCGGCTCGCCCGGCCGCACGTGCCGCCGGCACCCCGCCGGACGCCCCCACGCCCGGCGTGGGCATCCCGGCAGCCGGATGGGCTGCGGTCGGCCCGCCAAGCGGTGGGTCGGCGCGCCAAGGTTCGGCGGTCGACGGGTCGGCGGGCGACAGCTCGGTGGGCGACAGCTCGGTGGGCGACGCCTCGGTGGGCGACGCCGGGGTGGGCGACGCGTCGGCGGGGCGGCGGGTCGCCAGCCGGGAGAGCCGCACCCCGGCGAGCGTGGCACCCGCGCCACCGGCCAGCGCGATCACCACCGAGGTCGGGACCAGGTCAGCGGCACCGGCGAGGACGAGCAGCGCCACCGCCGCGGAGACGGCGGCCTCCGGCGCCGCCCGGCGGGGGACGAGGAGGCGGAACGGGTACGCGAGGAGCACGGCGGTCGCCTTCGTGAGGGGGCACGGGGGCGGTGCGGCGGTGTGGGCGACCGGACGTTGCGGGTCCGCTGCCCAACAATCGAGAACGAACGACGGCCAGATCGGTTACGGGTCGATCACCCGAAGGAGCCAGTGACCCGTGTCACTGTACGGCCTGACGGGCTGGCCGGGCACCGCCCGCCGCGAGCCGGACCGGCCGGTGGTGGGATCATCAGAGGGTGAGTACGCCCGACACCGTCCGCTTCCGGTACAACCAAGCCATCCTGGTGGCCTCGGTCATCGCCTTCATCGGCGCACTGCCGCTGGCCAACGCCCGGGCGTACCTGCTGCCGGTGCTGCTCGTCCCGCTCGCCGTCGCGGTGTGGGCCTGGCGGGCCGGCACCGACGCCGACGCCCGGGAGCTGCGCCTGCGGGCGCTGGCCGGGCAGCGCCGGATCGGCTGGGACCGGGTCGTCGAGCTGGCCACCGACCCGCGCGGGCGGGCGGTCGCCCGGCTCGACGACGGCCAGCAGGTCGTCCTGCCGGCGGTACGCGGCGCGGACCTGCCCCGCCTGGTCGCCGCCACCGGCCAGCCTCTGCCCGACGCGGCCGGCTGAGACCCCCCGTCAGTACCCGTCGACCACCGTGTTGATCAGCGGCTGGCCGGCGGCGAACCGCCGCACCTGATCGCCGACCAGCCGGTAGGCCCGCGGCAGCAGCCCCCGCACCGACCCGGCCACGTGCGGGGTGAGCAGCACGTTCGGCATCGTCCAGAGCGGAGAGTCGGCGGGCAGCGGTTCCGGGTCGCTGACGTCCAGCGCCGCCGAGATCCGGCCGGTGCCCAGCTCGGCGACGAGCGCGTCGGTACGGGCCACCGGCCCCCGGGCCGCGTTGACCAGCAGCGCCCCGTCCGGCATCGCGGCGAGAAACTCCTTGTCGATAAGGCCGCGGGTCTGGTCGGTGAGCGGCACCAGCACCACCACCACCACGTCGGCCTCGGGCAGCAGCCCGGGCAGCTCGTCGACGCCGTGCACCCCCTGCCCGGGCCGCGCGGTCCGCGCGACCAGGGTGAAGCTCACCTGGAACGGGGCGAGCCGGTCCCGTACCGCGGTGCCGATCGACCCGGCCCCGACGATGAGCACCCGCTTGCCGGTCAGCTCGTCGGTCGGGGCGGCCTCCTGGAACGCCCACCGCCGGTCGGCCTGCGCCCGGACGAAGACCGGGAACGCCCGCAACTGGGCCAGGATCGCGGTGACGACCCACTCGGCGGTGGACGGGTCGTGCACGCCCCGGGCGTCGCACAGCGTGACGCCGGGCGGCATCCGGCCGACCCAGGCGTCCGCCCCGGCGGAGAGCAGCTGCACGGCCGCCAGATCGGGCAGCTCGTGCAGCAGAGCCGTCGCGTCCGAACCGGCCAGGAACGGCGGCACCCAGAACCGCACGTCGGCCACCGCCGAGGGCAGCCGGTCGGCGTGCTCGACGACCTCCACCGTCACGTCCGGGGGCAGCTCGCCGATGAGGTTCAGGCCGACCTGGTGCGGGATCCATACCTTCACGTCCGCCGACGATAGCCGCCGCCGCGGCGGCGGGTGCGGGCACGGCGGCAAACGGGGGGGTGGCGCCGGGGGGTTAGCGAGCCTCGGCACAGCGATGTTAGACCCGGGCGCGCGCGAGGTATAACGAAGGCTCGGAGCCCAGTTCGGCCTCCACCCCGGCAGACAGGTTCGCGATGACCGACGGCTCCCCCGCCCGCCCCCGGCGCGTGATCGCCCCACCCGCGGCGCTCAGCGACCCGGCACGGTTGCGAGCGCTCGCCGACACCGGGCTGAGCGCCACCCCGGACGAGGCGTTCGAACGGTTCGCCCGGCTGGTCAGCGACCTGTTGGACGTCCCGGTCGCGCTGGTCTCCCTGGTCACCGCCGACCGGCAGTTCTTCCCGGGCGCGGTCGGGTTGCCGGATCCGTGGGCGGAGCGCCGGCACACCCCGTTGAGCCACTCGTTCTGCCAGCACGTGGTGGACATCGAGGTGCCCATGGTGCTGCCGGACGCCCGGCTCTACCCCCGGGTACGGGACAACCTGGCAATCGACGACCTCGGCGTGGTCGCGTACGCGGGGATGCCGCTGACCGACCTCTCCGGCCGGGTGCTCGGCTCGCTCTGCGCCATCGACAGCAAACCGCGGGTGTGGACCGCCGGGCAGCTGCGGACGCTGGCCGACCTGGCCGCCGCCTGCTCGTCCGAACTGCGGCTGCGGATCGCCCTGGACGGCGCGAAGGAGGACCGCCGGCGGGTCGTGCAGGCGCACGAGCGGCTGGAACTGCTCGCCGGGGTGAGCGAGACGCTGGCCGGCACGCTGGACGTGGGCACCGCGTTGCGCCGGCTCGCCGCCACCATGGTGCCGCTGCTCGCCGACTGGTGCCTGCTCACCCTGGTCGGGCCGACCGGCCTGCCCCGCGAGGTGGTCGCGGTGCACCGCGATCCGGCCCGCGCGGCGGACATCGACCGCTTCGCCACGCTGCTGCGTACCGGGCTGAGCCCGGAGTCGATCATCCGGGCGGTGCTGCGGACCGGTCAGCCCCGACTCGGTGGCGTGGCGTCGCTGGCCGACGTGACGCGGGGGACCACGAACCCGGAGATGGCGTCGATCGCCGACCGCCTGGGCATCGCCTCCTACCTGACCGTGCCGGTGCGGGCCGCCGGCGGAACCGTGCTGGGCGCGATCACCCTCGTCAACGACCCCAGACGCCAGCAGTTCGACGACCGCGACCTGCTCACCGCGGTCGACATCGGCCGCCGGGCCGGGCAGGCGATCGGCAACAGCTCGATGTACGGCGAACAGCGGCACGTCGCCGAGGTCCTCCAGCACAGCATGCTGCCGCGGCTGCCGGTCGTACCGGAGCTGGAGCTGGCGGCCCGCTACCAGCCGGCGGCCGACCGGGTGGAGGTGGGCGGCGACTGGTACGACGCCTTCGTCCAGCCCGACGGGGATCTGATCGTCGCGATCGGGGACGTCGCCGGGCACGACATCGAGGCGGCGGCGACGATGGGTCAGCTGCGCAACCTGGTGCGCGGCAACGCGTTCGGCCGGCCGGACACGGTCGGCGAACTGATGACCCACCTGGACGGCACGATGCGCGGCCTGCGGCTGCCGATTCCGGCCACCGCGACGCTGGTCCGGATCTGCCCCGAGCACTCCGGCACCCGGGAGATGACGTGGTGCAACGCCGGGCACCCGCCGGCCCTGCTCGTCCGCGCCGGCGGGGCGGTGGAGATCCTCGAAGCGCCGCCGGAGCCGCTGCTCGGCCTGGCTCGCCCGTCGCGGCGAACCAGCCGGTCGACCAGCCTGGCCTCCGGCGACACCCTCCTGCTCTACACCGACGGGCTGATCGAACGGCGGGACCGGCCGATCGACGACGGGCTGGCCGAGCTGGTGACCCGGCTGACCGGCACCGACACGCTGCCCCTCGACGACCTGTGCGACCTGCTGCTCACCTCGATCCGGCACCGTGAGGACGACACCGCGCTGCTGGCCGCACGGGCACGCGGAGCGGGCCACCCGGGCTGACGGCACCGCCGGTCGGATCCCGTCGGGCCCGGCCGGGCCGGCCTTCGGGCTACCCTGGGCCGGGTGAGCGTCCGTCCCCCGTACTTCCGCACCCGCCGCTTCCGGGCGGCCCTCGCGGCGTCCTGCGCGGCACTGCTCCTCACCGCCGGTTGCAGTTTCGGCGAGCCGGAGCCGGACCCGGCCGGTGAGCCGCCCAACCTGCCGACCCCATCGACGTCGGCGAGCCCCGGCGCCGCCGGCCAGCAGGCGGTGGCGACCGTGCTCGCCAAGGGGCTGCGGGTGCCCTGGGCCATCGCCTTCCTCCCGGACGGCGGGGCGCTGGTCACCGAGCGGGACAGCGGCCGGATCCTCCAGGTCGGCCCCGAGTCCGGGCCGGACGGGCTGCGGGTCCGGGTCGTGCAGACCATCACCGACGTCGCGGCGGCCGGCGAGGGCGGCCTCCTGGGCATCGCCGTCTCCCCCGGCTACGAGCGGGACCGGACGGTGTTCGTCTACTACACCGCCGAGCAGGACAACCGGGTCGTCCGGTTGCGACTCGGCGGGCAGCCCACCTCGATCCTCACCGGCATCCCGAAGGCCAACGTGCACAACGGCGGCGGGCTCGGCTTCGGCCCAGACGGGCAGCTCTACGTCAGCACGGGCGACGCCGGGCAGCGCCCGAATTCGCAGGACGTGAAGAGCCTCGGCGGCAAGATCCTGCGGATCACCCCGGACGGCAAGCCCGCCGCGGGCAATCCGTACCCCGGCTCCCCGGTCTGGTCCCTCGGGCACCGAAACGTGCAGGGCTTCGCCTGGGACGCCGCCAAACGGATGTACGCCGTCGAGTTCGGCCAGAACACCTGGGACGAGATCAACCAGATCACCAAGGGTGGCAACTACGGCTGGCCGCAGGTCGAGGGGCGGGCCGGCGACAAGCGGTACACGGACCCGATCAGCCAGTGGGCGACCTCGGACGCGTCCTGCTCCGGTCTGGCCGCCACCGACCAACTACTGGTCACCGGCTGCCTGCGCGGCAAGCGACTCTGGGTGATGGAGCTGACCGACACCGGCACGCTGCTCGGTCAGCCCAGCGAGTTGCTCACCAACCGGTACGGCCGGCTGCGAGCGGTGGCCGCCGCGCCAGACGGGTCACTCTGGGTGAGCACCTCCAACCACGACGGGCGGGGCGACCCGGCGGCCGACGACGACCGTCTCCTGCGGGTGGTCTTCGCCGGCGGCGACGGCGGCCGCAGCTGATTCGCGTCACCATCCGGTCAGGTTCGCCAAGATCCTCCGACGGGCAGGTCAGACTCTCAGCATGGACGGGCAGCACGACGACCAGCACGACGGCACCGGCGACCGGGACGAGCCGGTGACCGACGCCGCGCCGCGCCGGTCGGTGGGTCGGTCGGCCAACCGGCCCGGCCCCGTACGCCGCACCGGTGTCATCCTCGCCGTGCTCGCCGTGGCCCTGGCCGGAGCGGTGCTCGGGGTGCTCGCCGGCGGTCGGGTGGACACCGACATCGGGCCGTTCCGGGCCAACCTCACCCTCACCCCCGCCAGCGCGGGCGGCACCACCGTCGACGTACCGCCGCTCGGCGCGCTGCTGCTCGACAGCCACGACGGGCCGACGCACCTCACCGTGCGACTGGGCGCACTGGACCAGGGGCGCACCGAGGCGCTGCTCGACGACCCGGCGAGCATCAGCCGGGCCAGCCAGAGCGCCGTCGAGGACGTCCGGTCCGGGGTGATGCGACTCGGCCTGCGGACCCTCGCCTCGGCGGTGCTGGTCACCCTGATCCTGGCCGGGCTGGCCTTCCGCGACGTACGACGCACCGCCTGGGCGGGCGGGCTGGCGCTGCTGGTCACCGCCGGCAGCCTCGGCACAGCGGCGGCCACCCTGCGCCCGCAGGCGATCGAGGAGCCGCGCTACGAGGGGCTGCTGGTCAACGCGCCGGCCATCGTCGGTGACGCCCGCCGCATCGCCAACGACTACACCAAGTACGCCGAGCAGCTGCAACGCATCGTCGGCAACGTCAGCCAGCTCTACACCACGGTGTCGGCGCTGCCGGTGTACGAGCCGGCCCCGGGCACCACCCGGGTGCTGCACGTCTCCGACATGCACCTCAACCCGACCGGCTGGCAGCTGATCCGGACGGTGGTGGAGCAGTTCGACATCGACGTGGTGATCGACACCGGGGACATCACCGACTGGGGCAGCGAGCCGGAGGCGTCCTTCGTCGGCTCGATCGGCCTGCTGAAGAAGCCGTACGTCTTCATCCGGGGCAACCACGACTCCGGCCGGACCGGCGCCGCGGTGGCCCGCCAACCGAACGCGATCGTGCTGAACAACACGACGACCACCGTCGCCGGGCTGACCATCGCCGGCATCGGCGACCCGCGCTTCACCCCGGACAAGAACACCTCCCCAGCCGGCAGCGGGCTCACCCAGCAGGTGGCCGACCAGGTGATCGGAGCCGGCGAGCAGCTCGCCACCACGGTGCGCCGCTCACCGCGGCCGGTGAACATCGCGCTGGTGCACGACCCGGCCTCGGCCGGTCCGCTCGCCGGCACCTGCCCGCTGGTGCTGGCCGGGCACACCCACGCCCGGCAGGTCTCCAAGCTGCCCCAGGCCCCCGGGCAGCAGCCCACCACGCTGATGGTGGAGGGCTCCACCGGCGGCGCCGGGCTACGCGGCCTGGAGGGTGAGAAGCCGACCCCGCTGTCGATGAGCGTGCTCTACTTCGATCAGCAGAAGATGCTCCAGGCGTACGACGACATCACCGTCGGCGGCACCGGGCAGGCCCAGGTCAACCTGGAACGGCACGTGGTGGACGGCCCGACCGCCGGGCCGTCCCCCTCGGTCACCCCCACCCCGACCCGCTGAGCACGGGCCGGAGCGTGACCTCGGGGTTCAGCGCAGGGCGATGGCGGCCAGGGCGGCGTTGACGATGCTGCCGGGCAGCAGGTCGTGCAACTCGTACAGCTCGGCCACGCTGCCGGACTGGCCGAACTCGTCCACCCCGAGCGGCACCGCCGGCGCGCCGAGCGCCGAGCCGAGCCACGCCATCGCGTGCGACGCGGCGTCGTGCACGGTCACCACCGGCACCCGGTCGGCGAACGCCGACCGCAGCGCGCCCGGGACGCTCGGCACCGTCGCCGTGCGCACGCCCTGGCGCAGCGTGCGCTGCCAGGCGCGGTAGAGCCGATCCAGCGAGGTCACGTCCACCACGTGCGCGGCGACGCCCTCCTCGGCCAGCTCCGCGGCGGCGGCCAGCACCTCGGGCAGCACCGCGCCGGAGGCGGCCAGCTGCACCACCGGGGCGTCGGCCAGGTGCGGGTACGCCTGGTGAGCGTCGACCAGCCGGTACGCCCCGGCCACCACCTGCCGGCGCAGCACCGCGTCGCCGAGCCGGGCCCGGGCCGCCTCGAACGGCGCCTGCTCCAGCGGCCGGGTGCTCAGCCGGAAGTAGTACGCCCCGTCCTCGGCCGGCGCGGCGGTCGCGGCCGGGGCCGACCCGCCGGCGATCTGCCCGAGCGCGTCGCAGAGCAGCCAGTCCAGGCTGGTCGCGTACGCCGGCTCCAGGAAGGTCACCCCGGGCAGCTCCAGCCCGACGGAGGCGGTGATGGTGGACTGGTGGGCGCCACCCTCCGGGGCCAGCGTGATGCCCGACGGGGTGCCGGCGACCACGAACCGGGAGCCGGAGTAGGTGCCGTACAGGAACGCGTCCAGGCCGCGCAGCACGAACGGGTCGTAGACCGTGCCCACCGGCAGCAGCGGCTGCCCGGACAGGTCCCACGACAGACCGAGCTGGCCGAGCAGCAGGAACAGGTTCATCTCCGAGATGCCCAGCTCGATGTGCTGCCCTGCGGGGCTCTCGGTCCAGCGCAGCATCCGGTCCTCGGTCCAGGAACGCTGCTCGGTGGGGGCGAACACCCCGGTCTTGTTGATGAACCCGGCGAGGTTGGTGGAGGTGGCCACGTCCGGTGCCGTCGTCACCAGGTAACGGCCGACCTCCCGGTCCCGGGCCAGGTCCACCAGCACCCGGCCGAAGACCTCCTGTGTGGAGATCGGCTTGTTGGCGCGTACTCCCGTGCTCTCCGGAACGGTGACCCCCAGCGCCCGCTCGCGGGGCGCGCGGGACAGCGCCTCCCGGCGAGCGCCGGCCCGGATGCCGGCGGGTGACGCCGGGTCGATGCGGTCCCACTCGGTCTCCCGGGTCAGGCCCTGCGCGGCGCGCAACGCGTCGACCTGCTCGGTGCTGAGCAGCGCCGAATGGTTGCGCGGGTTGCCGGCGAGGGGCAACCCCCACCCCTTGACCGTGTACGCGAAGACGACGCTGGGCCGGTCGGTGACTGCGTCACACTGGGCGTACGCGTCGAGCATCGCCTCCAGGTCGTGCCCGCCGAGGTCGGTGACGAGCGGGCCCAGCTCCTCGTCGCCGATGCCCTCCACGAAGGTGCCCACCTCAGCCGGCGCGCCGTCCAGGAACTGCTTGCGCAGTGCCGGGCCGGCCAGCCCGAACAGCGACTGGTACTGCTCGTTGGGCATCGCGTCGATCCAGTCGCGCAGCGCCTCGCCGCCCGGCCGGGCGTACGCCTCAGCGAGCCGGCGGCCGTACTTGACCTCCACGACGTGCCAACCGGCAGCCTCGAACTGGCCGCGCCACTGGTTGATCCGGATGCCGGGCACCACCCGGTCCAGCGACTGGCGGTTGAAGTCGACCAGCCACATGACGTTGCCCAGACCGGTGGTGGCGGGGTCGGCGACCGCCTCCCAGATGTTGCCCTCGTCCAGCTCCGCGTCACCGATCAGCGCGACGAACCGGGAGTGCGGGCGGGCGCCGAAGTGCGCGTCGACGTAGCGCCGGGTGGCGGCGGCGAAGAGCGGGGCCGCCGCGCCGAGGCCGACCGAGCCGGTGGAGAAGTCCACCTCGTCGGGGTCCTTGGTGCGCGACGGGTACGACTGGAGGCCGCCACGGGCCCGCAGCCGCGGCAGGTACGAGCGGTCCAGGTTGCCCAGCAGGTACTGGATGGCGTGGAACACCGGGGAGGCGTGCGGCTTGACCGCCACCCGGTCCTCGGCGTCCAGGTGCGCGAACCAGAGCGCGGTCATCGCGGTGACCAGTGACGCGCTGGACGCCTGGTGCCCGCCGACCTTCACCCCGTCGCCGGCTGCCCGGTCGTGGTTGGCGGCGTCCACGATCCGGGTGGCGAGCCAGAGCACCCGCCGCTGGATCACGTCGAGGACATCGAGGTCGTGCTGGTTCACGGTGACTCCATCCGGGCGTCGCCGTTGACGCCCTCGCGAGGGGTGTGCGGGGTTCACGCCGCCCGGCGCCCGGCGCGGGGTGAGATGTTAGGAAGGGCCCCTTCCTATGCACGAGGCGTTAAGAAGGTGCCCTTCCTTCCATCGTTCAGCTTTGGACGCCGAGGCGCTCCAGGACCAGCTCGCGGACGGTCTTCGCGTCGGCCTGACCGCGCGTGGTCTTCATGACCGCGCCGACCAGCGCGCCGGCCGCGGCGACCTTGCCGCTGCGGATCTTGTCGGCGATGCCGGGGTTGGCGGCGATCGCCTCGTCCACGGCGGCGGTGAGCGCGCCGGTGTCCGACACGACCTCCAGGCCGCGGTTGGTCATGATCTCGGTGGGCGAACCCTCGCCGTCGACCACGCCCTCCAGCACCGCGCGCGCCATCTTGTCGTTGAGCTTCCCGGCGTCTACCAGGCCCTGCAACTCGGCGACCTGGGCAGGGGTGGCGCCGATGTCGGCCAGCTCCCGGCCGCTCTCGTTGGCCCGGCGGGACAGCTCACCGAGCCACCACTTACGGGCGGCGGCCGGCGTGGTGCCGGCGGCGACGGTCGCCTCGATCAGCTCGACCGCGCCGGCGTTCAGCACCGACTGCATGTCCAGGTCGGACAGCCCCCACTGCTCCTGGAGTCGGCGCCGGTGCACCCGGGGCAGCTCCGGCAGGGCGGCCTTGAGCTCGGCGACCCAGGCCGGGTCCGGGGCGATCGGCACCAGGTCCGGCTCCGGGAAGTACCGGTAGTCGGTCGCGGTCTCCTTGGAACGCCCCGGCGTGGTGTCGCCGGTGTCCTCGTGGAAGTGCCGGGTCTCCTGCGTGATCCGGCCGCCGGCGTCCAGCACCGAGGCCTGCCGCAGCATCTCCGAGCGGACCGCCCGCTCCACCGACCGCAGCGAGTTGACGTTCTTGGTCTCGGTGCGGGTGCCCCACTCCTGCCCCGGCAGGTTGAGCGAGGTGTTCACGTCACAGCGCAGCGAACCCTCCTCCATCCGCACGTCCGAGACGCCGAGGGTGCGGATCACGTCCCGCAGCTCGGTGACGTACGCCCGGGCCACGTCGGGAGCGAGCGCGCCGGTGCCCGGAATGGGCTTGGTGACGATCTCGACCAGCGGAATGCCGGCCCGGTTGTAGTCGACCAGCGACTCGGTCGCGCCCTGGATGCGACCGGTGGCGCCGCCGACGTGCAGCGTCTTGCCGGTGTCCTCCTCCAGGTGCACCCGCTCGATCTCGATCCGCACCGTCTCGCCGTTGACCTCGACGTCCAGGTAGCCGTCGACGCAGATCGGCTCGTCGTACTGGCTGATCTGGAAGTTCTTCGGCATGTCCGGGTAGAAGTAGTTCTTCCGGGCGAACCGGCACCACTCCGCGATGGAGCAGTTCAGCGCCAGACCGATCCGGATGATCGCCTCGATGGCCGCCTTGTTGGCCACCGGCAGCGACCCGGGCAGGCCCAGGCAGACCGGGCAGACCCGGGTGTTCGGCTCGCCACCGAAGTCGGTCGGGCAGCCGCAGAACATCTTGGTGTTCGTGCCCAGCTCGACGTGGGTCTCCAGGCCGATCACCGGTTCGTAGCGCGCGACGACCTCGTCGTACGCGGGCAGCGTCGTCGTCATCTGGGCTCCTGCCTCACAGTGCCGGTGGGGTGAACGTGCCGACCGCGGACTCCAGCGCGGCGGCGACCCGGTACATCCGGTCGTCGGCCAACGTCGGGGCCATCACCTGCAGGCCGACGGGCAGCCCCTCGGAGAGGCCGCAGGGCACCGAGATGCCCGGCCCGCCGTACAGGTTGCTCGGGATGGTGAACAAGTCGGCCAGGTACATCTGGTACGGGTCGCCGGTGCGTGCGCCCATCGGGAACGCCACGGACGGGGTGGTCGGCGAGATCAGTGCGTCGACCTGCTCGAACGCGGCGGTGAAGTCCCGGGTGATCAGCGTCCGGACCTTCTGCGCCTGCCCGTAGTAGGCGTCGTAGTAACCCGACGACAGGGCGTACGTGCCGATCATGATGCGGCGCTTGACCTCCGGGCCGAAGCCGGCCTCCCGGGTCAGCGACATGACCTCCTCCAGCGACCGGTTGCCGTCGTCGCCGACCCGCAGGCCGAACCGGACGCCGTCGAACCGGGCCAGGTTGGAGGAGCACTCGCTCGGGGCGATCAGGTAGTACGCGGGCAGCGCGTAGGCGAACGTCGGGCAGGACACCTCGACGATCTCCGCACCCAGCTTCGCGAGGGCGTCCACCGCCTCGCGGAACGCGGCCATCACGCCCGGCGCGGGGCCCTCGCCGACGAACTCGCTGACGATGCCGAGCCGCACGCCGGTCAGGTCACCGGTCGCGCCGAGCTTCGCCGCGGCCACCACGTCCGGCACCGGCTGCGGGATCGAGGTGGAGTCGCGCGGGTCGTGCCCACCGATCACCTGGTGCAGCAGGGCCGCGTCGAGCACCGTACGGGCGCAGGGGCCGGGCGTGTCCAGCGACGAGGAGAAGGCGACCAGCCCGTAGCGGGACGTGCCGCCGTAGGTGGGCTTCACGCCGACGGTGCCGGTGACCGCGCCGGGCTGGCGGATCGAGCCGCCGGTGTCCGAGCCGATGGCCAGCGGCGCCTCGTACGCGGCCAGCGCGGCGGCGCTGCCGCCACCCGAGCCGCCCGGGATCCGGCTGAGGTCCCACGGGTTGTGCGTCGGGCCGTACGCCGAGTATTCGGTGGAGGAGCCCATCGCGAACTCGTCCATGTTCGTCTTGCCGAGCATCACCGTGCCGGCCTCGCGCAGCCGCTGCACGATCGTCGCGTCGTACGGCGGGCGCCAGCCCTCCAGGATCTTCGAGCCCACGGTGGTCGGCACGCCCCGGGTGGCGAGCACGTCCTTCACCGCGACCGGCACGCCGGCCAGCGGGCCCAACTCCTCGCCGGCCGCCCGACGCTCGTCCACGGCGCGGGCGGTGGCCAGCGCGCCGTCGGTGTCCACGTGCAGGAAGGCGTGCACCCGGTCGTCGACCGCGGCGATCCGGTCCAGGTGGGCCCGGGTCACCTCGACGGCGGAGGCCTCGCCGCCAGCGACCAGGGCGGCGATCTCCACCGCGGTCATTCTGGTCAGATCGCTCATGCCGTCACTCCGCTTCGCTCCGTGACGCCATGAGGCACCACCGCGCTGCACTGCTGATTCGCTCGCTGGCGCTCACTCATGAGGCCACATCCTCGCTCAGGATCCGCGGTACGCGGAACCGCTGGTCCTCGGCGTCGGGCGCGCCCGACAGCACCTCCTGCGGGGTCAGACACGGCGTGACGACGTCCTCGCGGAAGATGTTGGTCAGCGGCACCGAATGCGACGTCGGCGGGATGTCCGCCGCGGCGACCTCGCCGACCTGGGCGACCGCCTGGAGGATCACGTCGAGCTGGCCGGCGAAGATGTCCAGCTCCTCCTCGGTGACGGCGAGCCGCGACAGGCGCGCCAGGTGCGCGACCTCCTCGCGGGAGATGGCGGCCATCCGTGCCCCCTTCTGATGTCCTGCTGGTCGGGCGGTGTGCCGATCGCGCGACGGGTGGAGCGTGACGCGCGGTGACCGGAGCGAGTCTATTGTTCCGCTCCGGTGCCGCGTCCACGACTCCCCCTCCGCCAGCCTCTCGCGTCGGATCGGCGGGCGGGTCAGCGGGTGGGTCAGCGGGTGGGACGACGGCCGGCGTCCGGCTCCGGGCCGCCGCTCGGACGGACCGGCCGGTACCGGGCCAGCCAGGTGACCAGTTCCTCGGCGGGCATCGGTCGGGCGTAGAACCAGCCCTGCGCGGCGTCGCAGCCGGCGGCGTGCAGCATCCGCCAGGTCCGCTCGTCCTCCACGCCCTCGGCGACCACCCGCAGCCCCAGCGCGCCGGCCAGCTCGATCATCGACCGGACGATCGCCGCGTCGTCGGCGTCGTCGGCCATGCCCAGCACGAACGAGCGGTCCACCTTCACCTCGGACAGCGGCAGCCGGCGCAGGTGCTGGAGGGACGAGTAGCCGGTGCCGAAGTCGTCCAGCGCGATGGCCACCCCGATGCGGTGCAGCCGGGAGATGGTGGCCAGCACCCGGCGCGGGTCGGCCATCAAAGCACCCTCGGTGATCTCCAGTTGCAGCCGCTCGGCCGGCACCCCGTAGCGGGTCAGCCGGTCGGCGATCTGGTCGGCGATCTCGCCGGTGTGCAGGTCACGCACGCTCACGTTCAGTGCCGCCCGCAGCCCGATGCCGGCCGCCGACCACTTGGCGAGCTGCTCCACCACGTCGTCGACGACCCGGCGGGTGAGCAGTCGCATCACCGCGCTCTGCTCGGCGACCCGGATCAGCTCCTCCGGGTCGACCATCCCCCGCCGTGGGTGCCGCCAGCGCAGCAGGGCCTCGACGCCGACCACCTCGCCGGTGGCGATGGCGATCTGCGGCTGGTAATACATGGTGATCTCGCCAGCGTCGTCGGCCGGTTCGGCGTCGGAGTGTGCCCACCCGGTCGACCCGGGCGGCTCGTCCGGGGTGCCCGGCCCGACGTCGCGTCGCGGGCCGGCGCCGCCGCCGGCCAGCGCGGGCGCGCCGTTCGGCGATCGCCGCCCGTGCCCGCCGGCACGCCGGCCCCGGTCCGGGCGGGTGCCGGTGACCGTGGCCCGGGTGTTCCGGCCACGGATCGGGTCGGCGCCGGTGGCGATCCGGTTGATCAGCTCGTCGGCGTGCATCAGCTCGGTGCCCGGCCGCCGGCGGCGACCCCACCACCGGCCGCCGGCCGGCGGGGCCCCGGCGACCACCGGCGACGCGCCCGCGTGCGACGCCGCCTCGGCGGGGTGCAGGTCACCGCTGGGCAGCGCCGCACCATCCCCGCCGCGCACCTCCGCCGCCGCGCCGAGGGGTACGTCGACCGGCCGCTCGGCGCCATCCGGCTCGGTCAGCCCCGCATCCCGGCCGTCCCCGTCGGCCGTCCCCGTCGGCCGTGCGGGTCCCGCCGGCTCGGCGTCCAGCGGGTCGTCGACCGACGGGCCGGACTCCAGTACCCGGCGCAGATCGGCGAGCAGGCCGAGCCGCTCGGCGGAGTTGTGATCGGACTCCGGGGCGTAGACGGCGACCGTGTCGTTGCGGTGCTTGGCGTCGTACATGGCCACGTCGGCGTGGCGCATCAGGGTGGCGAAGTCCTCGCCGTGCTCGGGGAAGAGAGCGATCCCGATCGAGCCACCCACATCCAGCGGCAGCCCGTCCAGCGGCACCGGCTCGGCCAGCGCCCCGACCACCCGGTCGGCCAGGTCACGCGCCTGACTCGCGTCGGTCAGCCCGGTCATCACGATGGCGAACTCGTCCCCGCCGAGCCGGGCGATCATCTGCGGGCGGGGCTCCACATCGGTGAGCCGGGCGCTGACCTCGACGAGCAGCCGGTCGCCCACGGCGTGCCCGAGCGCGTCGTTGACGTTCTTGAAGCGGTCCAGGTCGATCAGCAGCAGCGCCAGGTGCCCGTCAGGTTCGCCGCGCGCGGTCCGCTCGGCGTGCAGGTGCACCTGCTCGGCCACCTCGGCCAGGAGCGCCTTGCGGTTGGGCAGCCCGGTGAGCGGGTCCGCAGCGGCGAGGTGCTGCTGCTCGACGGTCAGCCGGGCCATCCGGTACACGGCGAAGAGCGGCACCAGCACCAGCGGGATCAGCGCCGCGCTGACCCGCGCGGCGGCCACCAGCACCGGGGCGAGCAGCAGGAGCGAGCCCGTGGAGAGCAGTTCGAAACCGAGGCCCTGCCGGACCGTGGGCCACCACCGGTCGCCGAAGCGCAGCCGTACCGCCCAGCTCACCAGCCCGTAGTTGACCACGAACCAGGCCAGCGTGGCGCCGCCGACGGCGACCACGTCGGTCCAGTGCAGCCGGCCGCCGGAGAAGACGATGCCCGGCCCGAGCTGGAGGACGCCGTACGCGGCGGCGAGGGCGCAGGCGTACTGGCCGACGTTGAACGCCGTCCGCCACGCGGCGTGCCGCATCCGCCAGCCGGAGACGACCACGCCCGCCGCCTGCACGGCCACCGCCGGGCCGAGCCCCCAGCCGAGCAGGATCGCGAAGGTGAAACAGGTGGACGGGAAGACCGCGGAGGACTGCCGGCGGCCCGGATGCACGAACGGGCGGGCGTCGCAGACCAGCGCGAGCGCGGCCATCGTCCAGAACGCCACCGGCAGCCGGGACAGCTCGGCCGGGAGTGTCGCGAGTGGACCGGCGGCGGCCAACACGGCGACCACCAGGATGCTGACGATGAAGGCGGTGAACGGCGCCACCCGTCCGGGCGGGACGGAGTTTCGCGGGTCGGCGACCTCCATCACACCTCCCGAGCGACGACTGGCGTGCCGTGTGCACGCCCGTGACCCAATGAAACGCCCTCAGCCCCGGGTTTCCCGGTATGACAGTCACGAATCGGTCGTAGTCGTAATTAAGTTGGTATGCGCGGCCAGCGGACGCCGGAGCCGGTCAGCTCTCCAGCCGGGCGACGTCCCGTGCCGCGTCCGGACCCGCGTCCAGCAGCACCCGGAACCCGTCCTCGTCGAGTACCGGCACCTTGAGGCTGGCCGCCTTGTCGGCCTTGGACCCCGGGTTGTCGCCCACGACCACGAAGCTCGTCTTCTTGGAGACCGAGCCACTGACCTTGCCGCCCCTGCTCTGCACGGCCTCGGCGGCCTGGTCCCGGGAGAAGCTGGCGAGCGTGCCGGTCACCACCACGGTCAGCCCCTCCAACGGGCGCGGCCCCTCGTCGCCCGCCTCCTCGGCCATCCGTACGCCCGCCTCGGCCCACTTGCGGACCACGTCGCGGTGCCAGTCCACGGCGAACCACTCCCGGATGCTGGCCGCGATCGTCGGACCGACCCCGTCGACCGAGGAGAGCTCCTCCTCGCTGGCCGCGTCGATGGCCTCCATGGAGCGGAAGTGCCTGGCGAGCGCCTGGGCCGCCGTCGGGCCGACGTGCCGGATGGAGAGCGCCACCAGCACCCGCCACAGGTCGCGTTCCCGGGCGACCGCCAGATTGTCCAGCAGCTTGACCGCGTTGCTGCCCAGGCTGCCGTCCTTGTTGACGAAGAACGGGGACCGGGACAGCTGCTCGGCGTCGAGCTGGAAGAGGTCCCCCTCGTCGGCGATGATCTCCGCGTCCAGCAGAGCCGCCGCGCCCTTGTAGCCGAGCACCTCGATGTCGAACCCGCCGCGACCGGCGAGGTGGAACACCCGTTCGCGTAGCTGGGCGGGGCAGCTGCGGGTGTTGGGGCAGCGGATGTCGATGTCGCCCTCCTTGGCCGGCGCGAGCGGGGTGCCGCAGGCCGGGCAGGTGGTCGGCATGACGAACGGCCGGGCGTCGGCGGGGCGCAGGTCGACAACCGGGCCGAGCACCTCGGGAATCACGTCGCCGGCCTTGCGCAGCACCACCGTGTCGCCGATCAGCACACCCTTGCGCTCCACCTCACGGGCGTTGTGCAGGGTGGCGAGCGCGACGGTGGAGCCGGCCACCCGCACCGGTTCGAGAACGGCGAACGGGGTGACCCGCCCGGTGCGCCCCACGTTGACGTCGATGTCGAGCAGCTTGGTGGTGACCTCCTCCGGCGGGTACTTGAAGGCGATCGCCCAGCGCGGGGCGCGGCTGGTCGACCCGAGCCGGCCCTGGATGGACACCGGATCGACCTTGACCACCACTCCGTCGATCTCGTGCTCGACGTCGTGCCGGTGCTCGGCGTAGTAGGCGATGTATTCGGCCACGCCGGCCAGATCCGGCACCACCCGCCACCGGTCACTGGTCGGCAGGCCCCACGCCTTGAGCGCCGCGTACGACTCGGACTGCGCGGTGGGCTGGAAACCACGGCGGGCGCCGATGCCGTGCACCACCAGGCGCAGCGGCCGTGACGCGGTGACCCGTGGATCCTTCTGGCGCAGGCTGCCGGCGGCGGCGTTGCGGGGATTGGCGAAGGGCGCCTTGCCCTGCTCCACCAGGCCCGCGTTGAGGTCGGCGAACGCGGCGATCGGGAAGTAGATCTCGCCCCGGACCTCCAGCAGCTCGGGAATCTCCGGGAACTCGGCGGACGGGGTGAGCTGGCCGGGCACGCCACGGATGCTGCGCACGTTGGCGGTGACGTCCTCGCCGGTGCGGCCGTCACCGCGGGTGGCCGCCCGAACCAGCCGGCCGGCCTCGTAGGTCAGGTTGATCGCCAGCCCGTCGACCTTCAGCTCACACAGGTAGGGCACCGGGCCGCCGGCGTCCCGCTCGACCCGCTCGGCCCAGGCCGCCAGCTCCTCGTCGGCGAAGGCGTTGTCCAGAGAGAGCATCCGCTCGGCGTGGGTGACCGGGGTGAAGTCGGTGGAGAACGTGCCACCGACCCGTTGGGTCGGCGAATCCGGTGTGCGCAGTGCCGGGAACTCGTCCTCCAGCGCCTCCAGCTCGCGCAGCTGCCGGTCGAACTCGGCGTCCGCGATGATCGGCGCGTCCAGCACGTAGTAGCGGTACTGATGTTCGGTCAGCTCGCGGCTGAGCGTGGCGTGCCGTTCCCGCGCATGCGGCGTCGGCTCGACGCCGGCCGCCGCCTCCTGCGCCGGGCTGACCTGCTGACCGATCTGCTCCTCGGACACACCGCCACCTTCGGACACGCCTGCGACCTCCCTGATCACGCTACTCCGGCACGGTATCCGCCCGGTGGGACAAACAGTCGCCCACCCACGCACCGCGTTCTCGCGATCACGATCGGCGGCGCGCGCCGCGGTGATCGGCATGCGAGGATCGCCGGACGACGGGGGCCGGTGGGCCTCCGGACGACGGCGGAGGTGGCGATGCCCGAGGCCCTGCTCTGGGCGGTGGCGATCCTGCTGGCGGTGGCGGCCGGTTGGGCGTGGAGCGCCTGGCGGCACCGGGTGGCGAGCCGGCGCCCGGGCAGCCGGCCGGGCCGGGGCCCCGCGACCGGCGGACGTCGTCCCGCGCCGCCGCGACCCCGCGCCGCCGACCGGCCGCCCACCAAACCCCGGGCCCGCGACGCCGACCGGGGCGCGGGCACGCCGGCGCCGGGTGAGATCTGGTGGGCCGACGTGCCGTACGCCGACGGCAGCGGGTCCAAGGTCCGGCCCTGCCTGGTGCTGCGCGCCGACTCCCGGGGCGCCGACGTACTGAAGATCACCAGTCAGGACAAGAGCGACCGGGACGACCACGTCCGCATTCCCACCCGGAACTGGGACCCCGGCGCCGAGCACGACAGCTACCTGAGCCTCACCGAGCCGACCCGGATCAGCTCGGCCGCCTTCGCCGACCGCGCCGGAAACTGCGACGCCGACCTGTGGCGACGGGTCCGCAGCCTGCACCACCTGCCCACCCGCTGACCGTCCCCCGCCCCGTCCGGCTCCCGTCGGTCACCCAACTCCTGCTGACGGGATCGGCAGCGGGGACCTGGATCAGTCCCAGGCCGCGCCGAGCGTGGCGAGCTGGTCGGCGTACTCGATGCGGTCGACCCAGCCGGGCGGCCAGGCGGTCATCCCGGCGGCCGCACCCACGAAGGCGCCGGCCAGGGCGGCGATCGAGTCGGAGTCCCCGGCGGTGGTCGCACCCCGGGCCAGCGCCGCGACCGGGTCGTCGGCGTGCCTTACGGCGCAGAGCAGAGCGGTGGCCAGCGCCTCCTCGGCGACCCAGCCCTCCCCGGTGGCCCGGCACGGATCGCCACCGTCGTCCGGCTGCCCCAGGGCGTCCGTCAGCCGGGCCAGCACCGCCAGGCACTCGTCCCAGCCCCGGGCGATGAAGTCCTCCGCGGTGCCGGCCCCGGCGCGCTGCCAGAGGTCACCCAGCCACCGCTCCCGGTACACGCGGCGCTGGCTCCGCGCCCGCTCGGTGAGAATCGCGGGAAGAGCGGGCAGCCCGGCGCCCCCGCGCAGGGCGAAGACCGCGTACGCGGTGAGCTCGCTGGCCGCCAACCCGGTCGGATGGCCGTGGGTCAGCCCGGCCTGCAACTGCGCCAACCCGGCCAGCGTGTCCAGATCCACGTCGAGCAACCCGACCGGCGTGACCCGCATGTTGGCCCCGCACCCCTTGGACCCGGCCACCGTGGCCTCCTGCCAGCGGAGCCCGCGACCCAGGTCGGCGCAGGCGCGCAGGCAGGTCATGCCGGGGGCGCGGTTGTTGTCCGGGCTGACCGCCCAGGCCAAGAAGCGCCGCCGGAGCAGCGGCTCCACCCCCTGCGGGGTGAGCGACGGAGCCTCGTGCAGCGCCCAGCCCACCGCCAGCGCCATCTGGGTGTCGTCGGTGACCAGCGCCGGCTCGCCGGTCAGCTCGCGCGGACCGGCCGGCCCGTACCGGTGCTCGATCTCGGCGACGGTCAGGAATTCCGTCGGCTTGCCGAGCGCGTCACCATAGGCAAGGCCGAAGAGCGAGCCAGAGGCACGCAGAGGGTCGTGGGCCACGGCGGCCATGATGCCCGGCCGCCGCGACCCACGCCAGGGTCAGTCCCAGCAGAGACAGAACGGGTGGCCGACCGGGTCGGCGTAGACCCGGAAGCCCTCGCCCTCGCCGGGCAACCGGCGGGCGCCCAGTGCGAGCGCCGCCTTCTCGGCGGCCTCGATGTCGTCCACCGTCACGTCGAGGTGGAACTGCTGGGGGCGCTCCGGGTCCGGCCAGGCCGGCGGACGCAGGTTGAGCGCACGCTGGAACGCCAGGCGGGGCTGGTGCCCGGGCGGACCGCCCAGCACCACCCACTCGTCGTCATCGGAGTCACCCTCGGCCAGGGGTACACCGAGCAGCTCCGCGTAGAACGCCGCCAGTGCCCGCGGATCGGGGCAGTCGATCACCACTGAACGTAGCTGTCCAATCATGTCCTTCATCCTGCCCAGTGGGTACGACAGGAAACCTCACTCCTCGGCGAGCCGCCGGCCGGCGTCCCGGCACGCGGCCAGCACCACCCGGGCGTACTCCGGGCTGGCTCCGGCCAAACCGCAGGCCGGGGTGATGACCACCTGCTGGGCGAGCTGCCGGCGCGGGAACCCGAGCCGGTCCCAGAGCTGGCGCACCCGGTCGGCCACCTGCGCGGACGTCGGCGCCTGGCCGGTCGACGGCGGTCGGGTCGGCACGGCCCCGGCCAGCAACCCGAGGCCGGCGTCGATCGCCTCGCCCAGCGGGTCCAGCTCGGTGAGCAGGTCCAGGTCGAGGGCCACCCCGGCGGCGCCCGTCGAACGGATCAACTCCAGTGGCACGTCCGGGGCGCAGCAGTGCACCACCGTCGGCACGCCAGCGGCCTCGACGACGGTGCGCAGCAGCGCCGCCGCGTCCGCCGACTCCACCGCCCGGTACGCGCCCAGCCCGCTTTCGGTGGGCACCCGCCCGGCCAGCACGGTCGGCAGCGACGGCTCGTCCAGCTGGAGCAGCACCGAGGCGCGGGGCAGTCGTCGGGCGACCGCGGCGACGTGCGCGCGCAGCCCCTCGGCGAGGGAGCCGGTCAGGTCACGGACCGCGCCGGGGTCGCGCAGCAGCCGGCCGCCGATCGGCAGCTCCAGGGCGGCGGCCAGGGTGAGCGGGCCGCCGGCCTGCACCTTGATCGGGCCCGCGTACTCCTCGGCCTGCTCGGCGAGCTGGTCCAGGTCGCGTTCCATCAGGTCGCGGGCCCGACGCAGGTCGCGACCCGGGCGCGGGGCGACCCGCCAACGCCCGCTGTACAGCTCGACGGGCAGCTCGACCAGCAGCCCCGCGCTGCGACCGATCAGGTCGGCTCCCGGGCCGCGGGCCGGCAGCTCGGGAAGGTGGGGCAGCGCGGGAAGCTCACCGAGGACCACCCGCTGGGCCTCGGCGATGTCGGTGCCGGGCAGCGAACCGATGCCGGTCGCGGCGCCGGCCGGCCAGGGCCACACCTGATCTGTCACGGCGGAAGGGTATCCGGTACGCCGGCCGCCCGGGCCGCGACGGCCAGGGCGATGGTGTGCCAGGTCAGCCGGTGATGGTGGCGGAGCCGAGGACCACGTCGCCGGCCGGGTCCGGCCGGTACGCCACCACGGCCTGGCCTGCGGCGACGCCGCGTGCCGGCCGGCGCAGCTCGGCGTGGAGCGTGGCGCCGTCGAGGGCGACGGTGGCCGGCACCACGTCGCCGTGCGCGCGCAACTGCACCTCGCACTCGACCGGCGCGTCCGGGCGTGGGCCACCCGTCCAGACCGGCCGTTCGGCACGTACCCGGGACACCTCCAGCGCCTCGGCCGGGCCGACCGTCACAGTGTTGGTTTTGGGCGTGATGGAGAGCACGTAGCGCGGCCGGCCGTCCGGGGCGGGCCGGTCCAGGTGCAGCCCGCGACGCTGGCCCACCGTGTACGCGTACGCCCCGGTGTGGCTGCCGACCACCGCGCCGGTGCTCGCGTCCACCACGTCGCCGGGCGCCTCGCCGAGGCGGCCGGCCAGGAAGCCGCGGGTGTCGCCGTCGGCGATGAAGCAGATGTCGTGCGAGTCCGGCTTGTCGGCCACCGCCAGGCCACGCTCGGCGGCCTCGGCGCGGACCTGCGCCTTGGTCGAGTCGCCGAGCGGGAAGATCGAGCGGTCCAGCTGCTCGCGGGTGAGCACGGCCAGCACGTACGACTGGTCCTTGGCCACGTCGACACTGCGGCGCAGCAGCCCGTCGGGGCCGAGGCGGGCGTGGTGGCCGGTGACCACCGCGTCGAAGCCCAGGGCCACCGCCCGGTCCAGCACCGCGGAAAACTTGATCTTCTCGTTGCAGCGCAGGCAGGGATTCGGCGTACGACCGGCGGCGTACTCGGCCACGAAGTCGTCCACCACGTCCTCGTGGAACCGGTCGGCCATGTCCCAGACGTAGAACGGGATGCCGATCACGTCGGCGGCCCGCCGGGCGTCCCGGGAGTCCTCCAGCGTGCAGCAGCCGCGCGCCCCGGTCCGGTAGGTCTGCGGATTGCGGGCCAGCGCCAGGTGCACCCCGGTCACGTCATGCCCGGCCGCCACCGCCCGCGCCGCCGCCACGGCCGAGTCAACCCCGCCCGACATCGCCGCCAACACCCTCACCAGCTGACTCCCTTCCCTCCTCCAGCCTATCCACCCCGTCCGGCGACCCTTCGCGCCCGCACCCGACCCAGCCCCATCCCGGCCCTGGCCGGGGGGTGTCAGCGGGGGGTGCGGAGGGCGGCGGCTCGGCGGGCGCGGTCGACGGCGGCGGGGAGGGCCGCGATGAGGTCGTCGATCTCGTCCTGCGTGCTGGTGTGCCCGAGCGTGAAGCGCAGCGAGGAGCGGGCGCGGTCGTCGTCGGCGCCCATCGCCAGCAGTACGTGCGAGGGCTGGGCCACCCCGGCTGAGCAGGCCGAACCCGTCGAGCAGGCGATGCCCTGGGCGTCGAGCAGGAGAAGCAGGGCGTCGCCCTCGCAGCCCGGGAAGGAGAAGTGCGCGTTGCCGGGCAGCCGGTCGACCGGGTCGCCGTTGTAGACCACCTCGGGCACCGCCCGGCGGACCCGCTCGATCAGGTCGTCGCGAAGCGCGGCCACCCGGGCCGCGTACTCCTGCTGGCCCTTCACCGCCGCCTCGACAGCGACCGCGAAGGCGACGATGCCGGCGGTGTCCAGGGTGCCGGAGCGGACGTCGCGTTCCTGTCCGCCGCCGTGCAGCAGCGGCGTGGCCGCCACGTCCCGGGCGAGCAGCAGCGCGCCCACCCCGGTCGGGCCACCCAGCTTGTGTCCGGTGACGGTCAGCGCGGCGACGCCGCTCGCGGCGAAGTCGACCGGCACCTGCCCGACCGCCTGGATGGCGTCGGTGTGGAACGGCACGCCGTGCTCGGCGGCGACGGCGGCCAGTTCGGCCACCGGCTGGATGGTGCCGACCTCGTTGTTCGCCCACATGGCGGTGACCACGGCCACCCGGTCGGCGTGCGCGGCCAACTCGGCGCGCAGGTCGTTCGGGTCGAGTCGACCGGCGGCGTCCACCGGCAGCCAGCCGACCTCGGCCCCCTCGTGCTGGGCCAGCCAGTCCACCGCGTCCAGCACCGCGTGGTGCTCGACGGCGCTGGAGATCACCCGCCGGCGGTCGGGGCCGGCCCCGCGCCGCGCCCAGAAGATGCCCTTGACCGCGAGGTTGTCGCTCTCCGTGCCGCCGCCGGTGAAAATCACCTCGGACGGCCGGGCACCCAGCACGGCGGCGACGCGCTCGCGCGACTCCTCGACCCGGCGGCGGGCACGGCGACCCGCCGCGTGCAGGGAGGACGCGTTGCCGACCTTCTGGGCGGTGGCGACGTACGCCTCCAGTGCCTCGTCGAGCATCGGAGTCGTCGCCGCGTGATCCAGGTATGCCATCACCGTTCAGCCTACGGCTGACCGGTCAGGGAGCGGACGCGGGAGGGGACCCGGCCGACAGCCGGAACCCGCGACCCTCCCTGGGCGTGGCGCCGCCGGGGCGGGAAGGGCGCGACCCTCCCCACCCCGACCCCCGGGTCCGCCCGTCGAACGGCCGCGGGCGAGCCATCCGGTCAGGCCGGCACCGCGGTGACGACGATGTTGTCCCGGTACCTGCGCGCGGCGGCGTCGAACGGCCCTCCGCAGGTGATCAGGGTCAGCCGTGGCTTGCCGTCCCGGGCGAAGTACCGGTCCAGCGGGATCCTGGTCTTGGCGTACTCCTCCCGGGCGACGACCCGGTACCGCCGGGCCTTGCCGTCGCTGCCGGTCGCGGTCAGGGTGTCCCCCTGGCCCAGCTCGCGCAGCCGGAAGAACGCTCCCCTGCCCTGCCTGGCGCTGTCCACGTGGCCGGCGATGACCACCGAGCCGGCGTCCGCCTCCAGGCCGGGGCCGTACCGGTACCAGCCGATCCGGTCGACGCTCGGCGGCACCTCGAACTCGTTGGTCCGCTGGTTGATGCCGACCGCGTCGACCGTGGCGGTGACGCCGATCTCCGGGATCACCAGGCGGACCGGCGGGACGGTCACCGCGCCAGCCGGCAGTCCCCCGGCGGTGACCGGGACCGACGGGGCGGCCGCCGGCGGCGCGGCGGTGGCGGTGGCCAGCGCGCTCGCCTCCTCGGCGCCGACGTCGTCGGCGGGCTGGGAGCCGCACGCCACCAGGGTCGCGACGGTGAGCGCGGCAACGCCGGCGGCCAGGGCCGCCAGCGCGCCGCGGTTGCGCACCGTCACGTGCGGCCGGTCCGCGCGGTGGCCATCCGCACCCCGCCGCCGAGCAGCAGGAGTACGCCGGCACCGGTGAGCACGTACCACCAGGTGTCCACACCCGTGCCGGCCTGACCACCGTCACCGCTGGGCACGCCGCCCGGGGCGAAGTGCAGGCCGGTGATGGTCTGGGCGACCACGTCGAGGTTCTTGGCCTCGGCCGAGCCGATCGCGTAGACGATCGTCGCGGTGCCCTCCTTGAGGTTGAGGTCCGCCGGGCCGATGGCCACGGTGTCGGTGCCGGCCAGCACCACGTCCGCCTGCACGCTGCCCGCGTCGACGTCGCCCTTGGCCTCGTTCGGGTTGGTCAGGCCCTCGAAGACCGGGGTTCCACCGGCACGGACGTCCACCTCCGGGACGGCGGCGGTGTGCCGCACGATCAGCCGGGCCTTGCCGGCGTCGACCTTGGAGACGTCGTTCGCGAACGGGGTGATCTTCGGCTGGCCGGCGGCGTCGAGGTGTGCCGCGATGCTGATGTTCGCCCCGCCCGGCACCGCGGCGTCGTCGACCTTGAGGATCGCCTTGTCGATTGCCTCACCGGGCTTGGTGAGCGCGATGTCGTACTCGCCCTCCTCCAGGTTCAGCGGGCCGGCCACGTCACCGGGCTTGAAGTTGTCGAGGGTCTTCTTGCCGTTGACGTAGACGTCGACCGGGGTGTCCGGGATGCCGTGCACGACGGAGACCTTCGACGTGGCGGCGTACGCGGGGGTGGCGGTGAACGCGCCGACGCCGGCGAAGACCAGCGCGGCGACGGCGCCACCGGCGGCGACCCGACGGAAAGTACGAGAGCTGCATGTCTGCCTCCTGCTGATTGGTGCTGATTCGTCAGGCCTGGCTTGCAGAACGGGTTACGCCGGCTCCGCGACGGGTGGATGCGATCGGACATGGATTTCTTTTTTCGGCCCGGTCCGCATCCGAACCGGGTCCGGGGAACGAAGAGCTTCGTGAGATGACATCGACGGGGAGAGTGGGGCGGAGGCTGTGGGAGTTACAGTCGGGCATGCCCCATCGAAGGCGAGCAGCCCGATGACGGCGTCCGGACAGGAACCCGACCTCCCGGTGGACGACCTCGCCCTCCGGTTCCGCGCTGGCGACGAGGTCGCGCTCCGCGAGGCGTACGACCGGTACGGCCGCGCCGTGCTGCACCTGGCCACCTCGATGCTGGCCAACCGCGGCGACGCCGAGGACGTGACCCAGGCGACGTTCGTCGGCGCCTGGCTGGGGCGGGAGACCTTCGATCCGGCCAAGGGTTCGCTGATCGGTTGGCTGCTCGGCATCGGCCGGCGCAAGGTGATCGACCGGATGCGGGCCACGGCCCGGGAGACCCGGGTGGTCGAGACCGTCCGCCAGGTGCCCGAGCCGGCGCAGACCGGTCCCGATCCGGACCGGGTGGTCGATCGGCTGGTGGTCGCCGACGAGCTGGCTCGCCTGCCGGACGACCAACGACGCATGCTGGAGCTGGCCTTCTACGACGACCTGACCCACCAGCAGATAGCGGCGGTGACCGGCGTGCCGCTGGGCACCGTGAAGAGTCACATCCGGCGCGGCATGGCGAGCTTGAAACGCAGATGGGAGGTGGACGGTGCAGCACCTGGACCACGACCGGCTGGTCTTTCTGGCGCTCGGTGAGAGCGAGGCGGACAACGGGGAGAGCACCCACCTCGACACCTGCGCGCACTGCCGGGTGGAGATGGAGAGCCTCCAGCAGGTGGCCGGGCTCGGCGCGGAGACGCAGGGGTTGGCTGACCTGCCCGACCCGCCGGAGCACGTCTGGCAGGGCATCACGGCGGAGATCAGCGCCGCGGAGGCCCTGCCGTCGCTGACCGAGACGCGTCGACGGCAGGCGGCCGAGCCGGTCAGCGGTACGACGGACGAGCCAGCGTGGCCCGGTGCCGCCGGTCGGACGACCCGCTCCCGGTCCCGCCGTCGCGCTCGCCGGTCGGGCTGGGCGGCCACCGCGGTCACCGCGGTCGCGGCCGCGGCGGTCGGCGTGGTGGGCACGGTGTCGGTGCTGCGCCAGGACGACCCGGAGCCCGCTCCGACGCAGCCGGTGGTGGCCAGCGCGCCGCTCGCTGCCTTCGGTTCGACACCGAAGTCGGCCCAGGGTGACGCGCGGGTGCTCCAGAACGGCCAACTACATCTGCACGTGGCGAATCTCCCGCGCGTGTCGGGGTACTACGAGGTCTGGCTCATCAACCCGACGACCATGGAGATGTTCTCGATCGGCACCCTCGGTGCCGACGCGGACGCTCTGCTGCCACTGCCCCCGAATGTCGACCTGAAGAGCTACACGGTGGTCGACGTCTCCGCCGAGCAGTACGACAACAACACCCGTCACTCCGGCGACAGCCTGCTGAGGGGCACCCTGACGGGCTGATCGGCGGGCCGGCTCAGCTCCCCGGCCCGCCGATCAGCTCCCTTTCCACCGCCGGGACACGGCGGGTTCCACGCGGAAACGACGAGTGGCCGCCCGACACCCGGGCGGCCACTCGTCGTCGTACGGTCCGGGGCGCCACCGTTCGGCGTCGCCCCGGGAGCGTCACTTGCGCTTGCGGATCTCCTCGGCGGCCTGCGGAACGACCTTGAACAGGTCCCCCACCACGCCGAAGTCGGCCAGCTCGAAGATCGGCGCCTCGCCGTCCTTGTTGACCGCGACGATGGTCTTCGAGGTCTGCATGCCGGCGCGGTGCTGGATGGCACCGGAGATGCCGAGCGCGACGTACAGCTGCGGGGAGACCGTCTTGCCGGTCTGGCCCACCTGGAACTGGTGCGGGTAAAAGCCGGAGTCGACCGCGGCGCGGGACGCGCCGACGGCGCCGCCGAGCAGGTCGGCCAGCTCCTCGACCAGCTTGAAGTTGTCGGCGTTGCCGACGCCGCGACCGCCGGAGACGACCACGCCGGCCTCGGTCAGCTCGGGGCGGGAGCCCTTCTGCTCGGCGACCCGGTCGACGACCTTCGCCAGCTTGTCGGTGTCGGTGACCGACACGGTGAGCTGCTCGATCGCCGGGGTGGCCGCCGCCGGGGTCGGGTTGACCGAGTTGGGGCGGACGGTGACCAGCGGCAGGCCCCTGGTGACCTTGGACTTGACGATGGTGGAGCCGGCGAAGGCGACCTGCGTGGCGGTGCCGTCGGCGTCCAGTCCGACGACGTCGGTCAGGATGCCGTTGTCCAGTTTGACGGCGAGCCGGGCGGCGATCTCCTTGCCCTCCTGCGCCGAGGCCAGCAGGACGGCGGCCGGCTGCACCCGCTTGACCAGCTCGGCCAGCACGGTGGCCTTGGGGGCCACCAGGTAGCCGTCGATCTCGTCACCCTCGGCGGCGTAGATCTTCTCCGCGCCGTACTCGCCCAGCTTGGCGCTCAGCGCCTCCGCGGCGCCAGCACCGCCGAGCACCACCGCGCTCGGGGTGCCCAGCTCGCGGGCGAGGGTGAGCATCTCCAGGGTGACCTTCTTGACGCCGAATTCCTTGGTGGCTTCGACGACGACGAGAACCTCAGACATGTCCAGACCCCGCTCTCACACGAACTTCTCGGTAGCGAGGAACTCGACCAGCTTGACGCCGCCCTCGCCCTCGTCGGTGATCTTGGCGCCGCCGGAGCGCGGCGGGCGCTTGGTGTGCTCGACGACGGCGCTGGTGGCTCCGTCGAAGCCCACCTCGGTCTGCGCGACCCCGAGGTCGGCCAGGGAGAGCGTCTGCACCGGCTTCTTCTTGGCGGCCATGATGCCCTTGAAGGAGGGGTAGCGCGGCTCGTTGATGGTGTCCCAGACGGAGACCACGGCCGGGGTAGCGGCGGTGACGACCTCGTAGCCCTCCTCGGTCTGCCGCTCGACGGTCAGCGTGGCGCCGTCGACGGTGAGCTTGCGCGCACCGGTGAGCGCCGCGACGCCGAGCCGCTCGGCGATCATGTGCGACAAGACCTGGACCCGGCCGTCGGTGGACTCCGCGCCGCAGATCACCAGGTCGGCGTTGAGCTGACCGAGCGCGGCGGCGAGCACCTTCGAGGTGGCCACCGCACAGGAACCGTGCAGGGCGTCGTCCACCACGTGGACGGCCTTGTCCGGGCCCATGGAGAGCGCCTTGCGGATCGACTCGGTCGCCCGGTCCGGACCCATGGTCAGGATGGTGACCTCGCCGCCGTGCGCCTCCTTGATCTTCAGCGCCTCCTCGATGGCGTACTCGTCCATCTCATTGATCACGTTGTTCGCCGAACCGCGGTCGACGGTGTTGTCGTCATTGCGCAGGTTGCGGTCCGCGCCCGAATCAGGCACCTGCTTGACGAGTACGACGATATTCATCGCGCTTCGACGACCCTCCTGTGTGGTGTTGCGATTCGCTCGCCCGGTCTCGGGCGCAGCCTCGCGCGTCGGTCGACGCCGGGTCAACCGCGGAGTGCTGTGCGGTTGCCCACGGCGCAATGTTACCTGCCAGTAGGTTGCGGCCCCCCGGGGCACTCAGAGTGACACAGCTCACCGACGCCGGCCGCGGAGCAGGCCGGTCAGGCCAGCGCGCCCCGGATCCGGTCGATGACCGCCGCCTCCTCCGGGGCCACCCCGTCGTGCGCCCGCGCCACCCGGTCCGCCGCGGTCAACACCACCGCGCGGTACGCGTCCACGTCCGCCGGTGACTTCTCCCGCAGGATCCGCATCGCCCGGTCGAGAGCCGGCAGCACCACCGACTCGATCTCCAACTGGGAGTCCCGGGGCATCCGGGGCAGCGGACCCGTGGTCAACGCCTCCTTGACCACCCCGCTGGCGCCGGCCAGCGCGCCGGAGGCGGCGACGCTCTCCCGGATCACGCCCAGCATGCCCGGCTCGGCGTTGGAGACCAGGAAGACGGCCCCGAACGCCCCCGTCTTGAGGGTCAGCCGCTCCTCGTCCGTCAACCGTTGCTCCATGATCACGGAGTGTAGACGTACGGGGTGGTGGTGGTGACCGGGACGAGGCCGAGCCGCTGCAGGATCGGCCGGCTGTCCTCGGACGCGTCGACCTGCAGCAGCGTCCGGCCCCGCTGGTCGGCCAGCCGCGCCCGGTAGGTGACCAGCGCCCGGTAGATGCCCTTGCGCCGCCACTGCGGCAGGGTGGACCCGCCCCAGAGCGTGCCGAAGCGGCTGTTCGCCGGGAACCGCACCCAGCCGGCGCTCACCACCGTCTCGTCCGCCTCGGCCACCACCACCGTGATCGAGTGCGGCTCGGCGTCGATCTCCTTGGCCAGCCCCCAGACCAGGTGCGAGCGGTCCGCCTGCCAGACCTCCTCCTCCATGGCGGCGATCCGCTCCAGGTCGGCCCGGGAGGTCACCTCACGCAGGCGTACCCCCTCGGGGGCGACCGGTAGCGCGGCCGCCAGGGGCGCGACCGGCCCGACCACCACGGTCTCCCGCTCCTGCGCCACGAAGCCGGCCGCGCGCAAGCGGTCCGCCAGATCCGCCGGCTCGTCGTGCCCGTTGAGCTTCCACTCCACCGACTCGCCGCGCTGGCGGAACAGCTCCACCTGCCGGGCGATCAGCTCGTCCAGCGCGTCGCCGGTCAACCCGCCCAGGTCGCGGTAGGTGAGGAATCCGCCGGCGTCGAGCCCGATGATCCGGACCAGCGGCCCGTCCCGCTCCACCGTCACCCCGGCCGGGACCGGATCGGGGATCTCCGGGCGGAGCTGGTTGTCGTAGGCGGCGCGCAAGGTCATCACGTCAAGGTCGGTCACCGGCTCAGGTTAAGCGGCAGGACAAGCGGATAATCGGCAGCGTGAGGGAAGCGATCAGGCGGTGGTTCGACCCGGCGGACCTACGCTCGGTCGGCGAGACACCCGACTACCGCTTCTCCCTGGCCAACGAGCGCACCTTCCTGGCCTGGCTGCGCACCGGCCTGGCGCTGGTCGGCGGCGGCCTGGCCACCGCGCAGTTCCTGCCGCCGCTGCCGCTGGCCCACCTGCGGGAGGCGATCTCCGTCGCGCTGCTGCTGCTCGGCGGCGCCGTCGCCGTCCGCGCGGTGGACCACTGGGCGCGGACCGAACGGGCCATCCGGCTCGGTCAGGAGCTGCCCGCCTCCCGTTTCCCCGCCATCCTCGCCCTCGCCGTCGGTGCCGGCGCGGCGCTGCTGGTGGTCGCGGTGCTGGTCCGGGCGATCGGCGAATCGTGACCGGCGAGCCGGGCCGGGCGGTGCACGGCGGGCGTGACCCCGGGCTGCAACCGGAGCGGACCCGGCTGGCCTGGCGACGGACGGCGCTGGCGCTGACCGTGGTGACCGCGCTGGCCGTCCGGCTCGGGTCGACCGGCGACCCGAGCGGCGCGCTGATCGCCGGCGCCGCCGTGCTGCTCTGGGGGGCGGTGCTCGTGCTGTGCTGGTCGCGGGGCACCGGAACGGGACCGGCGCGCACCGGCGGTCGGACACTGCCCCTGGTCGCGCTGGCCATCGCCGGGCTCGCGCTGCTCGGTGCGCTACTGGTGGTTCGCGGACTGTGGTGACGGGACCGGGTGAGCCATGATAGGTGCATGGCCCGGCTGTACGTACTCCTCTTCCTGGTGCAGATCGTCCTCGCCGTCTGCGCGCTGATCAGCTGTCTCTCCGCCGAGGAGGGCCAGATCCGCGCCCTGCCCCGGATCGCCTGGGTGCTGATCATCTTGTTCTTCCCGCTGGTCGGCTCGATCGCCTGGTTCGTCGCCGGCCGGGAGCCCGGCTCCGGCGCCCGCAAGGCCTGGCCGACCGGCAACCGCCCCGCCGAGCGCCGCCGCCCGGTCGCCCCCGACGACGACCCGGAATTCCTCCGCTCCGTGCAGGAGCGCTCGCAGCAGCAGGACCAGGAGCTCTTCCGCCGCTGGGAGGAAGACCTGCGCCGGCGCGAGGACGACCTGCGCCACCGCGACGGCGAGCCGCCGCGCGAGGGTGACCGGCCGGAGGTGTGAGACCCACCCGCGCCTGGCCACCACACCTTGGCCACCGCGCCCGAGCAGGTCACGGCGGCCCAGGCCGACAGCCGCGGGTCACACCCGACGCTTGAGCCCACGCACCGCCAGCGGAGCGAAGATCACCGCGATGCCGGCGCCCCAGAGCAGCGTCTGGAGCACCGGGCCGGCGACCGGGCCGCCGACCAGGAGGCCGCGTAGCGCGTCGGCCACCACGGTCACCGGGTTGACCTCCACCCAGTTCTGCAGCCAGCCGGGCATGCGGTTGGTGGGCACGAAGATGTTGCTGGTGAAGGTCAGCGGGAAGATCACCATGAAGCCGAAGATCTGCACCTTGTCCGGCTCGCTCACCAGCACCCCGACCAGCACCGAGATCCAGGACGCGGCCAGCGTGAACGCCAGCAGCAGCGCGAACGCCCCGACCACCCCGAGCAGCCCGTTGCCGACCCGGAAGCCCAGGATCGCTCCGACGCCGAGCAGCAGCGCGATCGACCAGGCCTGCTTGACGGTGTCGGCGAGGATCCGGCCGGCCAGCGGCGCCCACCGGGCGATGGGCAGCGCCCGGAGCCGGTCAAAGACGCCCTTGGTGAGGTCGTTGTTCAACCCGAACCCGGTCGTCATGGTGGCGAAGAGCGCGTTCTGCACCATGATGCCGGGCAGCATGAAGGTGAGGTACTCGCCGGAGGACCCGGCGATGGCGGTGCCGAAGACGTAGGTGAACAGCAGCACGAACATCACCGGCTGGATGCTCAGGTCGAGCAGCTCCATCGGGTTGTGCTTGATCTGCACCAGGCTGCGCCAGGCCAGCGTGAAGGTATGCCGCAGCCCGGCGGCGGGACTGAGCCGGCGGGCCGGCGTCAGAGCAGGGGCGAGAGTGGCGGCGGTCATGCGGGGGTCCTTTCCAGGTCGGTGCCGGCCGGGGCGTCCTCGGCCCGGTGGCCGGTGAGGGAGAGGAAGACCTCGTCCAGACTGGCGCCGCGCAGCGCCAGCTCGGCGACCGCGATCTCGGCCGCGTCGAGGCGGCTCACCACCGCGGGCAGCACACCGGGGTCGTTCACCGCGACGGTGACCGCGTTCTGGGCAACCTCGGGAGACGCGCCGGACACCGCGTGGGCGATGGCGGTCACGGCGCCCAGGTCGGCGAGGTCGGCCGGTCGCACGGTGAGGGTCTGACCGCCGGTCTTGGCCTTCAGCTCCTCCGGCGTGCCCTGCGCGATCACCCGGCCGTGGTCGACCACCGCGATCTCCCCGGCGAGCTGGTCGGCCTCCTCCAGGTACTGGGTGGTGAGCAGCACCGTCACCCCGTCGGAGACCAGGGCGCGGACGATGTCCCACAGGTCGTTGCGGCTGCGCGGGTCCAGGCCGGTGGTCGGTTCGTCGAGGAAGAGCACCTGCGGCCGGCCGACCAGGCTGGCGGCGAGATCCAGCCGGCGCCGCATACCGCCGGAGAAGGTCTTGGCGGCCCGGTCGGCGGCGTCGCTGAGCTGGAAATCGGCGAGCAGTTGACGGGCGCGCTGCTTGGCGTCGGCCCGGCTCAGCCCGAGCAGCCGGCCGATCAGCAGCAGATTCTCCGCGCCGGTCAGGGTCTCGTCGACCGATGCGTACTGGCCGGTCAGACCGATCAGTTGACGCACCTGATGGGCGTCGCGGACGACGTCGAAGCCGCCGACCGTGGCACGGCCCTCGTCGGCGCGCAGCAGGGTGGCGAGCACCCGCACCGCGGTGGTCTTGCCGGCGCCATTCGGCCCGAGCAGGCCGAAGACGGTCCCGGTCGGAACCGCCAGATCAACGCCGGCGAGGGCGGTGGTGGCGCCGAAACGCCGCACCAGGCCCTCGGCGCGGATCGCGTAGTCCATCGCAACTCCCTGTCGTCTCCGGTGGTGACACCACCATGGGCGACAGGTCTGACATCCCCGCCGATCCCCGGCTGACGTTACGACGACCGGCGCCGACATTCCGCTGATTTAGCTGCCGGACGACGCCGCGCCGCCGCCCGCTGGGGGGCGACGGCGCGGCGGCGGGTGCGACTCAGGCCAGGTTCGACGACCGGGGGTACGCGTCGGTCGGGTCAGTGAGCACGTTGACCAGGTACGGCACTCCGGCGTCGAACGCCCGCTGCAGGGCCGGCCCCAGGTCGGCGGCCTTGGCGACCGTCTCCCCCGCGCCGCCGAGCGCGCTGACCACCGTGTCGTAGCGCAACTCCGGCTGGAGGTCGGCCGCGACGTCGTAGCCGTACATGGCCCGCATCGGGTGCTTCTCCAGACCCCAGATGCCGTTGTTGCCGACGACGATCACGACCGGCAGCTTCTGGCGGACCAGCGACTCGACGTCCATCAGCGAGAAGCCGGCGGCCCCGTCGCCCATCAGCACGCAGATCTGCCGATCCGGGTGACTGACCCGGGCGCCCATCGCGTAGCCCATGCCGGTGCCCAGGCAGCCGTACGGGCCCGGGTCCAGCCAGGTGCCGGGCTGCGCCGGCTCCAGGTACCGCCCGGCGTACGAGACGAAGTCACCGCCGTCGCCGATGGTGATCGCGTCGCGGGCCAGCACCCGGCGCAGCTCGCCGTAGATCCGCGCCGGCCGGATCGGGTCGGTCTCGGCGGCCATCTCGGCCGCGTCGCGGGCCCGGGCCGCGTCCTCGGCGGCGCGCAGGTCAGCGATCCAGCCGCTGTGGTCGGCCCGGTCACCCGCGTGGTCGGCCAGCGCGGAGAGGATCAGGCGCAGGTCGCCGGCGGGTGCGGCGGCCGGCTGCACATGCCCGGCGCGCTGGCTGGGCGCGTCGACGATGTGCACCACCTTGGCGTCACCGAAGTCACCGAAGCTGAGCCGGAAGTCCAGCGGGGTGCCCACCACCACGACCACGTCGGCGCCGGAGAGCGCGGCCCGGCGGGCCTTGGCGAAGGCGAGCGGGTGCTCCGGCGGGAGCGAGCCACGGCCCATCCCGTTGGTGAAGACCGGCACCTGCAACGCCTCGGCCGCCTCCCGCAGCGCGGCGACCGCGTCGCCGGCGTACACGTCGGAGCCGGCGATGATGACCGGCCGCTGCGCCCCGGCGATCAGCGTCGCGGCCCGGGCGACCTCCTCCGGGTCCGGCTCGACCGGGTCGATGCCGGTCGGCGCGGGCACGTCGGCCTCGGCGACCGAGAAGACCGTCTCCAGCGGGAAGTCGAGGAAGGCCGGCCCGCGGTGCGGCGTGAGCGCCGCGGTGAGCGCCGCACCCACCGCACGTGGGATGTCGTCGGTGCTGAACACCGTCTCGGCGTGCTTAGTGACCGGGGCGACCAGCGGCAGGTGGTCCATCTCCTGGAGGCTGCCCGAGCCCCAGCGGAACGCGGGCGCCCTGCCCCCGAGCACCAGCACCGGGGAGGCATTGAAGAAGGCACTGGTCATGCCCGAGATGCCGTTGGTGACGCCGGGCCCGGCGGTGAGCACGGCGAGGCCGGGACGACGCTGAAGCTTGGCCACCGCCTCGGCGGCGAAGACGGCGGACTGCTCGTGCCGGACGTCGTAGATCGGGAAGCCGGTCTTGTGCGCGGCGTCGTAGAGCGGGAAGACGTGCCCGCCGGAGAGGGTGAACATTTCGCGCACCCCGTGCGCCCGCAGCGCCGCGAGCGCCAACTCCCCGCCGTGACCTTCGACCCGCTCCGTCATCGCCGCTCCCCTTCGTCGCTTCAGACCGGAGGCCCACGCTACTGGCCGGTAGGCAGAATGTGAACCGTTCTCGGCTCACCGTCGGGGCGGCGGCACGGACCGCGGCCCCGGCCGGTCAGCGGCCCGTGAAGCCCGGCTTGCGCTTCTCGACGAACGCCGCCATGCCCTCGCGCCGGTCGTCGGTGGCGAACAACGCCGCGAAGAGCTGACTCTCCCAGGCCAGGCCCGAGTTCAGGTCCATGTCCAGGCCACCGTCGACCGCCAGCTTCGCCGCGCGCAGCGCCTGCACCGGCCCGGTCAGGTACGGCTTCACCAGCGCGACCGCCGCCTCGTACACCTCGGCTGCCGGGACAACCCGGTCGGCCAGGCCGATGCGCAACGCCTCCTGCGCGTCCACCATTCGCCCGGACATGATCAGATCCTTGGCGCGGGCCGGGCCGACCAGCCGGGCCAGCCGCTGGGTGCCGCCGGCGCCGGGGATGATGCCCAGCTTGATCTCCGGCTGGCCGAGCTTGGCATCCTCGGCCACCACCCTCCAGTCGCAGGCCAGGGCCAGCTCACAGCCACCGCCGAGGGCGTAACCGGTGATCGCGGCGACCACCGGCTTGGGGATCCGGGCGATCGCGCCGAGCGCGCTGGACAGGTCCGCGGCCCGGTCAGCCATGTCCACGTAGGACATCTCGGCCATCTGCTTGATGTCCGCGCCCGCGGCGAAGACCTTCTCCCCGCCGTACACGATGACGGCGCGGACCTCCGGATCGGCGGTCGCCGCCGTCGCGGCGGCGCGCAACTCCTCCTGCACCTGGGTGTTGAGCGCGTTCATCGGCGGCCGCTCCAGCCGGATGGTGCGGATGCCGTCCTTGGTCTCCAGCCGAACGAACTCGCTCACGCTGCCCTCACTTCCTCGTCGAAGTCGCGTGCCAACCTTACGACCCGGCTCGTTGGGGTAAGTAGTCTGGTGTCAGCCCCGCGGGCGGGAGTCCAGCCATGATCACCTATTACGACGACAGGTCGGTGCAGGTCACCTCCACCGCCGTCCGAGTGGACGGCCGCAGCTACGCGCTGGCCGACATCACCATGATCTGGCACCGCCGGGGCAGCCGCTCCTGGCGGGTGCTCGTCGGGCGGGGTGCGATCGGCGCCGCGCTGGCCGGTCCGCTGGTCGCGGCCGTGCTCGGCATCGCCGTGGCCGTCTGGCTGCACCGCTCGCCCACCGTGACGATCGCGATCGTCGGCGCGTCCGTGCTGGTGGGGCTGGCCGTCGGCCCGATCGCCGACTTCCTCTTCGAACACCTGGACCGCTCGTACGCCCGGGGCAGCCGGCAACTGGAAATCTGGGCGCGCTGGCGCGGCCAGCCGGTACGACTGCTGCGCACCGGCGACGCACTGCGCTTCGGTCAGATCTACCGGGCGGTGCAGCGCGCGGTCGAACGCAACCACCCCGCCCGCCCGGCCACCCGCCGATAACGGCCAACCTAGAACGAGATCTTGGACAGTTACCGTTCGGCGTGGACGGTAACTGTCCAAGATCTCAGCCGATCGACCGTCGGCGCTGTCGCTGGCCGCCGTCGACGCGCTGCCGGGTTGCCGGCGGGTGGTTAGGCTTGGTGATGACCCTCTATTACCGGGACGACGCGGTGCAGGTGACCTCGGAGTCGATCCGGGTGGGTGGTCAGGTCGTCGCACTTCCCGACGTGACTTTCGTCTGGCACGCACGCGGCCCGAAGACGCTCGCGGTACGCGGCCGGGTGCTCGGTCGCGGAGTCCTGGTCCTGCTGCTCTCCCTGCCCCCGCTGGTCGCGCTGGTCTGCGTGCTCTCGCTCGCCTACACGGCGCAGGACCGGGGCAACTGGAAGATGGCGCTGATCATCCTCGCCGCCTGTGCGGTGGGGGCGCTGGCGTTGACCCCGTTTCTGGAAATTCCGCTCGGCTGGCTGGACCGCTCGTACGAGCGCGGCAGCCACGTGCACGAGCTGTGGATACAGCACCACGGGCGGGAGCAGTTGATGCTGCGCACCCCCGACGCGTTACGGTTCGGGCAGATCTACCGGGCCGTGCAGCGCGCCGTCGAGTAGCAGGGGGAGCATCGATGACCAGTCGCCGTGGCGAGGCCGCCGCCCTGGCCGGGCTGCTCGCCGCGGCCGGCGTCACCCACCTGCTTCGCCCCGGCGTCTACGACCCGATCGTGCCGCGCGCGCTGCCCGGCCCAGCCCGCTTCTGGACGTACGCCAGCGGTGTCGCCGAGCTGGCGGTGGCGGCGGCCGTGGCGCACCCGGCCACCCGGCGCTCCGGTGGTCGGGCCGCCGTCGCGCTCTTCATCGCCGTGCTGCCGGCGAACGTGAAGATGGCGGTGGGCTGGCGGCACCGGCGTCCGACGAAGCGGGCCATCGCCTACGGCCGGGTACCGATGCAGGCGCCCCTGATCTGGTGGGCGCTGCGCGTCGCCCGCACCGACCGCTGACGCCGGAACCGGCCGCCGTCGAGCGCCGTCGGGCGGTTGTGGTGCGGGCGGCGCACACTTGATCCCATGGCGATTCCCCTCCCCACATCCGCCGCGGTGGTCGGCCTGACCCGCTCCGCCCTCGACCAGACGCTCGGCTCGGCCGCCTCGCTCGCCGCCGTGCCCGCCCGCGCGTTCGCGGTGCTGGACGGGGTGGAGGCGCTGCTGGCCCGGATCAACGGCGTCGTCGATCGGATCGAGACGACGTTGGACCGGACCGACCAGGTGCTCACCGACGCCGAGACGGCGGTCCGTGAGGTGGCCGTGATCAGCGCCGCCGCGACCACCGCCATCGACACCGCCACCGAGGTGGCGACGGCCGCGGCCGTGGTGGTCCGGGAGGCCGATCAGGTCGCCCGCCGGGCCGGGACGGTGGTCGCCGAGGCCGAGACGGTCGCCGGCCGGGCCGCGGCCACCGTGGGCACCGCTTCCGAGGCGGCGGCCACGGCGGCCGAGTTGCTGGCGGCGTACGAGCCGGCACTGCGGCGGGCCGCGCCGATGGCGGGGCGGTTCGTCGGGGAGCTGAGCCACGAGGAGGTCACCGCGGCGATCCGCCTGATCGACGAGCTGCCCAAGCTCAAGCAGCACCTGACGGCGGACATTCTGCCGATCCTGGCCACCCTGGACCGGGTTGGACCGGACCTGCACGATCTGCTCGACGTCACCCGCGACCTCAAGCTCGCCGTTGCCGGTATCCCGGGCCTGGGCATGCTGCGCCGGCGGGGCGAGAAGCTCAGCGACGATCTGGTCGGCTGAGCCTCGCCGGCCCGCCCGGTCAGCAGTCGCAGGTGATCGACGCGCGTGGCGCGGTCAGGTCGTCGAACTGGGCGCCGAACCTTTCGCACCGGGGCGGCGGCCGACCGGCCAGCGTAGCGCGGGTGGGCTCAGCCCGGGGCGTACAGCTCGTCGATCTCGGCGCGGCGGGGCAGCGCCACCGAGGCGCCGAGCCGGCGGACGCAGGCCGCGCCGGCCGCCGACGCCCAGCGCACCGCGTCGACCAGGTCGCGTCCCTCGCCCCAGCCGACGGCCAGCGCGGCGGTGAACGCGTCGCCGGCCGCGGTGGAGTCGACCACGTCGACCCGGACGGCGGGCACGTGCACCTCGGTGCCCTCGCGGTCGACGTACCAGGCGCCCTCACCACCGAGGGTGAGCACGGCCCGGGGCACCAGGTCGAGCAGCGCCCGTGGCTCGTCCCGACCCCGGCCGGTGAACGTCTGCGCCTCGCCCTCGTTGACGACGAGCACGTCCACCGCGGCGAGCAGCTCCGGTGGGAGGTCCCGGGCCGGGGCGGCGTTCAGGATGACCCGGGTGCCGGCGGCGCGGGCGGCCACCGCGGCGGAGGCCACGGTCTGCACCGGGATCTCCAGCTGGGCGATCAGGACATCGGCCCCGCGTACCGTGGCCAGTTCGTCCTCGGTCAGGCCGGTCAACGCGTCGTTCGCGCCGGGGGTCACCACGATGGCGTTCTCCCCCTGCGCGTTGACCATCACCAGCGCCACCCCGGACGCGCCGTAGACCACCCGCAGTTGGCCGGTGTCCACGCCGGCGGCGGTAATGCGGGCCTTGAGGGTGACGCCGAACGCGTCGGAGCCGATCGCGCCGAGGAAGGCGCTGGAGGCGCCGGCCCTGGCCGCGGCGACGGCCTGGTTGGCGCCCTTGCCGCCGGGCACCATCACGAAGTCGGTGCCGAGCATCGTCTCGCCCGGCCGGGGCAGCGCGGGCGCCATCGCGACCAGGTCCATGTTGGCGCTGCCCACCACGACCACCCGGGTCTGCGGCACGGTCACCTCCGCCCTGCCGGCGCTCAGGCGGCGCGAGCGGTGTAGCGGTCGCCGGACCGCTCGACCACCAGCGGCAGGCCGAAGGTCTTGGAGAGGTTGTCGCCGGTCAGCGTCTCGGCGAGCAGGCCCTGCGCGACCACCCCGCCCTCCCGCAGCAGCAGCGCGTGGGTGAACCCCGGTGGGATCTCCTCCACATGGTGGGTGACCAGCACCAGGGCCGGGGCGTCCGGGTCGTACGCCAGCTCGGCCAGCCGGGCTACGAGGTCCTCCCGCCCGCCGAGGTCGAGCCCGGCGGCGGGCTCGTCGAGCAGCAGCAGCTCCGGGTCGGTCATCAGCGCGCGGGCGATCTGCACCCGCTTGCGCTCACCCTCGGAGAGGGTGCCGTAGCGGCGCTCGGCGAGACCGCCGATGCCGAGCTGGCTCAGCAGCGCCCGCGCCCGCGCCTCGTCGCCGCGGTCGTAGCTCTCCCGCCAGCGGCCGACCACCGACCAGGCGGCGGTCACCACCACGTCGCTGACCCGCTCGTCGGCGGGCAGGCGCTCGGCGAGCGCGGCGGTGGAGAGCCCGATCCGGGTACGCAGCTCGTTGACGTCGGTGCGGCCGATCCGCTCGCCGAGCACGTGGGCGACACCGGTGGTGGGGTGCAGCCGGCCGGCGGCGAGGTTGAGCAGGGTGGTCTTGCCGGCCCCGTTGGGACCGAGCACCACCCAGCGCTCGTCCAACTCGACCCGCCAGGTCAGATCCTGCAGCAGGGCGGTGCCGGACCGGCGTACGCCGACGCCGTCGAGGCTGACCACCAGATCCGGGTCCACGGGTGCGGCGGCAGGCGCGGCGTTGGCAGCGCCGGGGATCAGGTCACCAGTCACCGGACCATCCAACCACGCACCGCCGTGGTGCCCCCCATGGGCGGCGCCCCGGTCATAGGGTGAGGCGCCGTGTCGTTGATCACCACACCCGGAGGACGGCCCATGCCCCGTCGAGGTACGGAGCCGCGCGGATGAGCGCGGTCATCGAGATCGAGGGTCTGCGCAAGACCTTCCGCAGCCTGCGGAACGGCCGGAGGGTCGCGGTTGACGGGTTCGACCTGCTGGTCGAGGCGGGTCAGATCCACGGGTTCCTGGGTCCGAACGGTTCCGGCAAGACCACCACCCTGCGTGCCCTGCTCGGCCTGGTCCGGGCCGACGGTGGGCGGATGAGTGTGCTCGGTGAGCCGTCACCACAGCTGCTGCCGCGGGTGGCCGGTCGGGTCGGCGCCATCGTGGAGAGCCCGCAGTTCTTCGGCAACTTCACCGGGTACCGCACGCTGCGGCTGCTGGCCAGGGCCGGCGGGGTGCCGATCGCGCGGGTGGACGAGGTACTGGAGACGGTGGGCCTGCGCGACCGGGGCGACGAGCGGGTGAAGGGCTACTCGCTGGGCATGAAGCAGCGACTCGCGGTGGCGTCCGCACTGTTGAAGGACCCGCAGTTGCTCATCCTGGACGAGCCGGCGAACGGGCTGGACCCGGCCGGCATCCGGGAGATGCGGGACCTGATGCGGGCGCTGGCGGCGGCCGGGGTGACGGTGCTGGTGTCCAGTCACATCCTGGGCGAGATCCAGCTGATCTGCGACCACGTCACGATCATTTCCCGGGGCCGGCGGGTGGCGACCGGCCGGGTGGACGAGGTGCTGGCCGGCCACGACCGGCACGAGTTCCTGGTCCGGGTGGCCGAGCCGGAGCGCGCCGTGGAGCTGCTGCACGAGGCCGAGCTGACGGCGAGCGTGGATGGCGCGGCGCTGGTGGTGGGCAGCGTGACCGACCCGACGGTGATCAGCCGGGTGCTCGGTGAACAGGGGCTGTGGGTGGGCGAGCTGACCCCGCTGCGGCCGGATCTGGAGAGCGTCTTCCTGGAGCTGACCGGCGCCGGCGGCCATCCGTCGGTGCCCCGGCAGGTGGACGACTCGGGGCTGCCGCCCGGTGCGGGCGATGCTGTGATCGATCTCGACGTACGGGGAGTGGACGCGTGAACCTGGTCCGTGCCGAGGTGGAGCGGCTGTCCGCGCGTCGCTTCGTGCAGCTCATGGTCGTCCTGCTGGTGCTGGCGTTCGGCGTCACCGCGGCGACCACCCTGGCCGGCTCGCACAAGCCGAGCGCGTTGGAGCTCAGCTCTGCGCGGAACCAGGCCGCCGAGGCGCGGCAGAGCATGGAGAACGAGTACCAGCAGTGCCTGGCCCGACAGAACGGGCTCCCGTCGAGTGACAGCGAGCGGTACTACCCC
The DNA here is from genome assembly GCF_040608175.1 of Micromonospora sp. NPDC005206. Lineage (NCBI taxonomy): Bacteria > Bacillati > Actinomycetota > Actinomycetes > Micromonosporales > Micromonosporaceae > Micromonospora > Micromonospora sp. NPDC005206. Next base: position 167,390 of record NZ_JBEXHU010000018.1, read on the forward strand.
TCCGACTGCTCGGAGATCGACCCGACGCTGCGGGACCGGCTGCCGATCGCCGCCGACTTCCTCCCCGGAGTGTTCAGCTTCGCCCAGCAGGCCCGCCCGCTGCTCTACTTCCTCATCGCGTTCCTGGTGCTGTTCGGGTTCCTGGTCGGGGCCTCCTACATCGGCGCGGACCTGAATTCCGGCGGCGTGGTGAACCTGCTGCTCTGGCGGCCGCGCCGGATGACGGTGCTCGGCGCGAAGCTGGGCACCCTGCTCGGCGCGGTGCTGGCGCTGGCCCTGGTGGCCTCGGTGGTCTATCTGGCCACGTTCTGGGTCATCGGGCAGACCGCCGGGCTGGGCGGCCCGCTGGGCGGTGACTTCTGGCGCTCCCTCGGGGCGGTGCACGGCCGCGGCCTGGTGCTGGTGTTGCTGGCCAGCGCGCTGGGCTTCGCCATCGCCACGCTGGGGCGGCACACCTCGGCGGCGCTCGGCGCGGTCGCCGCGTACGCGGTGGTCTGGGAGCTGGGCGCCCGGCTGGTGCTGGAGATCGTCGACGCCCGCCGCCCGGACCAGCTGATGCTCTCCAGCTACATCGGGGCGTGGCTCAGCGGTGAGGCGCGGTTCTACGACAGTCAGCTCTGCTCCGGCACAAGAATGGGCATGTACTGCGAGGGTTTCTACTCGCTGACCTGGGCGCCGTCGCTGGTGGTGCTGCTCGTGCTCACCGGCGGGCTGACCGCGGCGGCGTTCGCCGTGTTCCGTCGCCGCGACCTGATCTGAGTCGCGGCCCGGGCCGTCCGCGCTGGTCGGGCGGCCCGGCAGGCCGGGGGTGGTCACGGCAAGAGCTTGCAGCATGCCTGCCAGCGGTGAAATATTTCTTCACATGACCGCTCCAGCGGGCTCAGCCGACGGTGGAGCCGAACACCTCGTCGCGGACGGCGTCCAGTGCGGTGCGCAGCGCACCGCGCAGGATCGGCTCCTCGGTCAGCCCCGTGGGCACCACCCGGGGCCGCACCAGGGTGATCGCTGCGACCTCGTGCTGCACCCGGTCGGCGAGCGCGGCGCAGCCGGCCTGGCCGACCTCCCCGGCGAGCACGACCAGCGGCGGGTCGAGCACCACGCAGGTGCTGGCCACACCGAGCGCGAGCCGGCGGGCGAGTTCGTCGAGCATCGGGGCGCCGGCGTCGCCGGCCGCGACGGCCGCGCGGACCGCGTCGGCGGCGTCGGTGTCCGGGTAGCCGTGCTCGCGTGCCACCGCGCGCACCGAGTCCCCGCCGATCAACTGCTGGAAGGCCGGCTTGGCGCGACGGGAGACGTCACGCGGGATGGGCGCCCCGGGCACCGGCAGGTAGCCGATCTCACCGGCCGCGCCGCTGCTGCCGTGGTGCAGCCGCCCACCCAGCATGATCGCCAAACCGACGCCGGCGCCCACCCAGACCAGCACGAAATCGGCCAGCCCCTGCGCGGCGCCGGACTGCGCCTCGGCCACCGCGGCCAGGTTGACGTCGTTCTCGAAGACCACCGGAGTGTGCAGGTCGTCGCGCAGGGCGGCGAGCAGGCCGCTGTGCCAGCGCGGCAGGTTGAAGGCGAAGGTGATGTCGCCGGTGTGCGGGTCGACCAGACCGGGCGTGCCGAGCACGATCCGCCGTACGCTGCTCAGCTGCGCCTGGGCGCTGCTCGCGGCCTGCACCACGGCGTTGTGCACCACGCCCACCGGGTCGTCGGTGTCCCGGGTGGACTGTTCCACCCGGCCGATCACGGCACCGGTGATGTCGGCGCAGGCGGCCACCACCCGGTCCGGCCCGACGTCGACACCGACCACGTGTGCGCTGCCCGGGCGTACCGCGTAGAGCTGCGCGTTCGGGCCGCGCCCGCCGGCCTGCTCACCGACCCGGGTGACCAGGCCACGCTCCTCCAGTCGCTCGACCAACTGGGAGGCGGTGACCTTGGACAGCCCGGTCAGCTCACCGAGCCTGGCCCGGGTGAGAGGCCCCCGCTCGAGGAGCAGTTCCAGCGCGGCACGGTCGTTGAGCGCCCGCAACAGGCGGGGGGTGCCGGGCAGCCGGGTCGCACTCATGCCACGTCCTCTAGTTTTAGTAAACTTTGCTAACTGTAAACCGACCTGCGAACGGGTAGCCGTAGCGTATCGGCCACCCGGAGGCGGAGCGCTCGGCCGACCCGGCAGGGCGACGACCACCGCCGGTACGACATTCGTACCCGTGGGCACCGAAGGGGGAGATCACGTGGGGCTCGATCCAGGACTGCGCCGGCTCGCGCTCGGCACGCTGCTCGCCGCGTACCCGGGACCGGTCCCCCCGGACTGGGCCGTCGACCTGGTGTCCGACGGGCTGGCCGGGCACACCCTGTTCGGCACCAACGTGCACGACCCGTCCCAGGTGGCGGCGAGCACCGCCGCGCTGCGCGCCGGCCGGGCGGACGTGTTGATCGCCATCGACGAGGAGGGTGGCGACGTGACCCGGCTGGCCCATGCCACCGGCAGCCCGTACCCCGGCAACGCCGCCCTCGGCGCGATCGGCGACGTGGCGCTCACCCGACGGGTCTACCAGGCGATCGGCACCGAGCTGGCCGACCTCGGCATCAACGTCAACCTCGCCCCGACGGTGGACGTGAACAGCGCCGACGACAACCCGGTGATCGGCACCCGGTCGTTCGGCGCGGACCCGGTGCGGGTGGCCGCCCACTCGGCCGCCGCCGTGGCCGGCCTGCAGGCCGCCGGTGTCGCCGCCTGCGCCAAGCACTTCCCCGGCCACGGCGCCACCGTCACCGACTCCCACCACGAGTTGCCCACCGTGGACGTTCCACTGGCCCTGCTGCGCCAGCGGGACCTGCCGCCGTTCGCCGCGGTCGTCGCCGCCGGGGCGCGCGCGGTGATGACCGCGCACATCCGGGTGCCGGCGCTGACCGGCACCGGTCCGGCCACCTTCAGCCGGGCCGTCCTCGTCGACCTGCTGCGCACCGAGTACGGCTTCACCGGCACCGTCATCACCGACGCGCTGGAGATGAAGGGCGCGGCAGTGGCGGCCGGCGGCGTGGGCCCCGCGGCGGTGCGGGCCCTGGCGGCCGGCGCCGACCTGCTCTGTATCGGCGCGAAGGTCGACGCGGAGCTGGTCGAGCGGGTGGTCACCGAGATCGTCGACGCGCTCACCGACGACCGTCTGGCCACCGCCCGCGTCGAGGAGGCGGCCGGCCGCGCCGCCGCGCTCGCCGCCTGGACCCGGACCGCCGGCGAGACGCCGGCCAGCCCCGAAACCGATCTGGGGTACGCGGCGGCGCGCCGGGCGGTCCAGGTGGACGGGATCCTCACCGGCCTGGGCCGGCCGCTGGTGGTGCAGCTGCACACCGAGTCCACCATCGCCGAAGGGCGGGTGCCCTGGGGCCTCGGCCCGCACCTGGACGGTGTGCAGGAGATCCGGGTGATCGCCGCCGAGACCGACAGGGCGACGCTGCGCGAGCTGGCCGGTGACCGGCCGATCGTGCTGGTCGGGCGGCACCTGCACCGGCTGCCCGGCGGCCCGGAGCTGATCGCCGGGCTGGCCGCGGAGCATCCGGTGACCGTGGTGGAGATGGGCTGGCCCGCGCAGTGGCGCCCGGCCGGCGTACGCGCCTTCGTCACCACGTACGGCGCGAGCCACGCCAACGGTCGGGCGGCGGCAGAGGCACTCGGCCTGGCGGGCTGAGGCAGACCAATCTGCACTCTGCGTGACCACGCCTCACCGAGCACTCGATGAGCTCCGATCCAGGTCAAGTCCGCTATTCGACACTCCGAACCGACAGCTCGCACCTTGCACCGAGCCTGCTCGATACGTAGCGTGATCGGCACGTACCGGCCCGTTCACCGCGCGGCCGGTCACCCGTCAACCGGGACCTGGGGGAAGGTTGCGGACCGTGGGTCCGGCCCGGGATCCACGGTCCGCGCCCTGCGACGGCAGCCTCAGCGCGGATAGACCCCGTAGGCACGCCAGCCCCGGTCCGGGAAGCCGGCTGCCTCCGCGACCCGGGCCGAGGCGTGGTTGTCCCGCTCGTGCAGGTAGGTGGGCACCGCGCCGTCGTCGAGCACCCGCCGGGCCGCCTGCGCCGCCAGCCGGCGGGCGAGACCGCGACCACGCGCGGCGGGCACGGTGCCGATGGCCAGCTCGTGCCCGTACGCGTCGTGCCGCTTTATCCCGGCCCCGGCCAGGTAGTTGCCGTCCGGGTCGCGGACCACCAGCACCGGCCGGTCGAACAGCCGCAGCCAGGGCGGCAGCCCGGGGGCCGTCGACTCGGTCCACTCCCCCACGTCGGACAGCGGCGCGGGAGCCAGGGTCCACCGGAAGGGGCCGTCGTGCACGCACCAGTCGGGCAGCCCGACGGTCTCCGGCAGCGCCGCAAGCAGCCGGTTCGGCGTATGGCGGGCCAGAGCGCGGCTCGCCGCCAACCGGTCCGGCGGCACGGAGAGCACGGCGCTCTGCCCGGTGTCCACGGCGAGCGCCGGGCGCAGCCGGCCATCCCAGGCCGGTTTCGCCCGGCGGTGCGAGGCGATCACGTGCAGCCCCGCGGGGGCCGGCCACTGGCCGAGCCAGGTGGCCAGGTGCAGCTGGAGCCGTCGGTCGAGCACGTGCACCTCCCCCGTCAGCCGGCCCGTCGTGGATCACCGTACGCCGGGCGGCCTCGGCGGGCGGACGATCCCTACGACGCCGCCGGGGCGTTGGGGTGATGTCCGCCGTGGTGGTGCTGGTGCACCGCCGCGTGGCCCCTCCCGCGGACGATCAGGGCCCGGTTCACCGGCACCGTGACCACGAAGGCCACCGCCAAAGCGCCGGCCAGGCTGCCCCAGAACAGCGGGTCGGTGAGGCCGGCCCGCATGGCGCCCGGCACGGCGAGCATGACCCCGTTGTCCACCAGCTCCATCACGGCGATGCTGACCGTGTCGGCGACCAGGGCCACCCGGATCGCCCGCGCCAGCGGCAGGCCGGAACGGAGCACCGGGCGAACCGTCAACGCGTAGCCGAAGAGGAACGCCAGCGCGACGGCGAGGGCGATGGTGGCCAGGTCGGACCAGCCGAGCGCGGTGCCGACGACCATGCCGAGCACCTCACCGATGGCGCAGCCGGTGAGGCAGTGCAGGGTCGCGGCGATGGCCAGACGGGTGGGATTCGCGTTCTCCATGCTCGGCATCGTATACCCCTAGGGGGTATCAAATCCAGCGACGCGGATCACTTCGCCACGACCCGGAACCAGTCAGACTGATCGACCGTCATAGGTATTTCCATACATGGACACCTTTGTTTGGGACGGTATGGTCATGCCGATTCAGCCGAACGACCGCTACCAGCAGGACCCCGAGCGACTCTGGCGGGCAGCGGAGGCCGCCGGACGTTTCCCGGCCCAGCCGCGGTACCGCGGGACCCGCACGACGGGTGTCGCGCGGGCCGTGCCGTGGGCGGTGCTGAACAAGTTGCCGGCCGGCAGCTCCAGCCGGCGAGGCCTCAACACCCGCTGACCCGGTCCGCACCCGGTTGCGACACACCCGGGCCGTCCAGCGCTGGCATTCGCACACCTGTCGGGTAATTTCTTCTGGTCCGGCACCCCGGCCTACGACAGGAGAAGCTCCGCGCATGGGCAAGAAGACGATCCACGTCTCCGACTTCACCGGTACGGTCCTGCAGGACGACGACGAGGTGGTCCGCGTCGTCGTCCTGGAGCACCCGGACATGGTCGCCGGGCCCGTGCAACTGGACGCCACCCCGGCCGAGGTGGAGAACATCGACGACGCCGCGCTGGACGTCGCGGTGGTCGAGATCCACGACCGGCACGGCGACGGCGAGCCGCGCCGGGTGGTGCTGACCGCCAGCGAGTTCGACGCGATGGCGACCGACGTGCCGATGGCGCAGCTGCTGAAGACGGCCGAGCGGGTCCGCCCGCCGAAGGCCCGCAAGAGCGCCGAGAGGATCGACTACGGCACGCTGGAGCACGCCGGCAAGCCGCACCGGGGACGGGTCACCGAGGAGGAGGCCCGACTGGTACGCGAGCAGCTCGACGAGGTCAACAAGCGCCTCGCCGACGCGGGCGTGCGCCAGATCGACCCTGCCGATCCGGAGCACGCCCTGCGTTACGGCTTCCCGACGCCCTGATCGCGGGAGGTCACTTCTGCGCGACGGCCGCGGCGAGGGCGGCGGCCAGGTCGGCCTCGACGGTCGCCTTCTCCAAGCCGAGGTCGGTCAGCACACCCGCGCCATCCTCCTGCTCCAGCAGGGCGAGCAGGATGTGCTCCGTGCCGATGTAGTTGTGCCCGAGCCGCAGCGCCTCCCGGAAGGTCAGCTCCAGGGCCTTCTTGCCGCGCGCGTCGTACGGGATGAGGTCCGGGACCTGGTCGGCCGGGGGCGGTAGGGCGGCACCCACCGCCTCCCGCACCGCCTCCGGGGAGGCGCCTCGACCAACCATCACCTTGGCCGCCAGCCCGTCCGGCTCGGCCAGCAGGCCCAGCACCAGGTGTTCGGGGCCGATTTCGGCGTGGCCGCTGGCGCGGGCTTCCTCCTGCGAGGCGACCACGACGTTGCGGGCCCGGGTAGTGAACCGCCCGAAGCCGGCGTTCGGGTCGAGGGCCGCCGCGTCGGTCGAGGCCTTCGGCACGAAGCGCTTCTGCGCGGCCTGCTTGCTGACCCCCATGCTGCGGCCGATGTCGGTCCAGGAGGCGCCCGAGCGCCGGGCCTGGTCGACGAAGTGACCGATCAGGTGGTCGGCCACGTCACCCAGGTGGTCGGCGGCGATCACCGCGTCGGTGAGCTGGTCGAGCGCGTCGGTGTGCGCCTTCTTGATCGCCTGGATCAGGTCGTCGAGGCGAACCGGATTGGTCATCTGGAGAGGATCCGTCATGCGTCAACCATAGGTTGACGCATCCTCATCGTCAACCTCAAGTTGACGACCAACGCACCCTCGACCACCTGATGCTCGGCAGCCGCTCGGCGACTGCTGAGCATCAGGCGATCAGGCTCGGCGTCTGTCAGCCCCAGTTCTGCGGGGCCAGCTGCCGCGTGGTGACATTGATCCGGTTGAAGAAGTTGGTCGTTGCCACCCAGAGCACGATCGCCGCGAGCTCCTTCTCGCCGAAGTGCCGTGCCGCCTCAGCCCAGATGGCGTCGGGCACAGCGTCGGCCTGGTCGGCGAGCCGGGTGGCGGCCTCCGCGAGCGCGAGCGCCGCCCGCTCCGCCTCGGTGAAGTACGGGGTCTCCCGCCAGGCGGCCACCGCGAACAGCCGCTCCTCGGTCTCCCCCGCCTTCCGGGCGCCCCGGGCGCCGGCGTCGACGCACGGGCCGCACCCGTTGATCTGGCTGGCCCGCAGGTGCACCAGCTCCAGAGTGCTGCCCGGCACCCCGGCCGAGTGGGCGGCCCGGTAGAGCAGGTTGATCGCCTTCACGGCGTCCGGCAGCAGACCGGCGGGGTTCTGGATGCGCGGTTCGATGATCATGTCGGTCGTCCCGTCTTGTTAGGCTGCCCGGCGTGCGTCGCGGTACGACGTCCCCGGCTGTCACTGGGATGTCGGCCGGCACGTCGCTGGTGTGACAGATGTGGCGGCGGTCACAGGACGCCCAGGTGCACGGGGGTGGGAAGGTCATGATCGAGGCGGATCTGCTGGCCCGGCGCTTCGAGGAGAACCGCTCGCGGCTACGGGCGGTCGCCCACCGCATGCTGGGCTCCGACGCGGAGGCCGAGGATGCCGTCCAGGACACCTGGTTGCGGCTCAGTCGCGCCGATGTCGCGGGCATCGACAACCTGCCCGGGTGGTTGACGACCACGGTCGGCCGGGTCTGCCTGGACCGGCTGCGAACGCGCACCGCCCATCCGGAGCAGCCATGGGACACCGCCGCACCGGAGCCCGACCCGACCGACGCCGCCCCGGTCGACCCGGAGCGTGCGGCCATGCTGACCGAGTCGGTCGGCCGGGCGCTCCTGGTCGTCCTGGACACCCTCGCGCCGACCGAACGGTTCGTGCTCGTCCTGCACGACATGTTCGCGGTCTCGTTCGAGGAGATCGCCGCGGTGGTCGACCGCAGTCCCGCAGCCGTCCGCCAGATCGCCAGCCGGGCACGCCGCAGGGTGCACCAGGGCGGCACGGTTCGGGAGACCGACCCGGCCCGCCAGCGGCAAGTGGTCGAGGCCTTCCTCGCCGCCTCGCGTGAGGGCCGCTTCGACGACCTGGTCAGTCTGCTCGACCCGCACGTCGTGATGCGCGCCGATCCGGTGGCCGCGAGCATGGGTTCGGCCGCCGAGACGCACGGCTCGGCCGTCATCGCCGGCTTCTTCAACGGCCGCGCCCAGGGAGCGACGCCGGCGTACGTCGACGGCCTGCCAGGGGCGGTCGTGGAGCGCGGCGGAGGTGTCCGGCTCGCGCTCAGCTTCATCGTCACCGACCGGATCATCGGCATCGAGGTGGTGGCCGACCCGGCACAGCTCGCGACGCTCGACCTGGTCGTCGGATAGGCCGAGCGGCGGCAGGTGGGCGCGTCGTTTACCGTGGGCTCCGGTCTGGCGGTTCACCTGGGAAGGGGGCGGCTGTGCGTCTACACGTGGGATGCGCGATGTGGACCCACAGGTCGTGGCAGGGCCGTCTGCTGGCGCATCCCCTTCCGCCACAGGAGCGCCTACGGCACTACGCCAGTTGGTGCGACGCGGTCGAGGGAAACACGACGTTCTACGCGACTCCGGCCCGGGACACGGTGGCGTCCTGGGCCGCGCAGACGGATCCCGACTTCCGGTTCGTCCTGAAGCTCCCCAAGATCGTCACCCACGAAGGCCGGCTCACCGGTGCCGACGAGCCGCTGCGCGCCTTCCTGGACGCCATCGAGCCGCTCGGCCCACGCGCCCATGCCCTGTGGATCCAGTTGCCGGGGTCGTTCTCGCCCGCCGACGTCCCGACCCTGAGCCGCTTCCTGAGCCGGCTCCCCCGGTCCCACCGGTACGCCGTCGAGGTCCGCCATCCCGCGTTCTTCACCGACCCCCGCGCGACGCGGCTCCTGGTGGAGACCCTCACCGCCGCGGCCGCGGAGTGGGTCCCCTTCGACACCACCGCGTTCTTCGCCAGCCCGCCCACCAGCGACGCGGAGCGGGACGCCTGGCTCAAGAAGCCCCGGGTGCCGCTCCGTTCGCTCGCGCTGACCGACCGTCCGATCGTCCGCTACCTCGGCCGCGACGACACCACGCGGACGGTTGAGGGGTGGCAGCGCTGGGTCGACGTCGTCGCCGGATGGCTCCGCGAGGGGCGCTCGCCGACGATGTTCGTCCACACCCCGGACAACGCCGACGCGCCCGTGCTCGCCCGCCGCTTCCACGATGAGGTCCGAGCGCGCGTACCGGAGCTCGACGCGCTACCCGAGCCGATACCGGTCGAGCCCCTGACCCTGTTCTGACCCGGCGGTCGTGGTCATTGCTGATCGTCGAGGAGACCGTCGAGGTGGACCGCCGTGCTGATCAGCGAGAGATGGCTGAACGCCTGCGGGAAGTTGCCGATCTGCTCACCGTCGGGGGCGATCTCCTCCGAGTAGAGGCCCAGTGAGCTGCTGTAGGTGAGCATCTTCTCGAAGGTCAGCCGTGCCTCGTCGAGCCGTCCGGAGTCCGCGAGGGCCTGGACGTACCAGAAGCTGCACATGCTGAAGGTGCCCTCGGTGCCCGCCACGCCGTCCGGCGAGGCGGTCGGGTCGTAGCGGTAGACGAGGCTGTCGGAGACCAGTTCGGCGTCCATCGCCCGCAGCGTCGACTCCCACATCGGGTCGGTCGGCGAGATGAAGCCGACCGTGGGCATCGCGAGCAGCGACGCGTCCAGGATGTGCGTGCGGTAGTGCTGCACGAACGCGCGACGGTCGGTGTGGAAGCCGCGCGCCATGACCTGCTCGTAGATGGCGTTGCGTTCGGTCGTCCAGCGGGTGGTGTCGCCGGGCCGCCCGAGGCGGTGCGCGAGGCGGATGGCGCGGTCGAGCGCCACCCAGCACATCATCCGCCCGTAGGTGAAGTCCTGCCGGCCGGACCGGGTCTCCCAGATGCCGTCCTCGGGCTGGTTCCAGTTCTCGCAGAGCCAGTCCATCAGCCCTGCGGCCTTCCGCCACCCCTCGTGCGGGGCGATCAGCCCGTTCCGGTCGGCGAACTCCAACGAGTTGAGCGCCTCGCCGTAGATGTCGAGTTGCAGCTGACCCGCCGCGTCGTTGCCCACCCGCACCGGCGCCGAGCCGCGGTACCCCTCCAGGTGGTCCAGCACCTCCTCGGCGAGGTCCGGTGAGCCGTCGATCCGGTACATGACCTGCAGGGGCACATCGCCGTTCGTGGCGTCGCGGATGCGCGCCTCGAGCCAGAACAGATACCTCCGGGCCTCGTCGGTGAAGCCCAGGCCGAGTAGCGCGTACACCGAGATGGACGCGTCCCGGACCCACGTGAAGCGATAGTCCCAGTTCCGCGGCCCGCCGACCTGCTCCGGCAGCCCCGCGGTGGGCGCGGCGACCAGTGCGCCGGTCGGGGCGTACGTCATCAGCTTGAGCGTCATCGCCGACCGCTCGACCATCTCCCTCCAGCGGCCCGTGTAGCGGGATCCGCCCACCCACCGCCGCCAGAAGTCGCGGGTCTCGGCGAGCAGTTCGCAGGCCTCGTCCGTGCTGATCGCTCGGGGCGCGTGCGGGCAGGCGGTATCCAGGACCACGCCGCCGACGTCCCCCTCGTGCAGCGTGTACACCGCGGACACACCCTCCCCGTCGCGCCGGATGTCCCTGGCGTCGACCAACCGTTCCGTGTTCTTGAGAGGGGTGAGGGTGAGGGTGAGAGTCGAACTGCGGAAGACGTCGCCCTCCGGGTGCACTTCGAGCTCGTACGAATCGCGCCCGTAGTTGAAGCGGGGGCGGCAGTCGAAGCGGAACGGCATGCTCCCCCGGACCATCCGGATCAGCCGGACCAACCGGTGCCGGTCGGTGACCTGCTCGCCGGTGACGGGCATGAAGTCCACCACCTCGCCCACACCGTCGGCGCTGTGGAAGCGGGTGATCAGGATCGCCGTACCGGGCAGGTAGAGCTGTTTGCTGGTGTACGCGATGCCGTCCGGTGAGAGCTGGAAGTGGCCGCCCTTGCGGCGGTCCAGCAAGGCGCCGAAGAGGCTCGGCGAGTCGAAGCGCGGCGCGCAGAACCAGTCGATCGTGCCGTCCTTGCTGACCAGCGCTGCGGTCTGCAGATCACCGATCAGCCCGTGCTCCCCTACCCCCGGATAGCCTTCCACGCTGGTCCCCCCCGGAACGCCGACGGCGGCGACTACCCGGGAAACGGCGCCGGCACACATCCGCCTGTGCCCGTCATTGCGGAACCGCAGCTTCCGCAATCGTCGATAGCGTGGCCGCAGAACCCATCGACGAGGGGACACCTGATGAGCCTGCGAGGATTCGCCACGCTCAACATCTGGGCGGACGACGTGGCAGCGGCGACGGCCTGGTACGCGGAGTTCCTGGGCATCGAGGCCTACTTCCTGCGGGCCGGCCCCGACGGACGCCCCGCCTACACCGAGTTCCGCATCGGCGACTACCAGGCAGAGCTGGGCATCATCGACCGCAGGTACGCGCCGCCTGGCACGACCGGGCCCGGCGGCGCCGTCATGCACTGGCACGTCGACGACCTGCACGCCACCGTCGAGCGACTGCTGGCGATGGGCGCGACGGAGTACCAGCCGATCACACCGCACGGGGACGAGGGGTTCGTCACGGCCGCGGTCGTCGACCCGTTCGGCAACGTGCTGGGCGTCATGAACAACCCGCACTACCTCGACGTCCTCTCGTCCAGGAAGCCGGCGTGACGTGGACGTGCTCGACTTTGCCGACGCCATAGCATGGGAGTCCTGGCTCGCCGCGCAGCACGACGTGCGGGGCGAGGCGTGGCTGCGGATCGCCAAGCGGCACTCGGGGCTCCCCTCGATCACCATCGTGGACGCGCTCGACGTGGCCCTCTGCCACGGCTGGATCGACGGTCAGCGCAGGGGCCTCGACGACGTGTCGTTCCTCCAGCGGTACTCGCGCCGCCGGCCACGGAGCTCGTGGTCGCAGGTCAACGTGGCGAAGGTCGAGGCACTGACGGCGGCCGGGCGGATGCGGCCCGCGGGCCTCGCGGAGGTCGCCGCCGCCAAGGCGGACGGACGGTGGGAGGCAGCGTACGAGCCACAGCGCACCGCCGCCGTCCCGCCCGATCTCACCGCCGCGCTGGCCGGCGAACCCCGTGCGACCGCCGCCTTCGAACGGCTCGGCCGCTCCGCCCGGTACGCCGTGATCCTGCCGCTGCTCAAGGCTCGCACCCCGGAGACTCGGGCGAAGGTCCTGGCTCAGGCGATCGCGCGGCTGGCGGCTCAGGAGTAGGCCGCGTGGCCTCACGGGATGTCAGTGGTCCCTGATACCACTGCGGTGACGCGGGATACCGGTTGGCGAAGGAGACGTTCGTGGACACTCGGAAGTTGGCCCAGCGGTGGGCCCGGACCTGGACCGAAGCCTGGCCGATCCGGGACGTCGAGGCGATCGCCGCCCTGCAGAGCGAGGACGGCGACCACTGGGCCTCGATGTTTCGCCCGTACCGCGGGCGTTCTGGGCTTCGGACCTACCTGAAGGAGTGCTTCGCCGAGGAGACCCGCCCTGCGGAGGTGTGGTTCGCCGAACCGCAGGTCGACGGTGACGTGGCTGCCGTGGAGTACTGGTCCGTGATCTACGTCAATGGTCAACCGACGACCATCTCCGGCTGCACGGTGTTGCGCTTCGACGAAGTCGGGTTGGTGGCGGAGGCTCGCGACTACTCGCACGTCAAGGAGGGTCACCACGCACCGCCCGCCGGCCTGTTCGGGGCAGCCCCTGCCGTTTAGTCCGGCTCGTCCCCATCCACCGCCCGCCTGACCAGCTCTGCCGCTTCCTCGGTGTCCAGCCCGCTGGCGATGAGCAGCTCATGTGCGGCCGTCCGAAACTCACCGACGGCGATCAGCCCGGAGTAACCCAACCGGTGGGTGTGCGGGCGGTCGAAGTCCGACGACCGTCCCTGCGCCCGCCCGGCCAGCTCGACGGCCCGCAGGATCTGCCCGCGCGAACGGTGGGGCTCGTCGTCGGCGCGAATCGTGCACCTCAGGGCCTGCGCGCGGTCGGCCAGCAGGTCGATGGCCGCCGGCAGCTCCTCAGGTATGGGTTCATCGTCCTTCAGGGCTGTCGTGAGTCGCCGTGCGACGGACCGGCTGCTGTGCAGGCTGCGCTCCAGATGCCGGACGGCCTGGGTATAGAAGGCCAGGGAAGTGCGGTCGCGCCAGCGTAGTGGCGCTAATCGCACCACCTCCTGGGCGGCGGCGAGCCCCTCGTCCAGCGCGTTCGGCCGGGAGTCGAGGTTCCGCAACCGGCGCAGGCTTCCCTGGGCCTCATCAAGATCACGGGCGCGTACCGCGCCTGCCAGGTCGTGCAAGGCCGCCATCCCCGGATCGAGGACCGGTTCGGCCAGCCGCTGCACCGTCCGTTGCGGGTGGATGGGCACCAACAGCAGACCAACGGCCAGCCCGATCAGCCCCCCGACCGCGGCGTCGACGAAGCGGGGGATGGACAGTTCACGCACCGGCGGCTCCAGGGTGGCGATGAGCACCGCGGTACCGCCGGCCTGGGTGAGCAATGAGCCACCGCCCTTGAGCAGATGGCGACGACGATCGCCAGCACGACGACCACCCCGGTCTGCCAGGGCCCGATGCCGAACAGCGGCATAGAAAGACGTTCTGCGTGTCGATGTAGGACGTAGGAACGTCCCCCTGATGCGCTTGTCGGGCTTGGTGTCCCATCGCAGGAGGAGGACGTTCATGGGTAACGGTAGCGGCGTGTCCCGGGGTGACCGCAACCGCAACGCGCGGCTTGCTCGGTTGCGGGTGCTGGTCCCGTCCTCGAATGCGATCGTCGGCATTGATCTGGCGGACAAGAAGCAGATGGTCGTGGTCACCGACCACGACTCGAAAGTGTTGGCACGTAAGACTTTCCGGTGCCATGCCTGGGATCTTGGCGCGGCGTTGGACTGGGCGGGCAAGCAGGCCGCGGCGAAAGGCTTCGCCGGGGTCACGGTGACGTGCGAGCCGACCGGTCACCGCTGGCGGGTGCTGGGTCAGCTGGCTGGGGAACGAGGGATGCCGTTCGTGTGCGTCCAGCCGATGCTGACGTCGTGGGCGCGGCGCAGCGAAGACCTGACCTTCGACAAGACCGATGAGAAAGACGCCGTGATCATTGCTCGGCTGACGTCTCAGCTGCGCTGCTATGTTCCCGAGCCGGTTGATGAGACGTGGGGCCGGCTGCGGCATCTGGGCGCGCGTCGTGAGCAGCTGCTGGTGGAGGCGGGCAGTCAGGTGCAGCAGATGCGGGCGCTGCTGGAGTGTGTCTGGCCGGCGGCGCTGCAGACCGCGCGCCAGCCGTTTCGTTCCTCGACGTGGACCGCCGCGATGAGCATCGTGGTCGACCGTGATGGCGGGGACCTGACCCGGACCCGCCGCCTGGGATCGGCGCGGTTTGAGACCGCGGTGCGCCGGGAGATCGTCCGACGAGGTAAGCAGAAACCCTGCCTGCGGATCGTGCGGCTGCTGTTCGCGGCATTGACCGATCCGGCCGGAGTGATCGCCCATCGTGCGGGTGCCCTGGAGCGCGTTGGGCTGCTGCTGGGCGACTGGCTCGAGACCCACCGCCGGCTGCTGGACACCGAGACTCGGATGACAGCGGTCCTGGACGAACTGCGGCTGACCGAGTTGGTCACCTCGATCACCGGCCTGTCCGCGATCGGCGCTGCGGCGATCCTGGCCGAGACCGGTGACCCGAACCGGTTCTCCAGTGCCCGGGCGTTGGTCAAGCACGCCGGCCTGGCACCGCGGGAGAAACTGTCCGGCACCTTCAAAGGCCGCACGAAACTGACCGGACAAGGACGCCCCGGACTGCGGCTGGCAGCGTGGCGAGCCGTCTGGGGCGCGCAACGGGCCAACCCGGTCTACGCCGCCCGGTTCACCCACCTGACCACCCGAGAGCAGAACAAGCTCACCGTCACCCAAGCCCAGGCCGTGATCGCCGCAGCGATCCTGCGGCAACTGCACGCCGTCATCACCACCGGCAAACGCTGGAGTCCGGTCATCGCAACCCACGGCACCACACAACCCGCGGTGATGCCTATGGCCGCCTGAGATCAGCAGGCGGCCGTCGAGCTGGGTCGGGGCGAGCCCCACGCGGCATTGAGGAACCACGGTTACCTCGACGCTCATCATGGGCAGCCCCGCCCGTCGTCTCACCAACCCGATTACACGCTGCTGGGACCAACCCCATTACGGCTATGCAGGGATAGACGACGGACGAGGCACCGACCAAAAGCTTGACTCAAAACGACTTACGCTGATGAGCGTGTCACCGACGGCGAGCCCGAGGATCAACCCGGCCAGCAGCTCGATCGTGCGCCGCAGGCGTGTTCCCATCGCGGCGGCCACGATGCCGACCGCCGTGGTCGGCGCGAAGAGCGGGCTCGAATTGCCCAGGAACCGGTACGCCACGAACCAGGCGATCGCCGCCGCGATGCCGGCCTGCAGGGCGAGCAGACCGAACAGGCGTAACCGCCAGACGCGGGCGCGTACCAACTGCTGCCCCCGCTCCCGCAGGCGAGCGAACGTCCGGCCAGCACGCGACCGCCCGTTCGGTGCCGGGTCGACGTCGGCTGTCGGCTCCTGGTTCGCGGCACGCGCGCCGTCTACCCACCGCGCACGAACCTATCCGGCGTACAGGGGCGGTCCGGTGGTCCTGCGACGCCTTCCTGGTACCTGGCGCCGGATCTTAGGCTGCCCAGGTGGAGGGCCAGCCGGCAAAGACAGCATTTGACGTTGATCGGTACGAGCGTCGCGTCCGCGACGGCCCCTGCTTTGTCTGTGCCCTCGTGGCGGGCCATCCCGACTATCGGCACCACGTCGTCTACGAGGACGACACCGTCATCGCCTTCCTCGCTCGCGACCCGACGTTGCTCGGTTACTGCCTCGTCGCGCCGAGGCAGCACATCGAGAGCTGGGTACGGGACGTGCCACAGGAGGACTTCCTCCGCTTCCAGGGCATCGTGTACGCAGTCGCCACAGCGCTCGCCGCGACACTGCCCACGGAGCGGATGTACTCCCTGAGCCTCGGCAGCCAACAGGGCAACGCGCACCTTCACTGGCACCTCGCGCCGCTGCCCCCGGGCGTGCCCTACCACCAGCAGCAGTTCCACGCCCTCATGGCCGAGAATGGCATCCTCGAAATCGACGACAAGGCGCAGGCAGCCCTCGCTCGAGACATCCGCCGACACCTCAGTGCCTGAGGTCGGTACCAGCTCGGCCGCGGCCAGGCCTGTCCCCGCACGGCCGTCCGGTACGACATGCCACCGGCAGCGCGGGACGAGCCCACGCCGCTCAGCCGCACCGCCGCCAGGCTCACCAGCCCGCACCGTAGGACCAGCCCGCGATTGGACACCTGCAACGGCCGGGCAGGGCAGGGCAGGGCGGTATGTATCGACAATTGCTGTTAAGATCACCGGGCACGCGCCCCGAGTGTTCATAAGATCCGGTGGATATCATGTTCCCTGACGGCCAGGATCCGTACGCGCTTCTCGGCGTGACACGCGAATCGTCGGTCGCGGAGATTCGGGAGCGCTACCTCGTTCTCGCGCAGATCTGGCATCCGGACAGGCATCAGTCGAGCCCTGCAAAGGTCCGGGAGGAAGTCACCCGGCAAATGCAGCAGCTCAACGCGGCGTACAAGCAGCTAACAGCTGTCCACACCGGCGCCCGTCAGGACCGCGAGCGTCAGACCCGGGAACGCCAGGACCGCGCGCGCGACACCCGCGAACGCCAGGACCGCGAACGCCAGAAGCGCGAGAGTCAGAAGCGCGAGGGCCAGAACCGCGAACGCGAAGCCCGCGAACGTGAGGACCGGGAACGCGAGACGCGCGAACGCGAAAATCCCAGAGCACAGTGGACGCACCCGGAATTCCCGGCGGCGGGCCAGTTGGACACCTCAACGAATCCGCGTTCAACTATTCACCCGATTGCCATCACACTTCGATCCGGCGAAAGGGGATACACGCTTCGCGCACACCTCGACGACCAACAGACCGGCGCGGCATTCCTCGGCGCCCAGAGTCGCCTGCTCCTATTCAGATCCGCAGAGTCCATGCGTAAGTATGTGGCCAGGACCGACGCCCATGAATTGGCCACCATCAAGGGGTGGGACAGCTTCCTGGACGGTATGGGCACAACTGCGACGGAGCCTGACGATGAACACAGCTTCAACTTCGACCTCATCTCCTACAGCCTGAGGTTTCCGCCTGCGCAGTGGGTCCCGACATTGTTCATCGCCAACCGTGATCTCATTCGAGAGGTCTCGGAGGCGTTCGAGCTCGACGATGTGCTGAAGCAGCTGGCCGTGGGTTCGCCCCTGGACTACCTCGACGACCTGTTTCGTGTCGTTGACAGACCAGTCGCCGGCTGGGGCGCCCGTCGCCAACTCGCGTCCCTCCAGGGCGGGCGGTTCAGCGGTGTGTGGCGGGGAGCGATCGGCGGAATCGAAGAGCGCGTCCAATGGCTACGTTGAACTGACCGAAGGTCCCGGCCCACGGGGCGAACGTCATCCTGCGGCCCAAGCCTGCCCCTCCCGACGTTGCGCAGATCTTGGCTACCGCCCTTCCCGGCGGGCGGGACAGTTGGCATGGAGCCCGATACCTCTGAGGCATACATATGACTCTGAGGTATAACGCGCACTGTCGACCACGCTCCGGGCCCCGCCTCGTCAGAACAATCAGGGTCATTGCGTTGTCGGGATGCTGCTGGTCACGGCGGTGATGAGGTCGTGGGGGCGGCGGTTGGCGCGTCGGGTGGCGCGGGCGATGTTGGC